>PCVV01000009.1 GCA_002762735.1 Candidatus Pacearchaeota archaeon CG11_big_fil_rev_8_21_14_0_20_30_13
AATAATATAAATGCAAATGCAAAAAGAAGTAATTTCATCTTCATAGTAAAAGAATGTAATTTTTAAATTTTGTTGGAATTTATTCCATATATCTTTCTTTGAAATCAACATACTCTATTCCGATCTTTCTTCCATCTTTTTTTTCTTGTGCAATCCAAATCTCCGAAAAAATTCCTTTCTCTAAATACCACACACATTTTTCCTTCTCTATTTTGGAAAGAATTCCATTCACTTTTACTTCTACCCCTATTACACTATACAATCCGTCGTGGACATGCTTTATTGAAATAAAATCTGGAAAACCTGTTCCAAGAGTCATAACTTTTGAAAAAGGATTGTATTTTCTTTTAGCAATGATTAAATTTCCCTCTTCTAAATCAATATTATTATTCCATTTGTCAACAATTCTTCCTTTGCTTTCCAAATCATGCCTCACTCTTAATTCAAATCTTGCTCCTTTCGCCCTAGAAGTTCGACCTTTTTTAACTTCACTTTTCTTTTTTGAGATGGGATACCCTTCCTTCCATTCTGTTTCATACTCTTCGCTATTTGCTTTTTCAACTTCTTTCATAAATTTTTCTTTAGCATTTTTGTCTATTCTTTCCATGACTATGAAACAATTTAGAACTATTAAAAGATTGTTAGAAAATTATCTATCTGTATACTAGAACTTATATTTTACAAAGCATATTAATTAAAAAGATATAATCTAAAGTATACTTTTCATTATATACTTTACAAATGATTTTGATTTGAAGGTTATAAATCTCTTGCCTGTAAAGTTCTTCTTTTGTTTTCTTTCGCTCTTTTGATTGCTCTTTCAAGCATTTCTTCAACCCTTATTTCCAGAGCAGTTCCGACTTCCTCGGCAACAGAAGTTACTTCTTCGTCACCTTTTTGTAAGTCACTTACAACCTTCTTTATGTTCGATTTAACAATTAGTACCATTTTATTCTAAACCTATATCGTGCTTAATGTTTTTAATTCCTTCGATTGCAGCCTCGAATAATTCATCCAAAGTTAGTCCCGCTTCCTCTATTTCCAGTATTATGTCCCTTCTGCATCCTGCAGCAAAAGCCTTGTCTTTGAATTTTTTCTTTAGACCTTTTATCTCCATCCCTAAAATCTTTTTTCCCCTCATGAGCGCGTAAGCATAAATTAAACCTGTCAAGGTTTCACAAGCTGCAAGTATATGCTCAGCTTTTGTTGCTCTTTTTTTCTCGTTTAAACTTGGAATTTCTTCAAAACCATAACCATGGGATACAATTGTTTTAATGAATTCTTCGTCAAATCCTTTTTCTTTTAAAATTCCTGGAGCTTTCGATAAGTGGGTACTTAAATTGGTTTTTGTGATTGACCAATCGATATCATGTAAAAGACCAAGCATTCCATAAGACTCAACATCTTCTCCAAGTTTTTTTGCAACTTCCTTCATCACCGCTTCAGACATCAAATAATGAATAAAATCAAAAGTCTCTGGATTTTGAGATTTTAGAAGTTCGATTGCTTCCGAACGGGTTATAGGAATTTTCATTAGGTAAACAAAACTTAGAAGTTTAAATTAATTTCTAAAAAAAGTACTCAAGTTTATATACTAAACTTCTTTATATCTTTCATGGCAGCAACACCTCCTGGCGCTCAGAAAATGAAAATAGATTATACCATTGATAGAAAAATCTATGACGAATTCATAAAAAACTGCAGCAGAAAAGGTTTCGCTCCTCAAGTGATTGTTGAAAAACTTATGAAGAAGTTTAGCGAAACTGGACAAGCTTAAAGATTTTATTCTTTCTCAGGTTTCATTAAAGGAAAAATTACACATTCCCTAATTGGTTTATTCATTAAGAAACTAAAAAGTCTTTCTGAAACTCCAAATCCACATGCAGGGGGCATTCCATACTTAAGGGCTTCTATAAATCCTGTATCATGTTCCATTGCTTCGGAATCTCCTTTTTCTCCTAGCTTTTTTTGTTCAATTAATCGCTCTTCCTGATCTAAGGGATCATTCAATTCCGAATATCCATTTCCAACTTCACTTCCAGCTAAAATTACTTGAAACTGCTCAACTTTTCTTTTATCATCTTCTTTTCTCTTTGCCAACGGTGTAAGCTCAACAGGTTGTCCAACTAAAAATCCTGGTCCAGAAAGCTGTTTTCTACAAAACTTCCAAAGCAAATCAACCATTCTCCATTTTTCGAGATTAGAATCAAATTCTAAATTTAATTCTTTTAATTTTTTTGAAATTTCTGTCTTTCCTACTTTGTAAATGTCAATTCCAGTTTTTTCTTTTATCAAACTTTCAAAGTCATACTGAACCCATTTTTTAGAAAGATCAATTTTGTGCCCACCTCTTTCAAATTTCAATGTGCCTAGAACTTCTTTTGCAATAAGCTTGTACATTTCTTCAACAAGTTTCATTCCGTCTTCATAATTTGCATAACCCCAATAAAATTCCATTTGTGAATAATCTTGCAAATGTTCAGCGTCCATTCCTTCGTTTCTAAATTGTCTTCCTATTTCAAAAGTTTTCTCGTATCCTGCCACGAGAAGTTTCTTTTGCCAAAGTTCTCCCATTGAAATTCTTAAATAAACATCTAAATCAAGTGCATTGTGATGAGTTTTAAATGGTGTCGCTGCTGCTCCTCCAGCTGAACTTTCTAAAATCGGAGTTTCAATTTCCAAAAATTCTTTTTTAATTAAAAAATTTCTAATTGTGGACCAGAAAATTTGTTTTTTTATGAAAAGTTCTTTTACATTTTCGTCCATAATTATATCTAAATACCTTTTTCTTAAACGTTCATCTTCATCTTTTAATCCTTTATGTTTATCTGGCAACGGAAGAACTGATTTTGTCAAAATGAAAAATTCTTTTACAAGAATAGAAACCTCTCCTGTTTTTGTTTTCATAGGATTTCCCTTTGCTCCGACAATATCTCCGGAATCTATTTTCTTGAAAAGTTCAATTGCCGTTTCAGGTGTTAATTTGTCTTGAAATACAAGTTGGATATTTCCCCCTAAATCTTGAAGTGTTACAAAAGAAATTTTACCAAAATCCCGTTTTGTCATAACCCTTCCTGCAACAACCTCTAAAGATTTTGACTTCTCATCTTTATCGAGTTTAGAATATTTTTCTTTTATGTCTCTTGACAAATTTCTTTTTTCTTCTAAAGAGAATTTATGAGCATACGGATTAATTCCAGATTTTCGTAATTCATCTATTTTTTTTATTCTTTCCTCAATTATTTGCTCTTCACGTCCCATTAGAATATTTGGAAGAAATGGTTTATATTTTTATTGATTCGAATGGATCTGGATTATATTCAATGTTATAATTACCCTCACTTTTTCTATAGTGCACATCAAATGCCCTTTCACCAAAGCCTTCTTTGATCAAGGGGATATTCAATTCATACCGGTAATAAATAGAATCAGATAATTTTTTATCTCCAAAAATTTGTTTATCTTTTTTATAATTAATTTTTTCAAGATCTTTTTTTAGACCTTGGATAATCTTTTCAAGTTTATTTTCAGAAATAACTTCTGGAGGAAAATAAACTGTTACCGCTTTCCCTTCTTGCTTTTGCTTGTGAGTAACTTCAAAAAAAGTTTGCAAGGCAATTTTACAACTGAGATTATTTTGAAGGATCAAATCTTTGATTGAAGAATAAACTAATCTTGAATCTTTTTCATTCTCTCCGTAAATATGAATTTTCCATCCAGAAAGAGGATATTTAATATTTTTTATTTCAAACTTCATCGGAAAGAAAATGCCAATTCTTTTTTAAAGATTGTTGCAAGAAAGTGGGTGTTTCTCTTTCTTCTTTCCAAACGTTTCATCTAACTTTTGGTTTAGAAGATAATCTGCATGCTTTTGATGAGGATCATCTCGTCTGACATGTTTGTAAGTGATTTTATCAAATCTATTTTGAATTTGTTGAACTTCCAAAAAAAGTTTCATAAGTGCAGGATTTTTTACACTGTATTCCCCAAGAAGTTGCTTTACGACAAGCTCAGAATCTAAGATGCATGTGATTTCTCCTTGAGTATATTTTGAAGCAACTTCAAGTGCTTTGATGAGGGCCATATATTCTACAAAATTATTTGTAGTTGGTTTTTTGAGAACTTCAGAAAATTCTTCTAAAACTTTTTCCCCATCTCTTACAATTAAACCTATTGCTGCTGGACCTGGATTTCCCCTTGCACCCCCATCTGAATTTGTGTATATCATCTCCTTCTTCCTAAATGTGTAAAACTTTAAATGATTTTAAATCTTGAAAACGTTCAGATTTTTCTTCTACTTTTTTTATTTCTGAATGCTTCGGACCTTTTTTACAAAGCTCCACCATTTTCACAACATCCTCAAAATTTCCTTCAATAAAAACTTCAACTCTTCCATCTTCAAGATTCCTTACAAACCCCTTTATGTTTAACTTTTCAGCATTTTCTTTTATAAAACTTCTGAAGAAAATTCCCTGAACTAATCCAGAAATATAAAGACGAATAGACTTTTTCATATAATTATAACCAAATGATGGTTTTTATTTCTTATTGTGTATTTTTTGGAACTAGAAATCGGTTTATTTAGAATCATTAAAAAAAGCTTTCTAAATTGCATTTTTTGAGATTTAAAAAAAGATCATGATAAAACAATTCTCCAGTATCGGAGTACACCTCAAAATCTGCATAAGGATTTCCTGGTATCTTAGAGATATCACTGATTAGTCTAGAAATTAAATTTTGTCTAATCTCTAAATTTTTTCGATTGATTTGACCCTCTGAACGGAAGACCCGCCCTCCAATGATTGGGCATTGATAGACAAAGTCTGGATTAAAGTTAGAATTTGCTTTTCTCAAGGATTTAATCATTTCAATTATTATCCTTCCAGAAGATTCCTCATTGATATCCAAACTAATTCTTCTAGAAAGAGAAATTTCTTGAGGGACATACGTTTGATGAGTTAAAAAAATCATATTTTGCTTTTCAACCCCTTCCTTAGACAATTTTTCGATCAAATTTTCTAAAACTAAAAAATATTCTTTTTTTTTAATTTTATATTCTCTTACATTTTTTTCAAAAATAAGATTTTGATTAATCTTCTCTGAATAATCAAATGCAATAATTGTTGCTCCTCTTTGCGCTCCAAGATATAATTCTTCTAGGTCAATCTTTGAGAGATCCCTTGAAATTATTTCTTTCCTTGGAACAGGTAGCTTTAATCTTCTAAGAAATTCTATCCCTCGAATGTTCATAAAATTCAATCAACTTTGGATTTAATAATTTATCCTTTAAATTCCTCTCACGTCCAATTCATTATTTACTACTGCCACTGTTTGGGAAGCAAAATACATCTTTGGACCAATTGAAATTGGACTCAGAGATTTTTTTAATCTTTTAATTTCTTTTTTTGGAAGCCCATCATGATCTCCTAATATGAAGCAACACTCATTTGAAATTTTTATATCCCTTATAAAGTCCCCACCCTTTTCTAAAATGAAACATTCTATATCTTTTTCAAGAAGTTCTTCCACAATTTTTAAAAAACTCTTTTTCTCAACGAAACAACCTGGAAAAACTTCTGTTTTTTTCTCTCCTCCCGATTTATATAAAATTTTTTTGATTAAAGTCCCGACATCTTTTTTTGAAATTTCAAGATCATCTGTTACAGTTATTTCTATGTGTTTCGGAGGATCTGGCATCCCATAAAATACAAAATGAAAGGTCACATCTTTTCTAAATCCATGGGATAAAAAAACTCCTTGAATAAAAGAATGAATCGCAATATCCATTCTTCCAGCTTTCATAAGATTTCCATCACTTAAAGCTTTTCCTGAAGTTGCGGCTGAACTTGAAAAATAAATAAAATGTCTCATAAAAAGAAATAGAATTTGAAATTAATAAGCTTACCTAGTCTTTATTTTTCCTTGATGTTGATTTGAGTTTCCCTTTTGAACACCACGATTTTTATTATTTCGATTACCATCATCATTTCTAATTCTTGTTCTTTCATTGTTCATTTTTTCTTTTGGAACAACGGGCACTGTATTAAAATGAGGTTTTGGATGATGGAAATTTTCCCAGGGTGGAGAAAACTTATGATAAGGACGTAATGGAAAATAATAAAAATTAAACCAGATGCCATTCGACTTGGGGTGATAATTATAAATATAAGGATTTGGATCGTAAATGTTTGGAATTCCATCCCGATCTAAATCTCCATAAGCTGGAATTTTTTCTTTCATTGAAGGTGGCACTCTTGAAGAAGTTTCAATATGGGTATAACAACTAGGCAAAAGAGATAAACAAAAAATTGGGAATAAAACCTTTAACTTGAAGGGGTTCACCATCTTAAATAATTTTCCCTCTTTAGGCATAATTTGAAATGGAATTTAAGGTATATATATTTTTCTCAATTACCCAGAATCATTTAATTTTTAAAGATCTCTTTAATATTCTTTTTATGATAAATAAATTTTTCATTTTATTTTTATTTATGACCCTCAATCTTTCATTTGTTTACGCGCAAACTGCTTCACTTTTAACTAACGAAGATGCAATTTTTCAAATCGATGACGATACAGGCTTATTAATTGGGATAATCGATAAAACTACTGGAATAAATTATTTAGATAAACCGTCAGGATTTGCATATTATACAAATAAGATTTGGCATGAAGACTATAACAAACCCTCTACATCAAAAGCAGATTTAGTCGCAAAAACCGCTACAGAGATTATTTTTTTAAAAGAGGAGGGAGATTTCTCTATAAAGTATATTTATCAAATTACAGATACAAATTTGCATTGGACTACAGAAATTTTATATACTGGAAATTCCGTTGTTAATGATTTTGAAACAAGAGTTTTTTTCGGATTAAATGAATCTATAGTAAGCGATTATGACGTTTCTCCATTAATAAAAATTATTGGAGAGTATGATAAAATTGAAGTGTCCTCTAAGAAATATGCTGAAATCGAAAATGAGGGTGTTGTACTAAATCAATTTTTAGGAGGACCGGATTATATTTATATTAATAACACTAATTCAGGAATACTTATACTTAATAATTATCCTATGGCGGGAAATGTCGGTTTTTCAATATACAAAGAAGCCGATGTTCCTCTTTCCTATTTTTCAAGTATATTATATTTTGATAGTAAAAATAATAAACAAACTATAAAACTTACAATCTCTTTAGATAAAGAATTGAGTGTAGCAAAGAAAAAAGCATTTGAGTATGTTTCTTCATCTCCTTTAGCAATAGATGGTAAATGGTATATCACATTTCCAAGAAATATTACGGATGAAGAGATTGCAACATTAAAATTAAATAATTATAAGTTTATTCAAATACATGGTTGGGCGCCAAATTATGGAGTTTATTCTTCATCGGGAAATTGGACTGATTATTATGGGAATCCGTTAGATGTTGAAAAACTAAATAATTTAATTAGAAGATTTCAAGATAATGGAATGAGTGTTTTTTTGTATTTTAATGCTGCAGAAATGCAACATGATCAAGCACTTAAATCATATAAAGGTTATATTATGATTGATGAACAGGGAAATTATTCGAAAGGATACTGGACAGAAGGAATTCCTTATGACCAACTTTATGTCATGAGTTTACGGGAAGGTGCATGGAAAGAACATATCCTTCAAGATTTATCTGGAGTTTTAGATACGTATGAAGCGAACGGAATTTTTTTAGATAGAAATGACTATCAAAATTTTCCGGATTATAATCCTGATTCGCCAAAATATTATTTTAATAAAAAAATAAATAAACCATACGGCGATCAAAACTATAATGCATTCTTAAAAGGCGCAATAGACTTAATCCATTCTAAAAATAAATATGTTATTTTAAATTTGCCTTTATCTATGAATTACATTCCTGAAGCTGATGGAATTTCTAGCGATTTTTTTTATCTTGAAATCGTAAAATACTTACACTCTTCATCTTTAGGAAAAACGCTTTATATTTTGCCGATAAACACCGTTACATTTCAAGTAGATTATACTGTACATAAATTAGAACTTGCCAATTTTTTAAAAAAACCCCATGTGTACGCAGGATCTCTTGCGCCATTTATCGTAGATGAAGAATTAAATTATCGTGAAATTCAATTAAACAATCAAGAAAAATTACCGAGTAATACTTCTAATGATTTATTCGTAAACGAAACAATCTATTCCACTGAAGAGAATCATACTTTTAATCAAAAATTGGATTTAAATAATGAACCTTCTAAAATGAAAAAAATTAGGAATGATCTTCTTATTGCAACTATTATCGGAGGAATTTTGATTCTTTCTTTGATCATTAAGATTTTTCTTTCTCGAAAAGAGGTTGCATGACAAATTCACCTTTAGCAAAAACTTCGACATCATCCACAACTTTGTAAATTCCAATAAACTCTTCCTTTGAAAAAATTGAGATAACTTTTCCTTTTTCAAAATTTTGTTTTTTAAGGAGATCTTCATAATGAATTGGCTTACCAGTGTAAATTCTTTTGAGATTTGACTCCCCAATAAAAACTGGTTCAATAAGTTCAAAAATTATCTCCCCGGGGATTAGGATTTCTCTTAAAAGAGTTTCATTTCCTCCTTGGTACTCTTGAACTGCTTTTTCAAAATCATACAAGTTTACAGAAGGATAATTCTTATCCTCTTCGGAGAAAATTCCTGCTTCTGTTCTTCTTAATTCCAGCATATGCGCACCAATCCCCAATTCTTTTCCAAGATCATCAATTAATTTTCTTATGTATGTTCCTCCTTGCACTCTTGCAGAGAATAATACATCTTTTCCATCGCTTTCTAAAAGTTTAAAGGAATGGATTTCTCTTTCTCTCTCTGCCCTTTTTACTCTTGATCTTACTGGAGGCATTTGAATGATTATTCCAGAAAATTTCTCTTTTATCACACTTCCAATTTTTTTTAAAGAAACTTCCTCATGAAATCTTGCAATTCCAAGATAATTTTTATTCTCTCCAAGAAAATACCCTGTCAATTTGCAAGCTCGATTTAATGCAATGGGCAAAACACCAGTTACTTTGGGGTCAAGAGTTCCAAAGTGGGAAGTTTTTCTTAAACCAAGACTTTTTCTAACAAAATCCGAAACATTAAAACTTGTCGGACCGGCTGGTTTATCGATATTAATTATAGAAAATTCTAATAATTCTTTTATTGATTTCGAATTTTTTATTTTTTCTATTGAAAGCTTCATGGGAAAGAGATATAAAACAAACTTTTAAATTGTTCTGAACATTGAGATTAAAATGTTACAACCTAAAAAGAAATCATTTGGATATTACATCTATTTGGGCTATCTTTTTTCATCTAAAAAAGATCCATCCATAAATCAAGTTAAATTAATGATGAACCTTTCACAAATTGATGATTCTATTTTAATAATTGATGATCTCTTGGATAAGTCTAAAAAAAGAAATGGAAAAAAATGTTTGTATCTTAAAATTGGCATTAAAGAGGCCAAAATTGAAGCTAAAAAAATTGAAAAAAAGGCTAAAGACAATTTAAAAATTTTAATTAAAGAGTTTGATTTGAAAAAAAAAGAGAAAGTTTTGGAGATATTCGAAAAATTTTTAAGTGAAATTAAAGAAGGCCAAAAAATTGACCAAATAAATTCTCACTTTCACAAATATGATAAAATGCTCGAAAAGAGATATTTTAAAATGATAAAACTTTTTACGGGGGGTCAGATAAAGAGGGGTTTAGAAATTGGACAAATTTTTGGGAACGGAAGAATAAATAGAACTTTAAGTAAAAATGCCGAAAGAATTGGAATGATTAGGCAAATCCTTGATGATTTCGAAGACTATTTTAATCTCCATCATGAACCATTAGGAGATTTAAAAAACAATTCTAACCGATTTCCTGAAATTGTTTTTATGAAAGAAGGGGGAAATAAAAAAGAAATTTTTGATTTATTAAAACAAGAAAAGTATGCCTTAATAAAAGAAAAAATTTTGAATAAAAAAGTTAGAAAAGATATTTTTTTATATTGCAAATCCATTTATAAAAAACTAGATAAAAACTTAATTGAATTATCTAGATTAGAAATTCCAAACTTCCAAAAAATTATTCAGTAAATTCATGAAAAATTCTCCTTAAGAACTTCTTCTCTATCAAATGTAGGATATTCCTCAATTTTGTAAACTTCAAATTTACTTGTTAAGTTTAATACTTTTTTTGGATTTAAAATTAATTGGTCCTTCTCTTTGTCTAAAAAGAAATCAGTTGAGGAAAGAAATTTTTTGTTCGATTTTTTAGTTGAAAAATAAACTACTGTTCCTTCACCGGTTTTTTTTGAAAATGGAATAATTTTATAATTTTTTAATCTATTTTCATATTGAGACCAATTTTTCAATTTTGAAGTGCAAAGATGAATATCTATTTTTAATTTCTCCTTTTCTAATCTTTTTATCAAATTTTTCCCGGAAGAAATGGATTCCTTTACAGTATATCCCCCTTTATTTAATTTGTACCTTTTTAACATTAAAGCACCCAAGACTTCTCCTACCTCTAGTTCATTTAAATTTAAAAAAGAGATTTCATCTTTAATCTTAATAATAAAATTATAAATCTCTTCTATTTTATCTGGAAAGCAAGGGATTTCAATTCCAATATTTTCTTTTTTCCAAAACTTTTTGGCAAGCTTTATTTTTTCTATTTCTTCAGAAATATTTTTAGTTAAATCTGGATGAAATCTTACTTCATCTACAAATTCTGAAAGTACTTTTAAGTTTTTTTCATTTACTAGCTTTGTTGAAAGATAAATATGAATGTGAAATTTTTTTCCAAATTTTTTCTTTAATGCTTTTCCTAACTTTTTCGTTCTTGCTAGTTTTAAAAGAGGATCTCCTCCAGTTAATGAACACCCTTTTGCACCTGAATTTTCTACTTCTTTTACCAAGTCAGTTATAATCTTTACTGGTCTTTCATTTGCATAAATTTTGTCTACATTTTTTCTCATTTTGGAAAGTGGACAAAAATCGCAACCTCTTGAACATAATCCCGTAACAAAAAGAACTAATTTTTTTCCCTTTACACACATTTGACAGCCCATTGGAAGATTTCCAGAAAGATAAGATCCATAATTTGTTTTTTTCATTTTATTTTTTTAGACAGTCTTGACAAATGCCAGTTAAGTCAATTTGAAAATGGCAAACTTCTTCAACTATCCCACTTTTTAAAAAATCTACTTTTTTTATATCTAAGTGTTTTGTTTTTTTGCAAATTTTACAAGTAAAATGACAATGATTCTCTTTATTTGTCGAATATATTGCTCTTCTATTACAAAGATAAGAATGAAGTTTTCCTTCGTTTTGAAAATCTTTTAAAAATCGATAAATTGTTGCAATTCCGATTGTTGTATCTTTTTTTATAATTTCTTTGTGAAGTGTTTGTGCATCGAAAAAATTACTAAAATTTTTCATTTCATTTTTTATTAACTCGGCTTGTTTGGTCTTTCTTTGTCTCATCTTATTGATAATCAAAATCAATAAGCTTTTTAAACCTATTTTTTTATTCATTATATGCTAAACACCATTTGGATCTACTCTTTAGTAAGCATTTTTGTTACAAAAAAGAAAATTTAAAATTAGAAGATAATCCAGAAATCCCTGGGGAATATTATTTTTTTGTGGAAGGGGTAGAAACAAAATGTTGGATTCCACGCAGATAACTTAAAAATATAGCTTTAATGAAAAATAGAAGCAAAGATATTTTGACTGTCTTAATTCCATCAGAAATGATTTACGAAATTAATCGTAAAAAGAAAAATACGGACTTTAACTCAATTTACACTTTTTTTTGTGAAGCTTATAATAACAAGCAAACAGATTTCGAAAGTGGGAAAAAAGAGAATAGTTTATAAACCAAGATTTCTGAATACTTTTAAGTTAAATGAACTTCGGTTCAATTTATTTCCGAAAGGAAAGCTAAACTAAAATGACAAGTGTATTTGAAATAAATGCTCAAGAGTATAATTTAAAGTTAGCAGAGGCTTTGAAAAAAATTCCAGAATTCAAAGAACCAGATTGGGCAAAATTAGTAAAATCTGGTCCAAGTAAAGAAAGACCAATCGATGATTTAGATTTCTGGCATAAAAGAGCTGCAAGTATTTTAAGACAAATTTACAAAAAGAAAATTGTTGGAGTCAGCAAACTAAGAACAAAATATGGTTCTAAAAAAAACAGGGGATTCAAGCCAGAAGAATTTAGAAAAGCAGGTGGAAAAATAATTAGAACAATCTTACAACAATCTGATAAAGCTGGTTTCACAGAAATTGCTAAAGATATAAGAGACGTTAGAAGTAAAAAACCAGGTAGACAATTAACCAAAAAAGGAAAAGATTTCTTGGAGGCAATAAAATAAAATGGGAATTAAATACAAGAGGAAAAAAGAAAAGTTAACAACTAAAGGAAAGCAAACTAAATGGGCTCCAGTTTGGGCAGTTTTAAGAAAATTTGGACCTGGAAAAAGAATCCACCCTTCTGTTATAACTCATGAAAAAAGATCATGGAGAAGAACTAAACTTCATATTAAACCAGGAATAAGAAGAAAATCTCATTTCGGATAAGAAAATGGCAGAAAAAGAAATAAAAAAATCAATAAAGGTTGAAAAAGAATACGTGATTCCCTTAAGAGAAAAATGTAGGCCAAGTCCTAGTTATAAAAAAACTCCTAAGGCAGTTAAAACAGTAAAGGAATTTCTAGTTAAACATATGAAGATTAGAGATAGGGATTTAAACAAAATAAAAATTGATTCTTATTTGAACGAACAACTTTGGATAAAAGGAATAAAAAAACCAATTTACAAAGTTAAAGTCAAAGCAGTAAAAGAAGGAGATATTGTGAGGGTTTATGCGACAGATTTGCCTTCTAAATTAAAGTTTAAAAAATTAAGAGAAGAAAAAGGTGAAATAAAAGCCAAGATAGATGCAGAAAAACAAAAAACTTTGATGGAAAAAGCAAAGGAAAGTATAAAGGGTAAAAAAGATTCTAAGGAAGATTCGAAAGAGGAGAGTACGGAAGAAAAAATTGAAGAAGAAGAAAAAGAAGAAACTTCCAAAGTAGCACAAGAGCAAATCGAAAAAGATAGTACTAAATCTATGAAACATGTTGCAAAGCCAAAATCTACTAAAGAGAGTAGAAATGCTCAGGTAGGATATAATTCAACTTCAAGAGGCCGTTAGTTATTTCAGAATTTTCCCTGTTTCCAAATACCACAAATATAAATCGAGTTCTCCTAAGTGAAGTCCAGTTTTTTTACTTATTTTCTTAAGTGCATTTTCAATTTCGAGATATCTTTTTGGGGTTAAACTTTTGTTTCTTGGTTTTTCAATTAATCCATATCTTACAAGCAAGTCAATGATATGGAAATCAATTATCGCAAGATTTTTATAACCAATATTTCTCAAGAAGTGGCTTGCTTCTTTCATTCCGAGACCCTTAATATTTTTCACAACCCATTCTCTTAAAATAAGATCGTCTTGAATTTTTATTAGTAATGCGATCAAATCATCTTTTTTGGAACGTGATTCAACTATATATTTAGCTCTTGTATTTGGAAATCTATGACCAAGTGAGGTTAATTTTTGTGAAAGCTTTTTTTCATTTAATGTTAAAAACTCATTTCCTATTTCTTTTTGGATTTTTATCCCTCCTTGAGCTGAAAAGTTTGCTGTCATAAGACAAAAACAAAGTTCTTTGAAAATTTCATTTGACCCAGAAGAACCTATTTTTTCAAATTCTTTTGAACGCATATCAATCTCTTTTTTAATTTTAGAATTTCTAAGATTTTCAATTTCTTTGATTAACTTTTTCATCTTATTTTTTTTATTTTATCTAACAAGTCATTTTTTTTAATTTTAGAAGTGTGAGTTTTTCCAAATCTTACAAGGATAGGATTTATTTCACTCCAAATTTTTTTAGGAAAAAGTTCTTTCAGAGATTCTTCAACTATCTCAGGTTTTTTTGAATTAACCCATTTAAGATAATTAGAAATATAATTTACATGGGTGTCTACCCCAATTGCGTCGTGATTAAACTCAGATAAAAAAACGTTTGCAGTTTTTCTTCCAACTCCAGGTAAAGAGATGAGTTCTTCAAAATTTTTTGGAACTTTTGAATCAAATCTTTTTATAATTTCTTTTGTACAATTGAGGATATTCTTAGATTTATTATGATAAAAATTGATGGGGTTGATTAGTTTTTCAATTTTTTTTAGTTTTGCCTTAGAAAGTTTTTCAACATTAGGAAAATTCTCAAAAAGATTTTTACAAACTTTTATTGTTATCTCATCTCTAGTTCTTGCAGAAAGAATAATTGAAATTAAGGTCTGAAAAGGAGTCTCCCATCTTTCCCCCGCAAGTCTTATTAGGGGAATTTCGTTTTTCAAGGCTTCAAGTTGTTTAAGTGCTCTTTTTTCTGAAATTTTATTTATCTTCATCATCAAATTTTTTGATTGAAATTTTGAAAAGAGGATCAAGATATTTCATCACTTCTGCAAGAGATTTTTCACGTTTAATTTCTTCTTTTTTTCTTTTATTCAAAATGGCACATAAGAGTTGAATAAAATATTTAGGGTTAGAAGTTTCACCAATCACAACGACTTCTATCTCCTCTTTTTCATTATACTTTTTTTCAGTCTCATAAGAAGATTCATTCCTGGGTTTCATAAGAAATTCAATAAATAATTATATAAAAACCCTTTTATTCGTTTTTTGATGTTACAAAAATTAACTAAAGAAATTCAAAAAAGTTATTCTAAAGAAAGGGCAGAACATTCCAAAAGATTTTTCAAAACAGGAGTTGGAGAATACGGAGAAGGAGATATTTTCTTAGGTTTAAGTGTTCCGGAACAGAGAGTTTTAGCCAAAAAATACTCTAATCTTTCAATGCCCCAAATTCAAAAACTATTGGATTCAGAAATACATGAATATCGGCTGATTGCAGGGTTAATTCTAATAAAAAAATTTGAAAAAGATCCAGAGGTAATCTTTAATTTCTACATAAAAAATGCTAGAAGGTTTAACAATTGGGATTTAGTTGATTTAACTGCTCCGCGAATTGTTGGAAATTTTCTTAAAGATAAAAACAAAAAAATTATCTATGATCTTGCGAGATCTAAAAATATTTGGGAAAAAAGAATTGCAATTGTTTCGACATTATATTTTATTGTAAAAGAAAACAATTTTTCAGATACTCTTAAGATTTCAGAAATTATTTTGGGAGATTCACACGACTTAATTCACAAGGCTGTAGGATGGATGTTAAGAGAAGTTGGAAAACGAAATGTTGAAGTATTAAAAGATTTTTTGAAAATAAATTACAAAAAGATTCCAAGAACTGCTCTTAGGTATGCAATTGAAAAATTCCCAGAAGCTCAAAGAAAAAAATTCTTAAAGGGCAATTTTAATTAAATATATTTTTTTCTTTTTTTGATAAATCCTCCGTGAAATTCTAATATGTTTTGTTCAATAATTAATGCTGATTGGTCGACGGACAAAATTGTATCTTTTATTTTTACAATTTCAAGTCGAGTAATTAATGTAAATAAGATTTCAATTTTTCTGTTTTCAGATAAATGTCCTTTTTCTCCCAAGTAAACTGTAATTCCTTTATTCAAATCTTGAATTAAAATTCGCCGTATTTCACTACTTTTGTCTGAAATGATCGTAAGACCTCGATATTCTTCGAGCCCCTGTGAAACAAAATCAACAGTTTTTGATGCAATAATGTAAGTTAAAATTTAATAAAGTGCGGTTTCAATTTCCAAAAAGAACGTAGCAACACTAAATATTATAATATTTAATCCAAAAATTATTTCCCTCATCGATAAACCAATTTTTTTGTTTAAGTAAATTGATAAAATTTCAGTTCCGTCAAGCATACTTCCTCCTCGAGCAGACAAGCCAATTCCAGTACCAATAAAAAATCCTCCAAAAATTGCAACTAAAAGTTTATCTTGTGTAATTATGGGAAACTCTATAAGTCTCAAAATTATAACCAAAATGAAAATTCCACTGACCATTTTTACTGTAAATTGTTTTCCTATTTGCTGTTTTGCAAGAAAGAAAAAAGGTACATTTAAAATAAAAATTAAAACGTCCAAAGTAATAGGCGTTAAAAAACTAATTAAAAGAGAAATTCCTGTCACTCCACCGTTGATAAATCCATTTGGGATTAAAAAACTCTTTATACCAAAGGCAACAAAAATAATTCCCGCAAAAGTGTAATGTACTCTTTTAGATAATTATACTTCTTTTTTAATCCCATAAAAAAATAAAAACGTACTTACTTAAAACTTTTTTGTTACTCAAAGAATATTAAACTATACATAACTAAAATTCCTAAAATAAAAGTAATAAATTATAAAATAGATTTGGAAATTTTTGTTTCTTTCTTTAATTCAGGAATAAGGTCATTTGCAGTAATATACAAAAATCCTCCTGCTGCAAATGAAATTAAAAATCCACTTATGTTTTCCATAATAAAAAAAGATTTTAAGGATTTTTATACAATTATATTTCTGGAAAGATCTTTTCCTCGCGGGGTTTACGCCACTTTTTTAGAACAATCTTGAAACCGATTACTTTAGCAGTATAATATTCTCCTAGTTCTTCTAATAATTTGTCTGCAAGAATCTTTACATCTCCCTTATTCTCTCTTGCAGAACGCAGAACTGAAATTTTTAGAGTTCTTACTTTTTGAAAGTGAGTTTTCAAAGTTGAAAGAAAATTTTCGGTAATTCCATTCTTCCCTAATTGTATTTCACTTATTGCCATTTGTTTTTTAAGAATTTTGATTTTATAAATTAGAGGAATTATGTTTCAACGAAGAATATGAGAAAAGTGTCCATTTAGAATGAGAAATGTTTAATTAAATTTAAATAAGATATCTTATGTTAGGATCTTTTATCCTTTCAATTTCAATTAAATTCCAATAAATCTCATTCTCTCTCTTTTCAAATTTATCTGGAATAAAAAATCTTCCATTATACTTTTTTTTGTTTTCAAAATATTTTACTTGTTGGGACTTAATCTCTAAAAGTTTAGTTCCCTCTGAACTCAAGATACAACCATCTTTTTCAATATGCTTTAAAATTTCAGCAGTTTTTTTTTTCAATTTCAACTAAAATTTTCTCTAATTTTTCTAGTTCTTTATCTCGTAATTTTTTTCTCATAGAAGATATTCGCACATTGTATCTATAAATATTTCTATATTGTTCTCATTTAAGAGTTACAAAAAAGTGCGCCAGCCGGGAATCGAACCCGGATCACAAGCTTGGGAAGCTCGTATTCTACCATTAGACCACTAACGCTTGGATCTATCAGAGTTTCTCAATCTTAAAATATCTTTTTTTTTATGAGGATTTCTTCTGGATTGCTCTTCAATTTCCAAGAACCACTTTTCATCCAAAAACTTTTTTTAACATTTTGTCCAATAAAAACGTGCAATTTGATATCTCTTTTGTTATCTCTCCAATCCTGACTTTTACTTGCACAAAAAATTCCTGCTTCGTAAATTTCATCTTTTGATGGATTTAATCTTTCAATAACACAAAAAGGACTTCCAGGAGCAACTGTGTGCAGAATAGTATTTTCTTTTCCTTTAAAGCTATTTACAAGCTCATCATTATTTTCAGAATTCTTTCCTAGAAAGATTTTTGTTCCATTCGAAAGTACAAATTCACGAGGTTCCATATCATCAAAAAGAAGCAGGTTTACTTAAATTTATCTATAACCCAATCATTAACTATCTTCAAAGATTCTTTTTTCTCTTGATAAGTTAATTTTTTCATTGCTTCTGAATAGGTCATCCATTTATACTCTGAATGTTCTTTTGAATCTAAAACAATTTTCTTTTTCTCTAATTTTATCTCTGCAGAAAAAAGTGTAAAAGTCTGTCCAAAATAATCAACTCTATCGTTAAACATTTTGGGATAAAGGTATGAACCATGGTAAGAATGTTTTTTCAAATTAAAAACCTCAAGCCCCGTTTCTTCTTTTGATTCTCTTTTTGCTGCACATCTTTTAGTTTCAAACCATTCAATTCCCCCTTTTGGAAATTCCCATCCCTTCCAATGAAGTTTTCTTTTAAGCATTAAATAAATTGGTTTATTTTTTTCAAAAGAATAAATTACAATAAAAACTGCTTTTCTAAGTTTTTTTTTCATTTCTTCACTTCTTCAACTTCTTTTTTTGAGAAAATTTTAGTGGCAAGAATAATTCCTAACACGGAAATGATTGTGACAATGAAAGTTGAAACCAATTGACCCTGAAGAGGAGAATAAGAAGAAAGTTTACTAACAAATTTTGTAATGAGGTCCTTCCACGAAAGAGCAATCAAAAAACCAAAAGCTGCAACAATTGCTGTATTAGTTGATCTATTAAATTCTTCTCTAAATTTTGAAATTACTTTTTTTACCATTTAAAAATTTTTAACTTCATTTACTTTTTTTATAAGTTCACCTTCCCTTAAAAATTTTCGTTTATCTTTTATCTCTTTTGTCTTTTTCCTCTTTGGAACTAAATGAAAATGCGCGTGAGGGATAGTCTTTCCTGCAGAAATCAAATCTCCTTCTTTATATTGCATTTGAACTGCTGGATACTTTTTTTCTAAAAGTTTTATTCCGGATAACATCAAATCAAAAATTTCTTTTTTCTCATTTCCAGTAAGATTATTCAAACTTAGAATGTGCCGTTTTGGAATGACTAAAAGATGATTTTTTACATATGGTGCTCTTGCTAGAGTAATGTATGCAGATTCATTTTCTATTATGCGAAATTCTGAATTTGAATTACAAAATGGACAAAAATCTTTTTTTCTAAAATTTTTTAAAATTTTTTGATAAAACATAATCTTCTTTGTTAAAAGAAGTTTAAAAATTTAATTTTTAAGCTTGATCTACTTTTTGTTTCTTTTTAAAAAAAAATTCAATTGCTCTTGCTAATTCCTTATGAGTTTTTGCATATTTTTCTATTGGAATCTTTTTTTCATATGCTTCTAAAGACTGAACAAGTGCTGTTGCTCCTGCCTTTGTTCCATCTGGATGTGCATGACACCCTGCTCCCATTGTGGTAATAAAATCAACAGTTCCAGCAACTTCAATAAATTTTTTTAATAAAGTAGGATTTAACCCTCCAGAAATTATTGGAGCACATTTTTTAATTCCTCTCCAAGAATCGTCTTCTAAAATTAGGTGATGAATTGAATCTTCCTGCACCATCTTTAAAATTTCTTTGCCATTTGCTTGAATCTTTGACCAAGATTGATTAAAGAAATGACCTTTAGCTAAAAGTTTTAAAATTCCATCTGCTGCAGTTATATCTTCCTCTGGACTTCCTTTCATCTTTCCAACTCCAGCAGTTCCAGTATGAATTCCTGAAGCTCCTGCAAGTCTTGCAAATTTTGATAAAACTAAAACGGAAAATCCAATTGGATTCTCTGGTCTTGTGAATGCACCATGAGCCGCTCTGTGAAAGTGAATAAAAACATCTGGGTATCTTCTCCTCAAGGTCTGAACTGCCATCCACCCTGCAGTAATTCCATCAATCAAAAAAGCATAACTTCCTGGTTCAAAACCCGCTTCCCTAATCATCTCACATCTTTTAATCATTGTATCAAAATCTGAAGCGGAAACATTAAATGAATGAACTTTCTTTTTTCCAGTAACTTTTACTGCTTTATCCATTGCCTCTTTAACATGCTTTACCATTTTGTCATATGGACAAAAATCTTGATTTGCCTGAGGTTCATCATTTTTAACAAAATCTCCTCCTCCAGTCCAAAACTCATAACAAACTTCTGCATATTCAGCTGAGGTTAACCCCATTTTCGGTTTTATAATTGTTCCAAGCACCGGCCTATTTTTTATTCCTAAATATTTTTTCATGTCATCCAAAGTATAACTTGGACCATCATATTGTTCAAGCATCGCTGAAGGAAACCAAATATCAATTAACTTTAGAGCCGAAACTTGCTTCATTCCGAGAACATTTCCTACAACATAAGTTAAAATATTTTGAATATTTCCCCCTCGATCAAAAAGCCTCCAAGGATAAGCAATCCAAACTAAATTTCGCTTTTCATCAAATTGATAAACCAAGGCATTCATTTTTTTAGAAAAAGATGTTTCAGTTTGCACCAAAAAATTTGTCCCTGTTGAAGATTCTGCAGCAATTTCACAGGCTGCCTGTAAAATATTTAGCCCTTTCTCAGGAACCATATGAAAAACTGCAAGCATATATTCCCCGTTTCGGAATTCTTTAAAATTTAAATTTATGTAAGAAACCTGATGAGAATTAAGTGAATATGCTTTTTCAACATTCTTTTCTACTCTTTTAATCACCATTTTCCCTCCTAAATCAAAATGAAATTTTCTTTAAATATCTTTAGTTTGCTCGACAAATTTTAACTGATACTTTCGGTAGTTTGTGAAGAATTTTAAAGACCAATCAATCAAATATGAAATTCCAAATAAACAAATCAAGAAAATTGCAACACTTTTATCAATGGATGGAATCGCATTAGGACTTGCTAATCTTACTACTCCTGCGATTGCTCCGATACTTGTTAATAGCTGAATTGATTTTATTCCGCTTACTGCGGTTTTTGTTTTTATTTCATTAATCATTTGTATTGCAGAATCAACATAATCTAAAGTCATTTTCCAAATTTCTTTTATATATTCTAGGCTATTGAACAAATCTTCATACTTATATTGAAAAAGAGAAACCAATTCTTCTTCCACTTTTAAATACTTAGACAAAGAAGATCTCGTTTTGGCATAGACTGACATTTGATTAATTCTGTTTGAAATTAATCTGATTGTCTTTTGATAACTGTCCAACTTTAAACGATATTCATCTGCATCTTTACCTCTAATTTGCTTTTTCTCTTTTATCTGAGAAATTTCTTCCCAAATATTTCTATGAATGTTTAGATATCTATGCAATTGCCATTTAAACTCTCTGAAAAATATTTGCATTTCTACCAAAGAATCTAAATCTTCTTTTTTCCTTGTTGAAATAAAGACTAAAATAAACTTTTTTGTTTTTATTACTCTTGCTTTTTTGGAAAGAATATCTGAGTATATCTTTCCATAAAGAGATTCATTAACTTTTTCCTTGCCAGGGCTTTTTGAAAGTTCTCCAATCACAACAGGATGGTCATCTTTGAGATTAGAAAGAATTTTTGGAGTCGGAGCACCCAATGAAAAAAGATAATCTATTGCAGGTTTCCAATTTTTTTCAAAATAATCTTTTAACTTTTGAGAATCTTCTTCAATTGTATCTGATAAGATTTCAAAGAGATAAAGTCCATCTTCATAGTATTTTATTTTTATTTTAGAATTAGTTATAACCTCTATATACTCCAAATAATCTGAAACCCTTTTAACGGATTTTATATCTAATTGGAAAAGATTAGCTTCTAATGATTCTTTTGATAAATCCAAATTTGAAGTGCCTTGAGACAAGAATTGATAAACTTCAGTTAAATGTAAAGTAGTTCTTTGATACCATCCACCAAAAGTTAGTTTTTTCATCATTCACCTCTAAAAGAATGAAAGATTTAATTGTTTAAATGGTTTGCGCAATCAATTAGTTTTAGAAAAATGATGGAATAAAAGTTTAGACTTCCTTAATTTCTTGACCTTCTTTTCCATCAAGCACCTGAAATCCTAAAGATTTTATTTCGTCTCTTAGTTTATCCGCTTCTTCCCATTTTTTATTTTTCCTTGCAATTTCCCTTTTTTCTAAAAATTCATTTACTTTTTTTGGAATTTTTATTTCAATCTTCTCTAAAAGTTTAAGGCCAAAAATCTCATCTAATTTTTTTATTGTTTGGTATTTTCCATTTGCATTTTCATCTCTTACTAACTTCCATAAGACTTGAAGAGCATTAGGAGTATTAAAATCATCATCCATTGATTCTTCAAATTCATTTAAGCAATTTTTATTTGTCTTTCCATCGTTAGTTATTGAATCGCAAATATTTTTTAGTCTTTCAAGTGAGCTTTTTGCATTTTCCAAAGATTCTGGAGAAAAATCTATTGGTTTTCTGTAATTTGCTGAAAGAAAGAGATACCTTATTTCTTCTGAAGAGTAAAGTTTTATGAGTTCTCTAATTGTAGAAAAATTACCCTTTGATTTCCCCATTTTTTCTTTTCCTATATTCAAAAAACCAGTATGCATCCAATATCTTACAAGAGGTTTTTTTCCAGAGATTGATTCCATTTGAGCTATTTCTGCCTCGTGATGAGGAAAGATTAAATCTAGCCCCCCTCCATGAATATCATATTGGGATCCAAATTCTTTTTCTGTTATTGCCGTATCTTCGATATGCCAACCTGGCCTTCCCTCTCCCAAAGAAGTTTTCCAAGAAGGTTCACCTTCCTTTTTAAATTTCCATAAACAAAAATCCCCGGAATTTTTCTTTTCTGAATTTTCATCAATTCTTGAAACTGCATCTTCTCCTTCGCTTAATTTTCTTCTTGCAAGTTTTCCATATTCTTCATCTTTGGTTAAATCAAAATATAATCCGTCAGAGATCTTATACGCGAATCCCTTTTTGATTAATCTTTCCACCTGAGAAACAATTTCTGGAATGTAATCGGTTGCATTTGCATACTTGCTTACAGAATCAATTCCTAAACTTTTAATGTCTGAAATATATGCCTCTCTATATTTTTTGACTAATTCTTTCCAGCTTACTTTTTCTAAGTTTGATCGATTTATTATTTTGTCGTCAATATCTGTAATATTTTGAAGATAAAATACATTGTATCCCTTGAACCTGAGATATTTTACAATAATGTCGAATTGGGTGTACGTCTTTGCATGACCAACATGTGAGAGATCATAAACTGTTGGGCCGCAAACGAATATTTTTATTTCCCCTTCTTTAATTGGTTTGAAAACTTCTTTCTTTCTTGAAAGAGTGCTATAAATTTTTAATACCATTGAAAACTAAAGAATTTTAGATTTAAAAAATTAAGTGAAATTATTTAAACGTTACTGAGATATCCGCACTATCATAAGCACTACCATCTCTATACAAAAGAAGGTCATACTTAACTGTGCAAGAAGGCATACTTTCTGGAACAGGAAACTGAACCAAACGAGCATTACTTAACATTTGACTTCCCCCAATTGGAATCGGATTTAACGTTGTTCCACCTAAAACATAACTATTTGCTTGACTTTCTGTTACAGTTCCTTGGCAATCTGTTACATCGCTTGCTTTTATTGAATATGTGAAATCGGCCTGGGTTTTTGCATTATTATAAATTGAAAACGCAAAACCTTGAGGAGGGGAAGCCCCTCTTTTAACGGTAATTATTCTTGAACTCGGATAAACTGCAAGCTTCAAAGTCTTTCCATCGGAAAACATTTGATTTATCTCATTTTGAATTTGAGTATCTATAGAATTAATAGCATTATTGCTAGAAGTGAAAATTTTACTAATAAAAAAGATTCCTAAGACTAAAACACTCATAAGAAGAACAATCGTAACAATTGTTCCAACGGACATTTCCATTGCACCTTTAGTATTTTTTGTTTCCATTCTTCTTAAACTCCAAAAATTGGAGAAGTATAATAAGCTACAAGAACTGTTAAAATTAAAACAATAATTCCAACAATCAATGCAATTAGATTTAACTTCTTTCCTTTTCTTGAAAAATCTGAATTTTCTTTTTTAGAAAAAGCAATTCCAATTATTGAAAGAACTATTCCTGCAAATGGGGAGAAAAAAGCCTCGACAATTGCAACGATTCCTAAAACATATGAAATTAATCCAAAGGGAATTCCACTCTTTACTTCTTTAGAACTTGTTTTTGCCACCATCTTCTACTTTCAAAAGGTTTATTCATTTATAAAAGTTATTGTAAAGACAGAATGTTGAAAATGGGAATGGGGGGAGTCGAACCCCCGACACCATGATCTTCAGTCATGTGCTCTCCCGCTGAGCTACATTCCCATTATCAAATTTAAAGCAGTAGTTGTTTTTTAAAGTTTGTTAAAAAGAAAAATGTAAGTTGAGGTAGGCCACCTTCTGTTGTTCTCCGTGTTCGGACAGAACATGCTAACATTCGACTATGCGGGCATACACATGTTACCCTTGCATCAACCAAGTTGCTCGTTTCATCAAATCTTGTTTTTCGACGTTCCCCGCATGGTTCATTACTCTAAACAAACTGTGGCGTTTCTGTAGCAGAGCTTTGCCTCACGGCAACTTTCCTTTCGAAAAGTGGTTTTTTTGATGGGCGGACCTTCCTCAGAATCCAGAAATCATAATTCATTTCTTTGCAATTTAATGCAAGGATTCCGTAAATTAGCTCCCCAACTTACAAATATAAATCTCCCGGAGGCTATTTAAGGATTTTGGTAAGCCAATTTTTGAACAAATTTTTAAAGACGTTCGTCTTATTAAAGAAAGAATGAAATTAAGTTTGGTGATTCCAACTTATAACGAAAGAAAAAATATTCTTCAACTTCTTAAGAAAATTCAAGAAGAGTTTAAGAAAAACAATATCCAAGGAGAGATAATTGTTGTGGATGACAATTCTCCCGATGGAACTGGGAAAATTTTGGATGAAACAAAAATCAAAATTAAAAATTTGAAAATCATACACAGAAAAGGAAAATTTGGACTTTCTTCGGCAGTTTTAGATGGATGGAAAATTGCAGAAGGAGAAATTTTGGGAGCAATGGATGCAGATTTAAGCCATCCTCCTGAAAAAATAAAGGAACTTTTTTGGGAAATAGAAAATGGTAAAGCAGATTTTGCAATTGGAAGTCGTTATGCTCCTGGAGGAGAAATTAAAGGTTGGGGATTCAAAAGAAAATTGATGTCTAAAACTGCTACACTTTTGGCAAGAGTTTACACCAAAGTAAAAGATCCTATGACTGGTTTTTTTATGATAAAAAGAACATGCATAAAAGATAAAAAGATAAATCCTAAGGGATTTAAGATTCTTTTAGAGCTAATTATAAAAGCAAACTACAAAATAATAAAAGAAATTCCAATAATCTTCAATAATAGAATTGAGGGAAAAAGCAAAGCTGGAACTAAAGAAATTTTTTGCTATCTTCAAAATTTAATAGGATATCTTCCCTACAAGAAAAAAGTTATTAGAGAATTTTTCAAATTTGCTTTTGTAGGAGGAATTGGAACCATCATTAACGTTCTGCTATTATACATTTTAACTGAAAAAGTGGGAGTTTACTATCTTCTCTCTGCAATTGTTTCTTTCCTTATTGCCATGACAAGCAATTTCATATTAAATAAAGTCTGGACATTTAAAGAAAATATTCGACTGAATGCTAAGAAGAAATATTTTCAATTTACATTAGTGAGTATAATCGTGCTCATAGTAAATTTATTTTTCTTGTACCTCTTCACTGAGATATTTGAAATATACTACTTAATCTCCCAAGTTTTAGCAATTGGAATTGCTTTGATTATAAACTTTTTTGGAAATAAAATATGGACTTTTTAAAATGAAAAATTTTATTAAAGAAAACAAAATTATAATTTCTATTTTTCTTTTAGCCCTATCAATAAGAATTTTATTTGTTTTTGTGATGCCGGTAAAATTATGAGACGAAACCGTTTATACTAACTTAGGATATGACTTATCCAAAAATCTTTTTCAATATTCTTTCACCCATGGATGGAGTGATTTTATTCCTGGAGGATTATATCCCAATGCAGGATTCAGAGCACCATTATTGTCTTATCTTCTTTCTGCGTTTTATTTTTTAAAATTAAAAGTTTTAATTAATTTTATAATGCCTCTTATAGGTGCATTGAGTGTGATTATATTATACTTACTGGGAAAAGAAATTTTTAATAAAAAAGTTGGATTAATCTCTTCTTTGATTTTCGCGTTCATTCCTCTTCATGTTTTTTATAGTGGAAGAATTTTGACTGATGTTCTTTTTACCTTTTTTGTTTTACTCACCTTCTTGAGTTTTTGGAAAGGAGATGAAAAAGGAAATAAAAATCAAAGAATCTTATTTGGAATTTTCTTAGCTTTGGCACTCTTATCAAGATATACTGCATTATGGATAATTCCTGTCTTTTTTATTTATTTATTAATAAAAAATAAATCTTTTAAATTTTTAAAAGAGCGGAACCTTTGGATTTCTATTCTTGCTTTTTTTATAACTTTAACCCCATGGTTAGTCTATGGAATTCTCGAATATGGAAATCCTTTAGGAGCATTTATTCATGGAGCAAAAGCCGCAGCATACTGGGGTGGAACACAAGGTTGGACTTTCTTTTTTAGTCATTGGTGGAACATGTTTTCTATTATTGGATTTATTTTTAGTGGAGCGATAATTTGGATTTTTTATAAAAAAGAATACCCCAAAAAGAAAATTTATTTGCTTCTGATTTGGTTTTCTTTTTTCTTAATTATGGCAATTTTCATGCCACATAAGGAAGAAAGATTTCTTTTAGCTATTGTTCCTCCAGTTTCTTTAATCTCAGGATATTTTATTGACAAATTTAAAAGTAAGACCATTTTGATTATTTTGAGTGTGATCTTAATTCTTTTTGTTTCATTAGCAACTAATTTTTACAATACCTCTTCTCTTTACCATAATACTAACACGGAATGTTTTAAAGAAATAACATTAAAACTCCAAGAATTTCAAGGAAACTTCATGATGGTTAGTGAAAATCCTCCTCTTTTTAGAGATTTAATAAAGCAAGAAAGTGCTTATTACCCTGACACACTCAACGAAAAAACGCTTGAAGAAATGACAAATGAAACTAGCAAGAAAGGATATTTTATTTTTACTAAATTTAATTCTGGATTTGAGACAGAGAAATGGAAAAATCTTAAAGTGATTATGGACGAAAAATATACCTTAGAATTTGAATGCCAAAAAGATCCAGAAGTTAATTGGATTTATTCTGCAAACTAAAAAGCTTAAATTTGAACCCTAAAGTTTTATAAACCTAATATTTCTTTAATTTTTATCCGAGTAACTACATCATTCAATCCCGCATTCTGTGGATTTTGAATGCATACTGTAGTAGGATGGAAATGTAATGGAACTACAAGAACAATTAAAATTAGCATTAACTGAACTTAGAAAGAATGAATCTAAGAAATTTAAACAGACTGTAGATTTAATTGTAAATCTTCAAAAGTTTGAAGTTAAAAAAACTCCTCTTAATATTTTTGTTAGAATTCCTAATAAATCTAAAGATAAAAAAATTGCAGCATTTTTTGAATCTGAAAGTGAATTCATAGACACAATCACAGAAATTGATTTTAAAAAATATAGTGATAAAAAGAAATTGAAAAACTTAGTTAAGAAATATGACTTCTTTATTGCTCAAGCAAAACTTATGCCAAAAGTTGCAACAGTTTTTGGTAGAGTTTTAGGCCCAGCTGGAAAAATGCCTTCTCCTCAAATTGGAATTGTTCTTAACGCCGATGAAAAAGCAACCAATGAATTAAAAGAAAAGATTAATACTAGTTTGAGAATAAGGGCAAAAGAACCAAGTATAAAAGTTGCAGTGGGAAAAGAAGATATGAAAGACGAAGAAATAATTGAAAATGTATTATCAATTTACAATGAACTTCTTAAGGCGCTTCCAAGAGATAAAGAAAATATAAAAAACATTGAATTAAAATTCACCATGACTAAACCCATTAAAATGAAGGTAAGATAAAATGATAAAAAAACAACATCTTGAAACGTCTAAGCATATTCCACAGGTTAAGGTTAACTCTGTGAAAGAATTAACAGATTTGATTAAAACAAAAAAAACCATCTTAATTGCAGATATTTCTAATATTCCTGGTTCGCAATTTCAACAAATTGTAAAAAAACTTAGAGGAAAAGCTATAGTTAAAGTCCCTAAGAAAAATTTATTTTTGAGGGCACTTGATTCTGCTAAAAAAGAAAAAGCAAAAGAATTGAAGAATTCTTTAGTAAAACCAGTTGCTTTGCTTTTTTCAGATTTGGATTCTTATGATCTTGCTTCGGAATTAATAAAAAATAAAAGCCCTTCGAAAGCAAAACCTGGTCAGATTGCTCCTAAAGATTTGAAAATTCCTGCAGGTCCAACAGATTTAGTGCCTGGTCCAGCAATTTCAGAACTTGGTGCACTTGGAATAAAAATTCAAATCCAAGGAGGAAAAATTGAAATTAAAGAACCGAAAGTAATTGCACATGCTGGTTCTCCAATAAGTAATAGTGCCGCTGCAATGCTTTCAAAATTGGGAATCTTACCTTTCACAATTGGATTTATTCCAATATCAGCTTACGATTCTATTGAAGAAAAAATATACACTGAGATCATAATTGATAGTGAAGGAACATTGGAATCTCTCAAGTCGTCTTATACTCAAGCACTTGCATTTGCAATTTCAATTGGACAATTCAATTCAGAAACAATAAGACTCATAATCCAAAAAGCTGCACTTCAAGAAAAAAGATTCATTAAAGTGATTAACGGTGAACATGATGAAGTTCCTGTAGTAGAAATTCAAACTCCTCTTGTGAAAAAGGAGGAGAAACACGTGAATCCAACGGAAGGACTTGCATCCCTCTTTGGGTAATTCACAATTAAATAAACGGAAAAGAAAATGGAATACATATATGCGGCACTTTTGTTGCACAAACTTGGAAAAGAAGTTAGTGAAAGCACAGTGAAAAGTGTTGTTGCGGCTACAGGCACTAGTGTTGATGACTCAAAAGTCAAATCACTTGTTGCTAGCTTGAAAGGTGTGAATATCGATGCTGAATTAGCTAACGCAAGTTTAGCTTCGACAGCTACAGCAGCTCCGGCAGCTGAAGCAAAGAAAGAAGAAGCACCAAAGAAAGAAGAGAGGCATGGAGCTGCAGCAGAAGGATTGTCGGCATTATTTGGATAATTTTTTAAATTATTTTATCCAGCAGGCAATCCCAACTTCTCTAGTTGGAACTTAAAAACTTTGAATGTTTCTTCTTAATAGAAGTATTCCTCTTTAGACAAATTTATAATTCTTAATTTTATAGCTTAGCTGTGCCTCAGTAGCTCAGTTGGCAGAGTATTTGCTTCGTAAGCAAAGGGTCGGGGGTTCGACTCCCCCCTGAGGCTTTGGAATAACTATTTAAGTTTTGAAAGATTTATTTTTCTATGAAAGGAAAAGTGCAATTTAATTATCATGGGTCTCGTGTAAAATATAAATATAGTATAAATGAAAATTTATTAAAAGAAAAAAGAAACTATTTGTACTTCAATGGATTTTGGGAGATTATTAGATACACAATTGGATTTAGTAAAGAGCTTTCTGAAGCTGAAATTCTTTTTAATAAGGAGTTCTTAGAAGGGGAAAAAATTGTAGTTGAAAAATTAATTTTGAAATTAAAACCTAAAATTAAAAATATTGAAAACAAATTTTTATAATTCTTTAAATTGGATTCTTAAGCACAGAAATTCTTTTAAAAGAAAACCTCTTATTTATTATATGAGAAAAATTGGATTGAACTATCTCCCTGGAGGAGGAATGAATTATCGAATTTATCAAGATTTTAAACAAGAAAATGATCAAAAAGAACTTTTCATTTCGAAAGAATTTAAAAATTTAATAAAATATTTTTTAATCAACAAAGAGAATTTCCTTTTAGAAGAAATTACCTTTTCAAATAATTTTAACAGAGATGAAAAAGAGACTCTCAAAAGTTTGCTGACTATATTGGAAAAATCTAAAGACTGAAAATTAATCTACAAACTTTTATAACCTACTCCTAATTTCCTTTATTCATGGCTTGGGGATTATATAAAAACCAGAAATTTTTGAAACCACTTTGCTTTTCTAATGGTAAAACCCAAGAAGATGTTGTAAAAGAAGTTTTGAATTTAATTAACAACGGGAAAAAGATCATTTTTGTCCACGGAGTTTGCGGAACAGGAAAATCTGCAATTGCCCTTAATCTTGCAAACGAACTTGGAAAATCTTCAATTGTTGTACCTGGAAAAAATTTACAAGCCCAATATAAAAGAGATTATGAAGGAGAGAAATATCTTTTGAAAAAAAATGGGGAGAGGTTAAAAATAAGTGTGATTACTGGAAGAAATAACCACAAATGTAAATTTTTGGAAGACAATGTACATGCAATTCCGAAAATAAGAAGAGAGATAAATTCTAAACTTAATGATATCTTTTCTGGAGTTTCTCTAGAGATAAAAGAAAAAGAAGATGATATTTATGCAAGCAATCCTGAACTCCCTTGCAACATTGAAATGCGTGAAAAAAATTGGTTAAAAATAAAAAAGTATATCGGAGAAAATAAAAAAGTTAATCCCAAAAACTTTTCTTCTGTACAAGATGCCAAACGAATGAGTGTTGCACCTGCCTGCCCGTATTGGAGTCCAGTTTTGCCAGAAAAATATGAAATAAAAAGTCTTGGAGAAACAAAAAAAAGGAAATATGAGGGATTAGATGGAAACATTTTTGTACAATATAAAAGAAAGGCGGGATGCCCATTTTATGAGCAATTTGATTTTTACATCGATTCTGATGTAATTGTCTTTAATTCTTTAAAGTATAAACTTGAAACTGCACTTCTTAGAAAACCAAAAACCGAAGTTGAGATTATAGATGAATGCGACGAATTCTTAGATAGTTTTTCTAATGAAAGAACTATCAATTTAGACCGACTTAACAATTCTCTAGTTCATACCCTTGGAGCTGGCGAAGGAGATCAAGATAAAGTTGAAGAATTGTTTGAATTAATTAAACATCTTGAAAAAGATGATCGAGTAAATAATGCTTCCATTAATGGAGAGATTATTCCCCTAAAGTCTACTGGAATTTATGATATATTAAAAGTTTTCTTGAAAAAAGAATGGTTAGAAAATATTGACGACGAAAGTTATTTAATAGAGATTTCCGAGACTGCAAGAATGTTTGAGGAATTTATGGATGAAAGCTATACTACCTTTGAAAGGAAAGAAAAAGGACTTTTTGTGAATATTGTTACCACAAATTTAGCTAAAAAATTAATTCAATTAATAGAGAAAAATAAAATTCTTGTTCTTATGTCTGGAACACTTCACTCTAAAAAAGTTTTAGAAGAAATTTTTGGATTAAAAGACTTTGAGATTGTTGATGCTGAAACAGAAAGCCAAGGAAGAGTTGAAATAAAAAAAACGGGTCTTGAAATGGATTGCAAATATTCAAATTTTTCAAACGAAAAATTTACTAGAGGAGATTATCTTCTTTCACTTGATAAATGTATTAAAGAAGCTCCACGTCCAACGCTCGTTCATGTAAATGCATTTCTAGATCTCCCAAGTGAATTTGAAATAAAAGAATATAACCTTAAAAATTTAGTTCCTAGAGAAAAAGTAAGAGAAATGCAAATTCAAGATAAGAAAGGAAAACTTACTAGAGAATTTAAAGAAGGAATAAACGAAATTTTGTTTTCTACAAGAGATTCTAGAGGAATTGATTTTCCCGGAAATGAATGTCGTTCAATTGTATTCACAAAATATCCTAATCCTAATGTTAAAAATCCGTTTTGGAAAATTTTAATGAAGAACAAACCAAATCACTATTGGGACTTTTACAAAGATAAAGCCAGAAGAGAATTTTTACAAAAAATTTACAGAGGATTGAGATTTAAAGAAGACCATATTTATCTTCTAAGTCCAGATATAAGAGTTTTAGAGATGGCTAAAACTGAATTTAGTTAATTCCATAAACTATCATAAAAATTTTTGTATGCTTTTTCAAAACTTTCTTTGCTTCTACCTTCGCAGATTAAAGGATTAATCTTTGAACTTTTATTTTTTCCATTAAGTTTTCTCATTTCCTCATCTTGAATCTTTAAGCTTACAATGTAATCTCCTAATTCTCCTAAATATCCTAATAAAAGTTCTGTTTGAAAAATACTCTCTTCAATTTTTTTTCCTTTTTCTAAAGTTTTTAGAATGTATTCATTTACTTCTAAACTGCTCAAATTGGGAACTTTTATTTCATAATACTTTTGAAATGTTTGTAAAGCGTCCTTAATCGAATGATCTTGAAAAGAAGCCCCAATCTTTAAATTTCCTTCGAGTAAAATCCATAATCTTCCTATAGCAAATCTTATTCCTAAAGAAACTCCCTCTTTAGATAGCTTTTCTAAATCTTGCATTCCTATTAAAAATATTTATTGTTTATAAGAATTGTTGCAAAGAAAGATATTAAAAGAAAACGCCCCCGCCAGGAATCGAACCTGGAAGCCCAAAGGGCCCGGATCTCAAGTCCGGTGCACTACCATTATGCGACAGAGGCAACTATTATTAATATTTAAGTGCCAAGAGTAGTTTTAAAGATTTCGTTTTAAAATTTCTTAACCTTTAAAGAAAAATTTTATTTTCTTCCAAAATTTAGAATGACCTAATTTAAGAAGATTATTCTTTTCATCAAAAAACTCATATTTGATTACTGGCTTTTCTCTTAATACTGGAGCAGTCTCTGCAATTTCTTTATGTGCTTGTACCACTGCCTGTTCAATTGCAGTTCTGGAATATCCTTGATTCAAAAGTGCAAATTTTAGGGAATCTTCTGGATAATTCTTAGAAAAATTTTTTTTAAAATATTCCACAAGTTGGTTTTTATTTTCAAGTCTTCTCATCACTGAAAAAGGAAGTTAAAGTTTAAAAAATATTCTAAATGAAAGAAATTTTTATCGGTAACTTTTTGTGATAATATTTGATTGCTTCATTAAGTCTTGGTTTTGATTCTGCATAAAGAGTAAGAATTTTATCTCCTTTCTTTACTCTTTCATTAAGATGATGATAAAGATAAACTCCTGCATATTTATCTAAAGGACACCCTGCAACTTTTGCAAGATAATTTATTTCTTTATTGTTAATCCCTTTTATTCTCCCACTCTTTTCTGAGAAAAGATCATGTTTTATTTTTGAAAGATAAATCTCTTTCACCTTCCCTCCTTGAGCATTTATAATTTCTTCAAATTTTTTGTAGGCTTTTCCTGAATCTAAAATTTCTTTCGCGAGAAATTCTCCTTTTCCTGATTCAGCTTTTTTAGTTAATTCTAAAATTTTACCCGTAAGAAAAATTGCTTTTTTCTCTAAGTCTCTTGGAAGATCTTTTTCTCTTTTTAACACCTTAATCACATCCCTCATTTCCATTGCTGGTCCAACCCCATTCCCAATTGGTTCGTCAGTATGAGTTAAGACTACCGATATATGAACTTTAAAAAAATTAGCTAATCTCTCAAATCTTTTTTTTAATCTTTTACCTTTTTTCTTTGTAACTTTTGCCCCCTTACCATAAGGAATATCTAAAAGAATATATTTACTCCCTGCAGCAAGCTTTTTTGACATTATTGACGCTAAAAGTTGGGATTCTGGATCTATTTTTAACATTTTTTCAACCTGAATTATTTTTGAATCTGCTGGAACCATTCCAAGAGAACCTCCCCAACTTAAACAAGCTCCAACTTTATCTACAATTTTTTTTAATTTTTCCATAGAAAATTCCACAGGAGATAAAACTTCTATACAATCTGCAGTCCCAGCTGCACTTGTTATTGCCCTTGAGGAAGTTTTTGGAAGAATCAAACCTGAAGCTGCACAAATTGAAACAATTATAGGAGTTGTTCTATTTCCCGCAATTCCTCCGATACAATGCTTATCTACAATATATTTTTCTTTAAATTTCATTCTTTTCCCAGAAAAGAGAATTGCTTCAACTAAATATGTCGTTTCCTCAAAAGTCATCCCATTTTCGTACATCCCAGAAACAAAAACTGCAATTTCAGCTTCGGAAAGAGAATTATTTACTAAATCTATTATTATTTGTCTTATCTCCTCTTTTGTTAATTTTTTTCCGGCAAGTTTCTTTTTAACAAAAGATAAACTTTCTGAAATCGGAGAAATTGAAACTTCTATATTCTCTCCTTCCCTTAATGAGAGAACTTTTTTTATTTCATCAGTAACATAAATTTCATTTTGTTTTAAACCTCCTCCAATTATATCTAAAATAGTCGACATTTCCTTAGATTTTTTTGAAAGAGACCTAAGATTTATTCTATCTCCAGCGTGAACCCCTAAAGCTTCCGCAGTCTTTTTATTCATCATTGCGACAGGAATTCCCGCTGTCCATCGAGAAGTTTTTATTTTTAATTTCATATTCGCCTCTTTGAGATTAAGCAAAAAATTCTTTTTATATTTAACTACTTCGGCGGATTTTGAAGAAAAATTCCTGGAGTTTTTTTATCTCTATAAACTTCTAAAACAATTAAAAGATAAGCTAAGATTAGGGGTCCTAAAATAAATCCAATAAAACCTAAAAAATAAACTCCTCCAATCATTCCCAAAAGAATCACTACTGGATGAACATTTGTTCTTTTGTATATTATAAGAGGTTTAACACTATTTTCAAAAAAAGAACCAATAAGTCCGAAAACAATCAACCCTAATACTGCAACAAATTGACCTTGCAAAAATAAGTATATCGCAAGAGGAATCCAAACTACTGTTGCCCCTATGATAGGAAGAATTCCTGCAATTATTGCAAGTATTGTAAAAAATAGAGCATTTGGAACTCCAAATATAAAAAATCCTATTCCAACGATAATCCCTTGTAAAAGTCCAACAATCATTTGCCCATAAATAATTGAAAAGGTAATATCTTTTGAAGATTTGAAAATTTTTGTTTCCAAATCCTTTGAAAATGGAAGAACACTTTTAATATAACTTACAAATTCATTATTATCCCTTAAAACATAAAAGAAAATAAAAAAGGTTACTAAAAGATTTAGTAAAATTAGAGGAAGTTGCAGAAGAAGAGCTGAAACCGCATTCATCGCCCCGCTTGTGATGTTTGTTACAAAACTGTGGATCATTCTTCCAATTTCTGAAGCTACATCTGGAGAAGAAAAAATTCCTGGAAAAATACTTTTTAGTGGAGAGACAAAATCAATATTTTGTGAAGAGATAAAAACCTCTATTGATTGTTTTAAAACGATAGGAATGGAAAACCAAAGAGGGAGAATTATCCCTACAATGATGATTACACAAACTAATGAAGCTGAAAGGTTTTTATTTTTTATTTTTTTTTGAAAAAAATTGTAAAGAGGCAAAAAAATAAAACCCAAAAGAACTCCAGCAAGAATTGAGATTAAAACTCCCTTTAAAACAAAAAATGAAAGTGTGATAAAAATAAGAACTATCCCAATTGAAGTAATATTTTGGATCTCCTTCTTTTCCATTTTTTATATTATTTTAAAGACGAAACTACTTATAAAACTTCTCGACTGTTAGGACAAAAAAGTTTATAACTAAAAACTTATTTTTCATAATATGAACTTTATAAAAAAAATTGTGGACAAAAAAATTGATGAACTTGTTCATGCTCAATTTCAAAAATTTAGTCGGGGAATATTTAAGGATCGGGCAGTTTTGAAAGTTAAAAAATCCAAGGGGAAATATACTATTAATTCTAGCTCTGAATTTGCTAATGAATTAATTTTTATTATGGCCCAAAAACTTGGCAATAAAAAAACTCTTGTCTCCGGGGCAGTTGTTTCTACTTCAAATTTAAAAGAAAAAATTGATTTCAAAGAAATTAAACAATTCCAAGGAGTTAAAAGATACTTAATTGAAAAAGAAATGTCTGGGGATGAATTGGTTAAATTGATTCTTGAATTTCCAAAGACCTTTTTTGGACTAAGCTTCCAAATCGATGAAGAAAACAGTTTAAAAGTAAAACCAAAAGCTCCAAAATCTGGAAAACCCGGTAAAGGTGATGAAGAACCAAAAGCAGATTTTTGTAAGCTTATAACTAACGATTCAGAATTAGGAAAAAGCTTTGTCTTTGAAAAAAATGATTTTAAAACTGCTGAAATAAAACATGAATTTGTAATTGAAGAGATAATTTTACCTCAAACAGAAGAGAAGGATTTTGCTAAGATTCGGGAGATGGCAAAGAGAAAAGGAAAGATTATTAGATATGCTAATATTGACGGATTAAAATCTATTAAGGAATATGAATTTACTGCCTAAAATTTCAATTTAATACCCTAATTATTGAAAATCCTTAAACTTAATTTTTCTTATGCTTGAATAATTATTTACACAATGTTTATTCTTTCTCAAAAAGAAATTGAATATATAGAATTACTTAAAGAAAAATGTTGAAAATTTGATTCAAACAAAGATTCTTACAAAATAGGTTTAATGATTAAAGCACTAAAAATTTTGATTTGAAAGAAGCCAAAGTAAAATATGCTAAATACTTGAAAGATTAGTCCCACAAGTTTTATAAACCAACTTTTTCTTTAATTTTAATCCAGGGTAAGTAAAATGAAATTCCGCTATTTAGAAATAAAACAAAATGCCGACAAGAAAATCACCGAGAAAAGGAAGTTTACAATTTTGGCCGAGAAAAAGGGCCGAGAAATTTTTACCTAGTACTAACTGGGATGCAATTAATTCTGATAAACCCCTTAAGGGATTCATATGTTACAAAGCGGGTATGGCTTCTGCGGCAGTCAAAGATTTGACCCCTCATTCTATGTCCAAAGACAAAAAAATTATTGTTCCTGTAACAATTCTTGAATGCCCTCCAATAAAGATTTTTTCTGCAAGATTCTACAAAGATGGAAAAGTAGCAACAGATATTTTAAGCGAAGGAGCAGACAAAGAGTTGAAAAAAGTTTTGAAACTCCCAAAGAAAACTCGAAAAATGGAAGATGTCGAAAAAGAATCTTATGACGATTTGCGAATGATTGTTTATTCTGTTGTTAAAAAAACTGGATTAAAAAAAACCCCTGAGATTACTGAAATTGGACTTAACGGAACAATTGAAGAGAAATTTAAATTTATTAAAGATAATTTGGGTAAAGAGATTTCAATTTTGAATTTTTTTGAGAAGGGTCAATTAGTCGATTTAAGAGGACTCACAAAAGGTAAAGGACTTCAAGGACCTGTAAAGAGATTTGGGATCACCCTTAAAGCTCACAAGTCTGAAAAAGGTGTTAGAAGACCAGGTTCACTTGGACCATGGCATCCTGCAAGAGTTACTTTTAGAGTTCCTATGGCTGGACAACTTGGAATGTTTACAAGAACGGTTTATAACAATAGAATTATGGATATGGGAAAAGGAGATAAAAAATTCAAAAATATAAAAAATTATGGGAATGTAAATTCTGATTATGTAATTGTCCAAGGATCAGTTCAAGGACCTGCAAAAAGACAATTAGTTTTAACTCAAGCTTTAAGAGAAACAAAAAAACAGAAGAAAAAGGAGTATGAGTTTATTGAATTAAGATGAAAGCAAATTTATTAAGTATTGAAGGAAACAAATTGAAACAAATTGAAGTTCCTAGTTTTTTTGGAGGAAAGATTAGAAAAGACTTAATTCAAAAGATTGTTGAGACAAAAAAGATTACTCAACCATATTCTCCAAGCCCAGTTGCTGGAAATCAATATTCTGCCAGCGGAGTTTTGAAACATCATAGAAAAGTTTGGAAAAGTCAATACGGAAGAGGAATGAGTAGAGTTCCAAGAAAAACTATGACTAGAAAAGGTTCACAATTCAATTGGGTTGGAGCAACTGTTCCAAACACTCGTGGAGGTAGAAGAGCTCATCCTCCAAAAGCAATTTCTATGATGGGCATGAAAAAAACAAATAAAAAAGAGTTAACACTCGCTATCCTTTCTTCAATAGGTGCTACTGCTTCAATTCAATGGGTTCAAAAAAGGTATAATTCTCTTTTTGGAAAAACAGCAAAAGATTTTCCAGAATTTCCTTTAATTGTGGAATCGAAAATTTCAAGTTTAAAAACAAAAGAAATTATGACTAGCTTAAAAAAAATTCTTGGAGAAAATTTATTTGAGATTGCAATTCAAAAAAAAGAAATTAGGAAAGGAAAAGGAAAACTTAGAGGAAGAAAATACAAATCTAGCTTGGGATTACTTATGGTTCTTGGAAATGAAGAAAAATTAAAAACAAATGGAATTGACGTCGTAACTGCTAAAAATCTTGGCGTGAACGATCTCTCCAAAGGGGCTCCTGGAAGACTTACGATTTACACTGAAAATGCAATTAAAGATTTAGGAGAAAAGTATAAATGAAAAAATTAACAAAAACAATTTCATATGAAGGGACTCAACTTAAGCCAATTGTTACTGAAAAAGCAGTTATGATGATTGAAAGAGATAATACTCTAACTTTCCAAACTTCAATGAAAAAATCAAAAGAGGAAATTAAAAAAGAAGTTGAAGAAATTTTTGAAATTCAAATTAAGGAAATTAGAACTTTAATTAAGAATAATAAAAAATATGCTTATATAAAACTAAAAGGAGATGTCCTTGCAATTGATATTGCAACTAAATTAGGATTAATGTAATATGGGTAAGAGAATAATTCAACAAGCTCGTGGAAAAGGAAGTTCGACTTATAGAGTCAACAAAACTGTTTTTAGACTTAGACTTAAATATCCAAGCAAATTATCTGGAGAGGGAACAGTTTTGAAACTTATAAATTCTGGTGCTCACACTTGCCCTGTTGCAAAAATAAAATATTCTGAAGGTTCATTTTATCTTCCAGCATTCAAAAACATGTTCGAAGGTCAAAAAATAAATTTTGAAAAAGGGGATCTTAAAGATGGAAATATTTTGAAGTTAGGAGATATTCCTGTAAAAACAAAAGTTTATTGTATAGAATCAAGACCTGGTGATGGGGGAAAGTATATTAAAAGCGGAGGAATTCATGCAACAGTTACAAGAAATGATGAAAATGGTGTTTTTATCTTAATGCCTTCGAAGAAAGAGAAAAAATTTCACAGAGAATCAAGAGCAATTGTCGGAACAATCGCTGGTGCTGGGAGACTTGAAAAACCTGTGATGAAAGCAGGAAAAATGTTTCACATTAAAAAAACAAAAAGCAAACTTTGGCCAAGAACATCTGCGATTAAAGTTAATGCAATTGACCACCCATTCGGTTCAGGTAGAGGAAAGAACCCTAAGAGTAAAATTGCAAAAAGAAATGCACCTCCTGGAGCAAAGGTTGGTTTAATAAGGCCAAGAAGAACAGGTAAAAGAAAATAACATGGAAAATAAAAATAACGAAGTGGAAGTAAGAAAGAAGGAACAATCTTTTAGAGGCAAGAGCTTTGAAGAGACTCTCAAACTTGATGTTAGAGAATTCGCCAAATTGCTTTCTTCAAACAGAAAAAGAAATGTTCTCAGAAATTTCCAAGAACATGAAAAGTTTTTAAGCCTTGTGAAAGAAAAATTAGAAAAAGGGAAAAAATCAGTTAAAACTCATAAAAGAGAATTAGTTATTTTACCTGGATTAGTAGGTGTAAAACTTCAAATTTACAATGGAAAGGAGTTCGTTCCTGTTGAAATTACATTTGAAATGATTGGACATAAATTAGGAGAATTTTCTCCGACGAGAGTTAAAGCTAAACATAGTAAAGAGGAAAAATCTGGGAAAAAAGTCTCAAATGTAAAGAAATAAAATGGGAAAAACAAATACGGAAAAACCTACTGGAAAAGCTGAGCAAAAAAAACAAGTTGTAAAAGTTCCAAAACAAAAGAAAGAAGACCTAGCAAAAGCTCCAGTTCAAAAAAATGAAGAAACTGTCGAAGAAACAAAGATGGAAGAGAATAAAACTGAAACTAAAAAAGAAAAAATTGAAGTTAAAAAAGTGAAGAAAACAGAAGCTTCAATTAATGTTGAAAATACTCCCGTTTCTACAAAAGTGGGGGTGGAGCTTTGTAGATTTGTTTTGAATAAAAAAATTGATAAAGCTATAGAAGACTTAGAACAAGTTGCAAGATTGAAAAAGGCCGTTCCAATGAAAGGGGAGTATGCACATAGAAAAGGAAAAATGATGTCCGGAAAATATCCAATCAGAGCTGCTAAAGAATTCCTTGTCCTTTTGAAAAGCTTGAAAAATAATGCAAATCAGCATGATATCGAAGATGCTACAATCACCGAAGCTGTTGCTAATAAAGGTTCAACAGTTCATGCATCTGGTGGAAGAGTAAAAAAAAGAACACACATTAAAATTACATGTAAGCAAAAGAAAAAGGAGAATAAAAAATAATGGAAGAAAGAAATATCGTAAAATTTAAGAAAGAAGAATTTTCAATGAGAGAAAAGATAAAAGAAGAAATTGGAAAGGGAAAAGTTTCAAGAGTAAAAATTGAATATGCTCCAATTGGAGAAAGAATAATTATTTCTACAAGTAAACCAGGATTAATTATTGGTAGAGGTGGAGAAAGAATTGAACAATTAACTGATATGATCAGAAAGAAATTCAAATTGGAAAATCCACATATTGAAATAGATGAAATAAAAAACCCCGAATTTGATGCTCAACTTATTGCAGATGAATTAGCTTTGGGTCTTGAAAGATTTGGCCCACTTAAATTTAAAGTACTTGCATATAAAGCTCTTCAAAGAATCATGAAAGCTGGAGCTCTTGGTGCAGAATTGAGACTTACTGGAAAACTTCCTAGTGCTAGATCAAAATCTTGGAGATTTGCCCAAGGTTATTTGAAAAAAACAGGGGATACTGCCAATGCAGTTGATAGAGTTCAATCAATTGCCCATACAAAACCAGGAGTTGTTGGAGTAAAGATAAGTATTCTTCATCCAGATGCAGTTTTAAAAGATAGAATTAAAATTAATGATAGAATGTTAGAGAAATTAAGAAGCAATGCAAGCAAAGAAATGAAAGAAGAATCAAAAATAAAAAAAGGATCAAAGAAAAAATAAAATGGCAATTTTAAAATCAAAAGAAATTAGGGGAATGGGAAAGGCTGAAAAGGAATCAAAATTGAAAGAATTAAAACTTGAGTTAATTAAATCGAGAGCTAAAAGTTCTCAAGGAACAAGCTCAAAGTCGCGAGAAATAAAAAAAACAATAGCGAGGTTACTAACAATAAAATAATATGGAGATATGCCCAAAATGTGGTCTGCCCACCCCAGCGTGTGTTTGTGAACAAATTGGAAAGAGTTCACAACGGATAAGAGTCACAAACGATAAAAAAAGATATGGAAAAATCGTGACTCTTGTTTCTGGATTTGACAGCACAATAGACATAAAAAAAATCGCAAAAGAATTAAAAAACCGTCTTGCTTGTGGAGGGACAATGAAGGACGGAGTAATTGAACTCCAAGGCGAACACTCCAAAAAAATAAAACCTTTCCTCGAAAAACTCGGGTTTGATCCCGAATCAATAGAATAATGGCAAAACAACAAAGTAAAAAAATGGAAAAGAAAAAAACTGTAAATGAAACAAATAGTGGAAACTGTAAAGATAGAGACTGCCCTTTTCATGGAAGTTTAAAACTTAGAGGAAAAACTTTCAAAGGAACAGTAGTTTCAAAACATGAAAAAAGAATTGCAATTGAATTTGAAAGAATGATTTATTTAAGAAAATATGAAAGGTATGGAAGAACCAAAACAAAAATTCATGCAAGACTTCCAAAATGTGCAGAAAAAAATGTGAACGTGGGGGATTTAGTTAAAATCAAAGAATGTAGACCTTTAAGTAAAATAATTCACTTTGCATTTTTGGAGAAAGTAAATACTGGAGAAGAAGAAAAATGAAAGCAATAAGCGCAAAAACAACTGCAGGATGCAATCTTGGAACACAAATGATGGCTACGGATAACAGTGGAGCAAAAATTGTTAAAATTGTTTCGGTAAAAAGAGGGAAAGGGAAAAAAGGGAAACAGATGTGTGCAAAATTAGCGGATTGGGTAAAGGTCTCTGTAAAATCTGGAAATCCTACTATGAAAGGAAAAGTTTTTGATGCTGTTTTAATTAGACAAAAAAAACCGTTCAGAAGACTTAACGGGGAAAGAATCTCTTTTGAAGATAATGCAGTTGCACTTTTAAAAGATGATAAAGGAAACCCAAAAGGAACTCAGATTAAAGGACCAGTTTCAAAGGAAATAATCGAGCGATGGCCTCAAGTAGCTAAGATCGCTTCGATGGCATATTAAAATGAAAAAATTTTCAAAACATTGGAAAGCAAGTAAGAAACCAAAGAAGCAAAGGAAATACTTAGCAAATGCTCCAATTCATATAAAGAAAAAAATGATTAGTGTAAATTTAATTAAAGAATTAAGAGAAAAACAAAAAACTAGAAATGTGACTCTTAGAAAAGGAGATACCATAAAAGTAATGGTTGGAAAGTACAAAGGAAAGAAAGCAAAAGTTTTGGAAATAAAAACAAAACTTATGAAGATTTATCTTGAAGGAATCCAAGTTAAAAAACAGGATGGATCGATGGCAAATATTCCATTTAGAGCTTCAAATCTTCAAATTATTGAATTGAATAACGAAGATAAAAAAAGATTTAAAAAATTAAAAACAGAAACAACTAAAAGCGAGATTAAATCTGAAATTAAAGAAGAACCAAAAATAAAAAAATCTTCAAAAAACAAGGAGAATAAAAAATGAAAAGACATCTTAAAAGACAAGAAGCACCAAAGAATTGGCCAATCACTAGAAAAGGATCAATTTTTGTAATCAAAAACAATTCTAATGGAATTCCTTTATTAATACTTCTTAGAGATGTTATGAAAATAGCTCAAGATAGAAAAGAAGTAAAACAAGCTATTCATAAAAAACATCTTTTAATTTGTGGTAAACCTGTTATCAATGAAAAAAAGAGTCTTGAACTTTTTGACATTTTAACGCTTGTTCCTTCAAAAAAGAACTATCGATTAGTATTATCTGAAAAGGGAAAATATGATATAGAGGAAACTTCTGAAAAAGAGTCTAGTGGGAAAATTGCTAAAATTTTGGGTAAAAAATCTATAAAAGGGAAGAAGACCCAAATTAATTTAAGTGATGGAAGAAATTATATTTCAGATTTGAAATGTGCAGTGGGAGATTCAGTTATTATCGATTTTGAGAAGAATAAAATATTAAAGAATCTTCCAATAAAAGAAGGTTCTGAAGTTTTGATCACTAAAGGAAAATATACTGGATTAAAAGGAAAAATTATGAAAATTGACCATAATGAAAAAATGGTAGATCTCGATTCCTCAGGTAAAATTTTGAGAGCACTAATTAAACAGATTATGGTATTAAATTAAAATGGAAGAAAAAACACAAAATAAAATGAGAGAAATAAAGATTGAGAAAGTTGTACTCAACATCGGTGGAACTGGAGATTATCTTATTAAGGGGTTCAAACTTTTAGAAATTATCACAAATAAAAAACCTTCTAAAACTACTTCATCTAAAAGGATACCTGGATTTGGGGTTAGACCTGGTTTAGAAGTTGGGACAGTTGTTACTCTTAGGAAAGATGCTGAAGAGGTTTTGAAAAGAATGCTTTCCGCAGTTGAAAATAAAATAAAAAAGAAACAAGTGAGTGAGAATAATTTTTCATTTGGAGTAAAAGAATACATTGAAATCCCTGGAATGGAATATCATAGAGACATCGGAATTATGGGTCTTGACATAACAGTTGTGTTTAAAAGAGCAGGAAAAAGAGTAAGATTGAAAAAAATTAAAAATGGAAAAATTCCAAAAAAACAGATAATCACCAAAGAAGAAATAATTAAATTTATGGAAAATCGTTTCCAAACGAGGTTTAAATAAAATGACTGCAAGTGATTGGAAAAAAGTGTTTAAACAATTGAATGCGAAACCAGTTGTTAAAATAAAATTCATAAAACATTGTAAACCAAAAGAAAGAAAAACTGGAATTGCAGTCCAAAAATGTGAAAGATGCGGACGATTCGGAGCGCATATAAGCTCTTATGGTCTTAATTTTTGTAGACATTGTTTCAGAGAAATTGCAAAGGAGATTGGATTCAAAAAATATTCATAAAATGGCACACGATATAGTTGCAGACGCACTAAACATGATGAGAAACGCTAAAAAAGCAAACAAAGAAGTTGTTAGGGTAAAAATTATTTCTAACATCTTAATTGAAGTTCTAAAGATTATGAAACAAAAAGGGGCAGTTAAGAAGTATAAAATTGATCCTAAAGATAAATCAATTGAGATTACCCTTGGAGATTTTACAGAATGTAAAGCAATAAAACCAAGATTTAGTTGTGACAAAAGTCAAATTGAAAAATATCGAAGGAGATATTTACCTGCAAGGAATTTGGGAATAGTAATCATCTCAACAAATAAAGGATTAATGACTCATGAAGAAGCTGAAACTGAACAGATTGGAGGGTCGCTAGTTTCTTATTTTTATTAAAATGAAAAAAGAATTAATTAAAAAGATTAAAATTCCTGAAGGGGTTTCAATCACTATAGAGAACTCTAAATTTACTGCAAAGGGCCCTGAAGGAGAACTCTCTAGGGAATTCAACTTTGGAAAAGTAAAGATGACAATAAAAGATAAAGAAATAATTTTAGAGCAAAAAAACACTACTAAAAATGAAAAAAAGGTAATGAACACCATTGGTGCACATATTAAAAATATAGTTAAAGGAGTTGCAAAAAAATTTGAGTATAATCTTAAAATTTGTTATGGTCATTTTCCGTTTACAATTAGACACGATGGGAATAGAGTCTTCATAAAAAACTTTTTAGGAGAAAAAGTTGAAAGAGTCGTTGAACTTCCAAAAGGAATAGATATTGAAATAAAAAAAGAAATAATTACAATTAAATCTATGGATAAGGAACTTGCAGGACAAGCTTCTGCAAATTTTGAAAAAGCAACTAAAGTAAGAGGAAGGGATATAAGAAGGTTCCAAGATGGAATTTACATAACGGAAAAGGATGGAAAAAAGATGTAAAATGAAAAAAAAATTTTTAAGAAGAGACGTAACAAGATTTTCTAAATTTGGAAATGGAAGAGGAAAAAAAGCTAAATGGAGAAAACCAACTGGAAGAGATAATAAGATGAGAGAGACTAGAAAGGGTCGTCCAGTAATTGTCAGTATTGGATATAGAACTATTAAAAAATTAAGAGAGAAATTAAATGAAAAAACTCCAGTTAAGATAATGAATCTTAAGGATCTTGAAAAAATTAAAAAAAATGAAATCGGAATTGTCGGAAATATAGGAATGAGGAAAAAGATAGAAATTGCAAAGAAAGCAAAGGAATTGAAAATTGAATTAAAGAATGTGAATGTTAATTCTTTTTTGAAAAAGACTGAAAAAGAAAATAAAAAAAATTCCCAAAAAGAAAAACAGGAAAATAAAAAATGATTATAAAGAAAAAAGAACTTGCAGCTAAGGCATTAAAAATTGGAAAAGAAAGAGTTAAATTTGTAAGAGTAAGACTTGACGAAATAAAAGATGCAATTACTAAACAAGATATTCGGGATTTAGTTGAAACTGGTGCAATAATTATTAAACCTGTAAAAGGGAGAAGGACTAACATTAAGAGAAAGAACAGAAAAGGTCAAGGAAAAGTAAAGAAAAAAGTTAACAAAAGAAAAAGAGAGTATGTTGAAATGACAAGAAAATTAAGAAAACATGTTAAACTTTTAAAAAAACAAGGTACAATAAGTAAAGAAGAATCAAAACAATTTAGAAAAGAAATAAGGAACAAAGCATTCAGAAGTAAATCTAATCTTGTTTCACACATAAAAAATAAAAAATGAAAACACAAAAAAGAAGAAAAATGGAATGTAAGACTGACTACTTGAAAAGGCTCATTCTCTTGAAGAGCGAAAAGTCAAGAATAGTTTTTAGAAAGACAAATATGTACATTATTGGACAATATATTGAAAGCGAAGCTGCACAGGATAAAATTATATTCGGGGTAACTTCTAAAATGCTCTTTAAATACGGATGGCCTGAAAAACTATACGGAAGTTTGAAATCAATTCCAGCATCTTATTTAACTGGTTATCTTGTTGCAAAAAAGATTTTAAAAGATAAATTGAAAGAACCCATTGTTGATCTTGGCATGCAAAGAGTTATCAAAAAGACTAAAATTTTTGCATTTATCAAAGGATTAATTGATGGCGGAATAAAGATTAAATGTGGTAAAGAGAACTTCCCAGAAGCAGAAAGATTATCTGGAAAAAGTACAAAAGAAGATATATCAAAAATAGTTCAGGAGGTTAAATCTAAAATAGATAAATTATAATGGTAAAAAAAATTAAAGATAAAAAAAATATGGAAAGTCTAAAAAAAACTGCAAAAGCTTACGGAACAGTTTCTGAAGAAGAAGTTAAAGCTAAATTTAAAGATGACAAAGAAGTTTTGAAAGACATCCTTGAGGAAGAAGATTTAGTAGAAATAGAAAAAGAAGTTGTTGAGGAAAAAAAAGAAATTAAACCTTATCAAAGAAAAGATAGAAAAGTTGAAGAGAGAATAGCTCATCTTGCTGGATGGGTTCCAAAAACAAAATTAGGAAAAGACGTAAGAAATGGAAAAATAAAAAAAATAGATGAAATTCTTGATTCTAATCAGAAAATTATTGAAGATGAAATTGTAGATTTACTTCTTCCAATCAAAACAGATTTAATTGCAATAGGACATGCAAAAGGAAAATTTGGTGGAGGAAAAAGAAGAGCATGGAGACAAACTCAAAGAATCACTCAAGAAGGAGGAGTTATGACCTTTTCAGCGATGGCAATTGTTGGAGATGAAAATGGACATATCGGAATTGGAGTTGGAAAAGCTGCTGAAACTTTACCCGCAAGAGATAAAGCCACAAGAAAAGCAAAATTAAATTTAATGAAAATAAAAAGAGCATGTTCTGCTTTCGATTGTTCATGCGACGACCCCCATTCAATTCCATTTAAAGTTGAAGGAAAAGCAGGAAGTGTAAGAGTAATCTTTACTCCAGCACCGCAAGGAACTGGGCTTGTTGTTGCAAGTGAATTAAAAAAACTTCTAAAAATGGCAGGAATAAAAGACATATACTCAAAAACTTTTGGAAAAAAGAGAACAACGTTCAACTTAATTAAAGCGGCAATTGATGCCTTAGAAAAAACAAACAAAAAATGATAGCAGTTATAAGAATCAGAGGACAAATAGGAATAGACAAAGACATACAAGAAACTTTGTTCAGACTTAGAATTAGAAGAAAGTATGCTTGTGTGGTTATAGAACCTACAAAAGAAAATATTGGAATGTTAAAAAAAGTAAGAAACTTCGTAGCATATGGAGAAATTTCAAAAGAGACTCATGATGAACTTGTTAAAAAAAGAGGGGAAAAAGTGAATGGAGAATTAAAACCATTTTTTAGGCTTCATCCCCCTAGAGGAGGAGCTGAAACAAAACTTCATTATCCAAAAGGAATTTTAGGAGAAAATAAAGAATTAGATAAACTGATTGGGAGAATGTTATAAAATGAAAACTAAAAAAAGAAAAAAATCATCCCGAATGCATGGAAAGAATCAAGGAACTCATGGTAGAGGAGCGAGAAAAAAAGCAAAGAAGTCTGGGCATAAAGGAGGAATTGGAATGGCAGGCTCAGGAAAGAGAGGAGATCAAAAGAAAACCCTAGTTTTGAAACTTTATGGAGATAAATATTTTGGAAAACAAGGAATAACTTCAAAAGGTACTAAGAGAGATGTAAGAAAAAGAATTAATTTGAAAGAGATTGAATTACATTTAGAAAAATATGGGAAAAAATTGAAAGAAGGATATGAAATTAATTTAAAAAATTACAAAATTCTTGGGGATGGTGAAGTAAAAAATAAATTAATTGTAAACTGTTTTGAAGTTTCTAAAGCTGCAAAAGAAAAGATTGAAAAAGCTGGTGGAAGCGTTACTGTAAAAGAAATAAAAGAGATTGTAACTCCCAAAATAATTAATCCTAAGCATGAAAGAAAAGCTCAGAAAAAGTAAAATTATTTTTTATTTTAATTCTCTCAATTAATTTATAACTATTTGCCTATTTCGCATAAGCACTCCAATCTTGAAAAAATTCTTTAAAAATTTTTGCGTCGCTTTGCGATAAAACAAGATTCATTTATTCCTGCCAGCGAGCAAACAATTAGTCTGCGACGCTTACCCCAAAAGAATGACCATCACCGTAGCCAGCCCAGTTGCCACCAACATCCACCCTACCGCCATCCCAGTAGTCGTCCAAAAC
>PCVV01000025.1:0-2942 GCA_002762735.1 Candidatus Pacearchaeota archaeon CG11_big_fil_rev_8_21_14_0_20_30_13
AAGCCCTCGGACAAATGAACATCCGTTCAAAGACTCGGACCTTGCAGCGTCCTCGTCCAAATTTTTGCTACGCAAAAACTTCTTTGAACTAATTGTTAAAGTAAATAAAAATTGATTTTTTTACCCTCCCAAAATTAGTCGCGATTTTTCAAATAGATATATAAATGTGTTTTTCTTTTTTTATTTAAGATGGTGCAAATTCATTATATATTTTATGCAGTTTATCTCATCGCAATTGTTTTTATTTATAGGTATGAATTTACAAAATATAAGAAAAACACTCCTTACAATCCTGCCAAAAAGAAAAATAATTTAATTAATAGATTCTTTTTAGGAATACTTGGGGGAATTCATTACTCACATTTTATTGGAACTTATAGTCATAAAAAGTACAACACCCAAGTATTCACTCCAGAAACTTTTGAATGTTATGTTGCAGGAAGTGTGGCAGGATTGTTTTTAATTGGATATCCTATTGTTGCATGGTATTTATCTCAAGTTATTGGAATAATTGGTTTTTCGATTATGCTTATTCCAATCATTCTTAATTTAATTAGTATATCCAAAGATAAGAAAAATTGAGTTAATTAATTTTCCCACCCTAAAAAGCAATTTTTACTCTGCGAAATTTTTTCACTTCGTGAAAAATCGTTGCACTATTTCTTGTTCTCATTTCATTCGGATACCTTAACAGGGCTTTAAACTCCACTCACCTTGCAGGTTCGTTACGCCTTCCGCTTCGCTTCAGGGAAATTTTTGCTGCGCAAAAACTTCTTTGAACTAATTTTATGTCTAATTGTTCTAAGGCACTAAATTTGATAGTTAAAGATAGCTAAAGATGGCACTTCAATACCCCCCGACCACTCACCCCGAAATAGCAGATTGTCGCTTTAATAAAAAAACGGGCAGGGGCTTGTCCTTCGGACAGATAGTTTGCTTCGCAAATATTTTTGTCTAAACATTCAACCAAAACAAATTCTTATCAAAATCATAAGCAAAATTTTGCGGAGAAGTTTTTATCCATTTTTTATTTCCAACTTTTCTGTATCTTATCTGCATATTAAAATTTATTGAAGAAATTTTGTTTTCTTTTACAAAATTTTCAAGTTTTGTATTTTTTCTATTTATTAAATCTTTTAAGTAGAAGTGTCCAAAACCTTCAGTAAATGGTTGAAGTATCCAACGAGTTTTATTTCCATAAAATCCGTCTTTAAATTCAAATAATTCGCCATTTAATTTAGTCCATAACTTACCGAAAACTTCAACTTCCACCTTACTCTTATTAACCATAGAAAAGCCCAAATGGGTAAGTTCTATTTGTTTAAGGGTAAAAGAAACAAGAGGGCTATAGATGTCTTTTGCAATTAAATAAGTCAAATAAGCATAAATTCCTAAACCTATAAGTGTAAGTATCGAGATTATGAGATTTATTAATTCAAATGCCATAAACAAAAAATAATAAGGATTGTTTTAAAGATTTATATGATGGGCTTTTAGTGAAAAAACCGATAAAGCAAAAACATATAAATATAACCTTTGATTATCTATTATAAGAGGCGAAAATGGCGACCAATATCTTAAAGGCAATACTTACAATAAAAAAGAGAAAAGATTTTGATTTATCTAAAATCGGAGTTATTTCTAAAGATAGAGCTTCTGCTGTAAATCGTGCCAATAATATGGGCGAAGCATTGGAGTTTTTTACAAAAGATACTTTTTGTAATACTTTTGAAGAAACCAACGCTCAAAAGAAAAAAGAAATTTACAGCGAGAATTTTTCTTATTTAGGAAATCAAAATAACCCCCCAGATATAATTATTAAAAATAGTGATGCTATTGAAGTTAAAAAAATTGATGGAGTTAGAGCGTCCGATTTAGCATTAAATAGTTCTTATCCAAAAGCAAAACTTCACAAGGATAGCCCGATGATAACTTCTGCTTGTAAGACTTGCGAGGAATGGACTGAGAAAGATATTATTTATGCTGTGGGTCATATTGATAATCATAATTTGAAAATTCTATCTTTAGTATATGGCGATTGTTATGCCGCGAATAAAGAAATCTATGAAAGAATTAAGGACAAAATTAGTACAGGATTAAAAGAAATGGATTTAGAGTTCTCAGAAACTAAAGAATTAGGCAGAGTAAACAGAGTAGACCCTTTAGGAATTACAAATCTTAGAATAAGAGGAATGTGGACTATTCAAAACCCATTAAAAGTTTATAAGGAATTATTTAGTTTAAATGGAAATGGTTTTCAATTATTCGCTTTAATGAGAAAATCAAAATATGATTCTTTTTCAAAAGAAGACAAAGCAACAATAGAAAAGGAAACGGGAATAACTATTAAAGATGTTAAAATTCAAGACCCAGATAATCCTGCTAAACAAATTTTAGCTAAATTAATTGTGGTGAGAAAATGAAAATAGCATCATTCTTTTCAGGAGCAGGAGGGCTTGACTTAGGTTTTACTAACGCAGGTTTTGATTTGGCTTTTGCTAATGATAATTGGGAAGGATGTTGGGAAACTTTTGAAAAAAATCATAACCACACAATTTGTAAAAAATCCATAACTGAAATAAAACCCGAGGAAATACCGGAAGTTATTGGATTTGTCGGGGGTCCGCCTTGTCAAAGTTGGAGTCTTGCAGGAGCAATGCGAGGAATAAATGATTCAAGAGGAAAATTATTTTATAACTATGTTGAATTAATAAAAGCAAAACAACCTTTATTTTTCCTAGCTGAAAATGTCCCCGGGCTTTTATCCGATAAACATCTTCCTGAATTTATTAAAATTATTAAAGCATTTAATGAAATAGGTTATAATGTTTCTTATGAATTGTTAAATGCTAAGGATTATGGAGTTCCGCAAGATAGGCAAAGAGTTATTATTGTAGGTTATCATAAAAAATTGGGTAAAAAATTTGAATTTCCAAAACCAA
>PCVV01000025.1:2977-3129 GCA_002762735.1 Candidatus Pacearchaeota archaeon CG11_big_fil_rev_8_21_14_0_20_30_13
AAACAAAACAAATGGAAAAACAGAAATTCCAAACCACGAATATATGAACGGCGGATTTTCTACAATTTACATGTCAAGAAATCGTGTAAGAAGTTGGGATGAATTTTCATTCACAATTCAGGCAGGAGGAAGACACGCCCCAATTCATCCTC
>PCVV01000047.1:0-1453 GCA_002762735.1 Candidatus Pacearchaeota archaeon CG11_big_fil_rev_8_21_14_0_20_30_13
AAGCTTTTACTTGAAAAAGAAATGTGGGGATTATATAATATGGTTTGCGGAGGTCAAACAAGCAGGCTTGAAGTTGCAACAGAGATGATAAAACTTCTTGGACTTGAAAAGAAAGTTAAGATTACTCCTGTTAGTTCTACCCATTTTAAGAAAGAATATTTTGCTGAAAGGCCTCCTAACGAAAGATTAGTTAACAAAAAACTTGGTCTTCGAGAAATGAATATAATGAGAAACTGGAAAGTTGCTTTGAAGGAATATTTAGGAGAGTATTACTCGAATTATCTGGATTAAACTTTCTCACACCAAACTTCAATTTGATCCCCTACTTTCATGGCATTTACAATCCAAGTTAAAGGAAGAAAGATTATATCTAAAATCTTTTCAAATTTTTTATTGAATCCGAGAAGATATCTCAATGAAACAACAAATTGGCTCGGTCTTGAATTAAACCTTTTTTTTATTACTTTCAATCCAGCTCTTTCCAAAAGATATTTTATATTTTTGGGGGAATAATTGAATAAATGTCTTGGGGTATCAAGTTGATACCAATTTTTTCCAAAAATAAAATGTGCCAAACTTCTTGAATTTGGAATCCCAATTATGAGAATTCCATCTTCTCTAAGAAGACCTTTTACTCTAGATAAGGCTTCATATGGCCTATTTAAATGTTCTAAAACGTGATTTAAGGTAATAATATCAAAAGAATTTTTTTTATATTTCGTTTTTTCTAAAGAATTCCGTTCAATTTTTAAATTATCTTTCTTTGCTTCCGATTTATTGAAGTTTCCTGGTTCAAGTCCATAAGTTTCAAGACCTAATTTTTTCATCTCATACAAAAATTGACCTGAACCTGAACCTACATCTAAAATTTTCATCCCTCTCTTTACTTTTGTACCCCTTACAAGAAAAACAAATGGGGAAAAAAGAATTTTTTCAAAAAAATTCCCATTTCCAAAATATATCTTACTTAATTTTACCTTAAAATTTGCCTTTCTTCCCCTGTCTATTTTTCCAAGAGAATAATAGTCTTTTTTTGGGTAAAATGAAACAAGTTCCTTTTCCTTTGGAGAGGGGTTTATAAAAATAACTTTACATCTTAAACACTTAAAAAGATTAAATTTTTTCTTGCTTATTTTTAAATTTTTACCCCAATTTTGATATCTCCATTTTATCTTTTTAGAATTGCATATTGGACAACGATTTAAATTTTTCATTTCAACAAAACCTCTGCTGTTTTTTTGCCCCATTTTTCAAGGGATAGCTCATTAATTTTTTTGAAAGAATTTTTAATAATCTCATTTTTTAAAACTTTACTCTTATAAGCCTCCAAGATTCTCTTTGCATCACTTTTATCAAATTTTTCAATTATTAAAGAGGTTTTATTATCTTCTACTATTTCTTGCTCCGAATCTTTTGAACAAACAAGTAAACATCCTGAAGCCATGGCCTCCGA
>PCVV01000047.1:1497-6246 GCA_002762735.1 Candidatus Pacearchaeota archaeon CG11_big_fil_rev_8_21_14_0_20_30_13
ATGGCCTCCGAAACGACAAGGGTTGGAGCTCCTCCTTCATAACGGGACATACAAAAAAAGAGATCTGAAGCCGAATAATAAAAAGACATTTTTTCACGAGGAATCTTTTTTAGGAAAACAATAAAAGGTTCATTTAGGAGAGGTTTAACTTTTTCATAATCTGGGCCTATAACCAATAATCTAAATGAATTATCTAATTGGTAAATCTCTTTTCCCAAATTAATTGCTCTGTCTAATCCCTTTGTCCAATATCCCCCCCCTCCAACATATAATCCATAAAAATAATCTTTATTTAAATTTAAAAATTTTTTAGCTTTAGATTTGTCTCTTTGTTTAAATTCCTTTAAATCAACTCCTGTTCTTATTACGCTTACTTGTTTGTCTTCAAAAGAATATAATTTTATAGCTTGCTTTTTAACTTTTTCTGAAACACAAATAATTTTATTAACATTTTTGTGAGGTCTTTCCAATATCCAGCTCAAAGGAAGCAAGGGAAAGAATAAAATTCTTTTAAGAATTCCAAATCGTTTAAAATGATTTTTATTAAAATAAAAAACAGTTCCATGAAATGTTTGAATTATTCTCTGACTTTTCTTTTTTTTATAAAAATATGTCCAAGGTCCACCCCCACAATTTATAATATCAAAATAATTTTTACTAAAAAATCTTGAAAGCAAAAAATGATTTCCAAACTGCATAAATGATTTTACTCTATTAGTTTTTAATTCAAAATAATGAACTCCATTTTTTGAGAAATTTCTATTTTCTTTTCCCAGATAAACCCAATTAATCTCAAGATTTTTGAAATTTCTTTGAAGGTATTTTATTAAGTTCTTGTGATACAAAACATATCCTCCGAGGAATTCTGGATTTGCGTTTATTGTAACAAAGCAAATTTTTTTGTTTTTCATTGTTTAAAAAGAATGAAGATAAATAAAAAGATTTCTTAAAAAATCTTTTCTCAATTTAAAATTTTTTAGATTCAGAGAATTCTCATCTTTTCTTTTTCTAAATATTGCAACCATTGGAAGATAGATAAACAATCTAAAAAATCTTTTCCATCCAAGGAGATTTTTTCTTGTGAAATAAATATCATTTCTCATTCTTACCTTCATTACTTCTCCCTTATCTAATGAATCAATACTCTTTCCTTTTTTATGAATTATAGAAACATAAGGAACACTCACAACCTTGAATCCTTTTTTTTTCACATTTAAGCAATAATCTGTATCTTCAAGAAGATATGGGGAATAAATCTCATCTAGATATCCTACTTTATTTATTATCTCCCGTTTTATTAACATGAATGCCCCCATAACATGATCCACTTCAAAAACTTTTTTTCTACTCCCCTCAAGTTCTTTTGCAATTTCCCACTTTTTTATATATCCCCCAACATTTTGTAAACTCCCGTCTGGGTAAATAATTTTACAACCTAAAACCCCTATTTGGAAATCCTTTTCTCCTTCCAAAACCATCTTTTTTAACCAATCTGCATCTATTACCTCAGTATCATCATTTAATAGAAGAAAATAATCCGGATTATAGAATTTTAGTGCTCTTTTTATTCCAAGATTATTTGATTTTGAAAACCCCTTATTTTCTAAGTTAATTGTTACATCAATTGATTTAAATTTCTTTTTTATTTTTCTTCCAATTTCACCTTTTCCAGAATCATCAATGAGAAAAATTTTGTAATCTTTGTAATTTGTTTTATCCAAAATCGAATTTAAGTTTATTTCCAAAAGCTTTTCTTGATTAAATGTAGAAATTATTATTGCTAATTTTGGCTGTTTCATATTTCTTACAAACCAGGAATCTTTTTATTTTTTCCGGTGTAATACCCATAGAGGTAAGGGATTGCACGGATTGCCCTTAATATATTGCTTTTTATTGATAAACCCAGATCATTAATCTTGATTTCTCTTCCTTTATTTTTTGATTTTAAAAGTTCAGGATAAACTTTATTTTCAACTAATTTTCTTGTAGTTATCCCATATCTGTAAGTTTTTTTAAACAAATTTTCCCAGCTCCATGGTTCCTGATGCCAAATTGCAGGACTTTGGTAATTTCCTATATTTCCTATATTTCCTATATTTCCTGAAATTTTTTTTGCTTCATAATAAATTATTGCATGATCATGAGCAACACAAAGGGGAAGTATTTTCTTGGGTATTTGGTTAAATGCTTTTGATAATATCTCTTTTTTGTAAACTCTTGGGAGAATAGTTCCTCCAACAGGTTCAATATAATCTGAAGCATAATTTTGAGTCAGAACCCTGTCTGCATCATAGAGCTTTTCAAGTAATTTTCTTGGTTTGTAGCTTCTCTCATATAACCAGATCATATCAAATTTCTTCATTAATTCCGCTGCTTTTTCAACTGTGTTTGATTTAAGAACATGGTCAGAATCCACTAAAAAAATGTATTTTCCTTTTGATTTTCTTGTTCCCATCTCTCTGGCACCAAGAAGAGTCCCTTCGTACTGATAAACTTTTATTTTTGGGTATTCTTTTATTACCTCTAAGGTCCCATCATTACTATTGCTGTCAATAATAATCACTTCAATATTTTTGTAAGTCTGATTTTTTACGCTTTCAAGCGTTTTTCTTAAAGTTTTTATATTATTATAAGTTGGGATGGCAATTGAAACTAATTTTTCTTTCATTTTAATAAAAAAGAGTTTTTCTTTTTAAAGATGTTTATTTAAAAAGAGATCAATTACTTTTTTTGCTGTTTTGAATGATTCTTCTTTTGAAATTTTTCTTGAATCAATTGCAAAGCTTTTTGCATTAAAAGGGGCGTATTTTTTTGGAGTTTCTGCACTAAAGATTCCCAAAGTAGGTAAATTGAAAGAAGCTGCAATGTGCATAATTCCCCCATCATTTGAAATAAAAAAATCAAAATAATTCATTATTGTGAAAACTTCCGGAATATTTAATTCTCCAGATAGATCTAAAACTTTATTTTTATGTTTCAAAAGAGAGACTAATTTCCCAACTTCCTCCTTCTCTTTTAAACTTCCAATTAACACTGGAGTTTTTCCCCTTTCTACCAGATAATCAATTAATTTTGAAAAATTTTCTTTTCCCCAAGATTTTTCTTTTATCTCATGACATGAATGAATACCCACTAAATTTTTTTTTGAATTCAATAACTTTTCAATTTTGTGTTTTTGTGTTTTTTCATCTAATGGTCTTACTAAAGAGATTGCTTGAATGTTTTTATTTTTATAAAGAGAATTTGTTAGATTAAAATAATTTAAAACCATGTGCTTATTTTTGTTTAAAGATATTTCTAAGTCATATAATCCCTTCCTTGAGGGAAATTCCTCATTAAAAAACCCTATGAGAAACTTTCCTGAAAAAGCAGAAAAAAGAGCGGAAAGATTTCCGGTGTGACTTAGATCCATGGAGACCTCTGCTTTTTGATCTTTTAATTTTAAAAGAGCCTTAATCAAGTTTAAAGGATTATCCCCAGAAACATCAAGCAAAAAAGTTTCATCAATAAATTTTTGATTTTTAAAAATGCACTCATTATCTTTAGAATGAACCACTACAATTTTTGCATTTGTGAACTCTTTTAAGTATTTAATCCCAGGCAAGGATAAAAGAGAATCTCCTATAGAACTTAATTTAAGAATCACAATTTTATTCACTTTTTTAGGAAGTTCTCTTTTTTTTCTTATTTTCAAAAGGTTAAAAACCACTTTTCCCAGAGTATCATCAATTATTCTTTTGAATAAGAATCTTTTTTTAGAGATCATTGTTTTTGAATGAAATTAAAGTTTAAAAAAATTGCCTAAGGGTTAGAAATTATCCTTTAGATTTTTTTATCTCCTAGCATAAAGAATTCCCTGATGTTGGTCTTCTCCCTTAAGAACAACTTCAAATCCATTTTTTTCTAAAAATTTCTTTAGTTTAAATCCATTTTTTTCTCCTTCATCAATATTATCAAATTCTAAAGCAATCTTTTTTATTTTTTCTAAAATTTCTTTTTTGGAACTATAGATTATTTCATATTCTGCGCCCTCACAATCTATCTTTAAAAAATCGCATTGTTTTACTTTGTTTTCTTTAAAAATATCTTCCAAAGTTGTGCAATTCACCACCATTTTTTCCCTCGAATTATTTTTAAAAATTATTGAATGCATTCCACTACACTCTTTATTAACAAAAAGATTTCTTTTTCCCTTATTTTTACAAACGGCTAAATTGGACGGAAAAATATTTTTTAAGTTATTTAGTCTAAGATTATCTAGAAGTCGATTGTAATGAATTTGAAATGGTTCATAGGAATAAACTCTTCCCTTAGGGGCCTTAAAAGAAGCATAAATACTAAAAACTCCAATATTCGCTCCTATATCTATGATTATATCTTTTTGTTTAATTTTCATCTCTTTTGGACAGTAATTATTCATAAGAAAAATTTCACAAATTGTTGCGAGTCCTGAGGTGTCTTCTTTCTCTTTAACATTTCTTATCTTTACACTTTTTCCATCTCTAAATTTGAAATTTATATATTCGTTGTGAGAAATCCCAAAATAATTAAAAAAAACATGCTTCCAATTTTTTATATGTGTTATAATCATCCACCCTAGATTAAGCTTTCCTAACAAATTTTTTACCATTATTGAAAATAGTTTAAAGAAGTTTAAAAAAGTTGCTTAAAAGTTAAATTATCAAATTCTCCATAACTCCCACTTGTTCTTAAAAATTCATCTCTTACCAAAATATCTTCCATTTCATC
>PCVV01000047.1:6281-18915 GCA_002762735.1 Candidatus Pacearchaeota archaeon CG11_big_fil_rev_8_21_14_0_20_30_13
AAGATAAAGTTCTACCGCGAGACTATTCATTGTTTTTTCTGATAGATATATTCCTGCACCATCTGGATCAAACTTTTGATTTTGAACACTTGGGTAAAGATAAATTGTTGCATTTATTCCCGTTTTAAAATCTACTAATCCAAAATTTTGAGAGTAAAGATACCTAATCGGTGCTTGATATTGCTGGCTATTATAAACATAAATTCCGATAGGTTGTGCATAACCTTGATTTGTTTCATGAACAGCAAAACCGAATATTGCCGAACCTTCTTTAGGAAGCAAGGATTTTTTACCGTTATTTGTTAAAACTAAATCTGAATCCAAGGCAAAACCTCCTCGATAAATTCTTGTTGTACCGTTTATAGTTTCCTGTGTCTCCTTTGGATCCGAAACAAAAGTACTCAAATACGAAGCCCTATCTGAGATATTTTCAGCATCTCCGATTGAAGAGTATGCTGAATATTTTCCAATATCCGTTGGGTCGATTAAGAAATATGAAACATTATGAGATTTCATAAAACTTTTTGCAGTTTCTGGATAAGGAGTTGTCAAAACATACCTTGCAACCAAATGATCTCCGTATGCATTAGCATTTCCTCCATCTAAAACTGTTGTTCTATTTCCTAATGTTTGAACAAGATAACCATAATCCCACCAATGCAAAAATACACTATCTGGAGAAGTATTATTTCTCACCCAGCTCATTGCATTTTGCCAATCTTGATTTGCAACTGAACCAGTGTTTTTAGCCGAATATGATAAAGATTGATATGCCCCCGCTGTTCCTGAAAACGGATTTCCAAAAACAGAAATTAGAATTACAATTGCACAAATTATAGTAACAAAGTAGAAAAAATATTTTGAAAGTTCTTCTTTAGAATTAATTGCATATTTCCAAGTTTTTAAAACAAAATAAGTTGTTATCACAAAAATAAAAGGAACAACCATAAAAATAACTCTCACTGCAGATCTCATTGAAATAAGCATTATAATCATCCATGAGAACAAAAAGATTGATTCTATATCAACAGATATTTTTTCTTTCGAATAAAGCCAGATTAGAGAGCCTCCGAGAATTAAGAAAGATGAATAATAAAATAACTGACTAATAAAACTTACCCCATTTAAAATTTGTGAAGAGGAAGAATATCTCGAAAATAAAATTCCTGAGATAGAAAAAATCCAAATTAAAATGAAATAAAGCTTATCTTTTTTTATTTTTATTCCTCTCGCAAATTCAAATCCTAAAACAAGAAGGCCTAAGAAAAAAATCCAAAATATTGTGCTTCCCACTTGTGCAATCAAGCTAGTTAAATAAGGTTGAGAGAAATATGCAACAGTTAAATTAATTCTTGAAGTTCCAAAAGGGTGAAGAAGTTGTGAATAAATCCCTAAAATTAAATCGATTGGATTTTTTCCAAAAGCGAAAAGCGCCAAAAATCCTAGAATAAACGTTCCAACAAAAGAATAAAAGATTCTAGTTTTTCTAGAGAGTATTTTTAGGGGTTTAAAAGAATATTCAAACAAAAAATCGACCAGAATAAATATTGCTGAAAAGGGAACCATCATTCCAAAATTTGAAAGATATTTTCCAAACATTAAATCTAAAGAATACCCAAAGAGAGGCATAATAAGGATTGAAGAGATTATCCATAAAAAATTAAATAAAATAAATTTTTTCTTTTCATTTTTTTCGTCATTTACTCCAAAAAAATAATAGACTAAAGAAGAAACAGGAAAAATTATCACAATAAAATTCGATCCCCCTGACCAAGAGAAAAATGAAAAACCTAAAGCAATTCCAACGAATATTCCAAATAAAGAAATTCTTTGGATACTTTTTTTATGAAAATCACTTAAAGAAATAAAATATACTAAAAGAGCCAAAAAGAAAAAAATGATTCCCAAAGCCTCATGACTTGAAACTCCTACGCCTGTTCTTCCGAGAAAGCTTGGCGAATAAGCAAGCATTAAAGAAGCAAGAATTGCAAAAGTTTTAGATTTTGAAAGATACCAACAAAGAACAAAAAATATTATCAAACTTATTGCAAAAGCAACTGGTGGATAAAGAACATCAATTAAGTCCAAAGTTATTGAATTATTTAAAGGATTAATTATTTTGTACACAAAAACTAACGCTTTTGGGAGCATCTCCGTAGTGTAAGTGAGATTCATTCCCGGATTTCTCATGGGATCAATTGAATCTAATGACGTTCCAGAAAGAATTGCTGCCGCAACCCGATATTCATAAAATGCATCTGGATCTGCAAAAACATAATGACCAGTTGTTTTATCGACTAAATTTGGTAAACCTGAAAGTCTTATTGAAAAAGAACTTATTAAAATAAACAAAAAAAGAACAATTACAATCCCCCATTGAAATTTTTTATTCTTTAAAAAATCAAAATTTAATTTGATTGTATCAGTTAATTCGTCCGAACCCATCATCCTCAGAAGAATAACCCTTTTTTAAACTTTATTCCGACCAAAGTTTAATTGGATTTTCTTCAAATTTTTATTATTGAAATAATCAAAAATAATTGAAATTTTGAAAAACCTTCCCATTGTATGATAAGAGTGTATCCAATCTAAGACTAAATGAAGGAAAATTCCGATTGCAATAAAATAAAAATAATTATTGAATAACTTTCCAAATAAAGAAAAAATAAAAACCCATTCCAACCCATGAAAAAATGAAAGATTTAAAGCATAACTTTTTCTTTTATTTTTTGGAATTTTTGAAAATTGCTTCCCTTTTTTCTTAAACCAATTATACGCTTTTTTAAGACTAAAACTTTTTTTCTTGAAGATGTAATAGATGTAGTGATCAAAATCAATTAAAACACTTGAGAGAAAGATTAACCCTGCTCCAATCAAACTTACAAAAGAGAAGATAGTATAACATCCTATTGAAAAAAGCAACCCAATTAAAATATGAAATTTGGGTAACATTTATTCTTTCTTGAACCTTTTCAGAAGTTCACCAAATGCAGGACGAGTTATGAATACTCCTACAGAAATTCCAATTATAGTGGTTATTGCAAATCCCTTAAGAAGTCCTGCTCCTGCCCACATAAGAGGAAGAAGTGAAACTAACGATGCAAAATAAGCTCCTAAGATGATTGCAAATGCTCTTTTTAATTTTTGTTTAATACTTAAACTTAATCCTGTACTTGTTTCATCTATTAGAATAACTAAATCATCAACTCCTGTTCCTATTGTTGCTAAAATCCCTGCAATTGAAGGGAAATCTAAGTTCCATTTAATAAATGCTGAAATTCCGAGGATAATAACTACTTCTGAGACTGTAGTTAAAATTACTGCAAGCGAAATTTTCCATCTTTGATATCTAATAAAAATGATTATTGAGATGCTTAAAATTGCCACAATTCCCGCGAATAAAATATACTTAACAAATCCTTCCCCTAACATCGGAGAAATTGTATCTAATTTTACAATCTCTAATTTATATGGTAAACTTCCTGTCATTAAAATTGTTTGAAGTTTTTTCATTTGAGCTTTTGCTTCTGACAAAGCTTCTTCTTGAGTCTTACCAGAACCAGAACCGGAAATTGCAATTTGTGTTGTAGCTCTTCCTTTTAGCCCTTCACTAATCAAAAGACTATCAACTAGATTATCGTCTAAAATTAAATCTAGTCTTTCTGCAAGATAATTTCCTTGAGAAGTTGAATTTATTGGAATATTTTTAGTGATTTCCGCATGCTTTTCTGCTGCAGCTGCACTTAACACAATTTCAAAGTTAAATCTACAAATATATCCTCCTTCGCCTTGATTGCATCCTTCTATTCTTGCACTTTGGGCATCACGACCAACTGAAGCAATATCTCTAGATCCCCCTTCAAACACAGTTACATTCCCTATCTTTGCCTCAAATTTTCCCTGTTTAGAAATTAATTCTTTTAAATCTTTAGGAGTTGCACCTGCAATTTCAATTAACATAAAATTATTTCCTGAAAGATCACTTACTGGAGAAACTTTCAAATCCGTTAATCCAAAGGCATTAAGTCTATTTTGAGTGATTGAAACAAGATCAGACAATTCCCCTTGGTCTAATGATTTATTCTCTGCTTTTATTAATGCTCTTGAACCCCCTGCAAGATCCAAGCCCAATTTTAAATTTGTTTTGGGAATCTCTCCAACGATTAATTCTGGAAATAAATCCCCATAATAAGTATATTCTCCTTTATTTGTTCCGACTATTAATTTAGTTTCATTTCCAGAAATAAACTTTCCTGAAATTGCATTTGAATAATCATTAAAATCTGAAATTTTTTGTCCATCAATTGAAATTATCACTTGACCTTGTTTTAACCCTTGATCGAACAAGGTTGAATTTTGACCTATGCTTGTTATAACTACCCCTGATTCTAAAAATTTAGGAGGAAGTCCAAAAATAAAAAGAAATGAGAGAACTAGACTAAATATTAACAACCAAACTTTAAACCCTAATTTCATTTTTTATTCTCCTTATGTTCTGCATACCATTTCAAGATTGAAACATTAGTAATCCATGTATTAAGCATATCAAAAAATAAACCAAGAACAAGAATGATAAATATTTGTGTTAAGACTACTGAGAATGATTGGACAATAAATAGAGCAGCTAGAATAGCAAAAAAGGATGTTAGAGTCATTGTAAGTCCCGTCTTGAGTGCTCCTAAAAGTCTTGTATTTAAAGGATCTTCATCTCTTTTAAGAACCCTAATAGTAAGAAGAATGTCTGTATCTACTGAATATCCAATAAGCATTAAAAAAGCAACAATTCCCGCTGTAGACATTTTTAATCCAAATAAATCCACAACAGCAAGTGTCATTAAAATATCCGCAAATGCAGAAAGAATAACTGCCATAGAAGGAATAAAATTTCTAAAGATTATAAAAACAACAATTGCCATAAAAAGAAATGCAACTAAAATGGCAATTAACAACTGATTATAAAAGCTCTGACTTAAAATTGAACCGGTAAATTCTATATCGGAATTTTCTCCTTCAACTAAAGTATAACCAAGATATTCTTCAAGAACATTTTTTGAAATCTCCCAGTCAGAGGTAGTCTCTATAATTAGCGCTTTCTGCTCATCTGTTCCAAAGTCATATATCTCTCTTGCATTTAAGTTTTGAAGTTTTTCAAATAAGTCTAATTTAATACTGTTTGCTGAAATTTGATCATAAACTGTAATTGATGTTCCTCCTGTAAGCGAGATATCCTTTTTGAAAAGATCTCCAGTTTTCTGGTAGGTTATTGTTAGATAAATCAATGAAAATAAAATTATAATTATTGGAATCAGAAGCAAAATTTTATAAGATTTATCGTGCCAATTCTTTTCTTTCATTTAAACCAGAAATTTTTTTGATATATAAAGTTTATTAAATAAGAAAATTTCGAGAAATTAGATTTTTATGAAAAAAAATGAAAGACGACTTATTGGGTTCGCATCTTTTCGGACACTAGAGCCAGTAACGTAGGAAGCTTAACTTCTGTGTTCGGGAAGAGAACAGGTGTTTCCAACCTACTATGGCCGTCTTCAAAAATTGAAGAGAAAGTTGGTTTATAAAACTTTTTATAGGCATGATTTCTAAAAAGAACATGCGGGGGTGCCGGAGTGGTCAAACGGGCTAGGCTTAGGACCTAGTGGTTCATCCTTACGCAGGTTCGAATCCTGTCCCTCGCATATACCCTGCCTGGGTAGCTCAGCTTGGATTAGAGCACCACACTCCTAATGTGGGGGTCGCAGGTTCAAATCCTGTCCCGGGCGTAAAAAAGAACCTGCTCGCAGGTTTCCCAGGGGGATGACCCTTCAGGCCTCAAATCTTGTCCCGGGCGTAAAAAAGAACCTGCTCGCAGGTTTCCCAGGGGGATGACCCTTCAGGCCTCAAATCTTGTCCCGGACGTTTTTTAAAAATTTCAGGGATACAAAAATATTTAAAGTTTGAAACCCTTGAAATTTATGCCATTTAAAGATCTTGAAAAAAGAAAAGAGTATAGGAGAAATTGGTATAAATTAAATAGTTTCTCTGAAAAAAGACACGTTAAACAAAGAAAAGAAAAATTGAAAAAGTGGATTGAAGAATATAAATCCCGTCTTAAATGCTTAAAATGCAGAGAAACCCATCCATCTACAATAGACTTCCACCATAAAGATGGAAGAAAAAAAGAGATATCTATTTCAAAAATGGTTTCTGAAGGATATTCTATGTTGAAAATAAAAAAAGAAATTGAAAAATGCCAAATTTTGTGCTCAAATTGTCATAGAAAACTACATTGGAAAAAGAATAAATTTTAAAAGGAACCTCTATCATATTAAATTAAAGCGCTGGTAGTATAGTGGTTAGTATAACTGGCTTCCATGCATATATGCGAAGTGACCAGTTGACCCGGGTTCGACCCCCGGCCGGCGCATTTTTAAAAAATGAACAAAAGAAATTTACAAATTGCCATCGCAGGAGTTGCTCTTCTCATAATTGCAATCCTTTTAATTGGAACGGTCTTAATTTCTGCAGCAAGATCGAACCAACAAAATAATTTTTATATTAAAAAGACAATAAATTATAATTATATTTCTTACCATTCCCAGAAAATGCAGAACCGGGTAAATGTTCCCTGGAATGTTCCAAATCCTCAAGCATCTTGCCAGAGAATTCAATGAAAAGGGCTAAACTTTCTAAGCACGAAACTAAAGAGAAAATTCAAAAATTTTTTATTGAAATAAAAAATAAAACTCCAAAAGAGATTAAGAAAATAAAAAAAATTTCTAAAAATCAGAAAGTTCCTCTTAAAGAAAATAAAAAACTTTTTTGTAAAGACTGTTTAACTCCTTTTAAAGGAAATGAAAAAATAAGGATTAAAAAAGATTACAAAACAATTAAATGTGCAATATGTGAAAAATTAAAAAGAATCTATTTGTCAAAAAAACTCCAAACTGCATAAACAACTAAAGAAGAGAGAAGAAATGCTAAGAGAAAAGAATACCAAAGTCCTTCATATTCTCCAAAGACCATTTTTGAGTTTGAGTAAAATAATCCTATTAAAACCCCAACTATCACAGAAGAACCTAATTTAATCCAATCTGGTTTAAAGTTCATATTATGAATTATCCTTAAAATTATTTAAATCTATTGTTATTTATGCTTTCTTAAATTTAGCAATTAGTTCTAGATTATCTGCTTGTCCTAAAAATACTGATCTGCAACAAAATCTTTCAAGCCCTAATTCTTCAAGAACTTTCTTTTTATTTTCCCCTTCTTCGATTCTTTTTTTGTATTCTTCCCACAAATGTCCTATGGGTTTACCACATGAAAAGCACCTAACTGGAATGATCATATAATAGTTCACTACTTTTAGTTTTTAAAACTTACTGTTTATTATTTTTCTTTTTTCTGAGACTCTTTTTTAAAATTAGAGATTAAAAAATATAAATATTTAAAAACAAAATAATATAAAATAACTTTAGAGGTGACTTATGGAAAAAAAATGTCTTTATTGCAAACGTGAACTCTCCGAAGATAGTGTCATTGATTTTTGCGAGTCCTGTGGAAGAGGAGTTTGGGGGGAAAGAATGCTCAATACAATCGTGCAAAAGATGGAAACCTCGAGAAATAGTGGAGATTTGTAAATTCTCTTTTTCTAGAATTTTTTGAAGGGATAAGTTTTTAAATGGAATGTTTTTCTCAATACTAATGGTAAGAAGAAAAAACATAAGACTTAGAGGCAAAGTTAGTCTCAGTAAATATTTTCAAAAATTTGAAGAAAATGATTCTGTTGCAGTAAAGAGAGAGATCTCTGTAAATGCAAGTTTTCCAAAAAGACTTCAGGGAAGAACCGGCGTTGTTAAAGGAAAAAAAGGAAAAGCGTACATAATTAAATTAAAAGACCAAGCAAAAGAAAAAGAATTTTTGATTCAACCAATACACTTAAAAAAAATAGTTTCGATTAATTCAAAATGATAAAAAATACAACTCCCCTTAGTATGCAAGAATCTTTAGAGTATATAAAAAATCCAGAACTTAAAGCATTTATAAAAAAATTCACAAGTTTAAATGAGAAAAAAGCTAAAGAACTTAGAGAGAAACTTGTTGGATTAAACCTAATTAAATTAAATGAAATGCACATTTCGAAACTCATTGAAATGATGCCTGAAGAAAGGGAAGAACTTGCGAAAATCTTATCCGATTCTAACCTTGACGAAAATGAATCAAATGCAATATTATCAACAATTAAAGAACATCAATAAAGAAAATGGCAAAAGAAGATTATGCAACAGTACTAGAATATTTACCGAACGGGTATCCCTTGGAGAAAAAGATGATGCCAATCGTTCAAGCTATTGGTAAAGAAAATTTTACTCTTCTAGAGCTAGTCCCTAGGAGAGGAATAAACATAGAAATCGGAGAAGACGTTTATATCGGAGAAGGTCGAAGAGATAAAGTTTATTATATCCTTGGGAGACTCAAGAGAGAAAGATTAACTGAATCTGCTAAAAATCAACTCCAAGAAATCATCGTCAATAGGGTTAAAGAAAATGAAGCCAAAATGGTTAAGTTTTTTAATGAATCCTCTGCAATAAATAAAAGATTGCACTTGATTGAGCTTCTTCCAGGGCTCGGAAAAAAACATATGAACGAGATTTTGAAGCAAAGGGAAGAAAAATCTTTTGAATCGTTCAAGGAGATGAAAGAAAGAATTCCAAATCTCCCTGACCCTGAAAAAGCAGTTGAAAAAAGAATCTTTCAAGAGCTAACCCAAATGGAAAAGTACAATCTATTCACCGCATAAAATGGAACAACAAGAAACACAACAAAAAAGTCAAGAGAGAATAGTTAGAATTTTATCTAAAGATATAGAGGGACGTATGAAACTTTACGCAGGATTAACAAAGATAAAAGGAGTTTCATGGACAATATCTAACGCCGTTTGTAACTTGCTTAAAATTGATAAAAATAAAAGAATAGGTGAATTGACTGACACAGAGATTGCAAAAATAACTGAATTCTTAAAAAATCCGAAGGCTCCTGGATTTATTTTTAATAGAAGATCTGACCTTGAAACTGGTGAAGATAAACATTTAATTGGGGTAGATTTAGAATTAAAACAAGAATTTGATATAAAAAGATTGAAAAAAATAAAAAGTTATAGAGGACTTAGACATCTTTTGGGTCTTCCTTTAAGAGGACAAAGAACAAAAGCAAACTTTAGAAAAAATAGAAGAAAGAGTTCAGGAATTCAAAAGAAAGGTCCTAAGGCTGAAGCAAATGCTAAAGCGGCCGTTAAAGGAAAGGAAATGCCTAAAGGGAAAGGGAGCAAAAAATGAAAAGAAAACATAAACAATATTCAAGACCAAAGAGACCATTTGACAAAGCAAGAATTGAGGAAGAAGGGGTGATCAAAAAAAGTTATGGCTTAAAAAATAAAAGAGAGATTTGGAAGGCCGACGCTAAAGTGAGGGTAATGAGACAAAAAGCAAAAAAATTAATCAAAGCTTCACCTGAAGAACAAAAAGCACTCTTTGAAAGATTACAAAAAATTGGAATGAAAGTTTCATCCATCTCAGATGTTTTAGGATTAGACAAAACAAGTTATTTAGATCGAAGATTACAAACAATTGTTCTTAAAAACAAGATTGCAACAACTGCTAAGACTGCTAGACAAATGATTTCACACCGAAGGATACTTGTTAATGGTGCAGTGGTTGATAGTCCCTCTTATATTGTCCCCATCTCTTTAGAAAATAAAATTGAATTAAAGAAGAAAATAAAAGCTCGATAAAATGGTCAAAGAAACAAAGAAACAAAAAAAATTGGAAGCTGAAAAAGAAGAGGTTTTAGTAGAAATTCCTTCTGAAGAAATTCTTGAAGAAGAAGTTTTGGAAGAAAGTGATTCTGAGGAGGAGCATTCTGGAAGATCTACAGCAAGCAAAGAATCTGAAGCAGTAATTCACATTTATACTTCTTTCAATAATACCCTAGTTCATGTTACTGACATGTCTGGAAAAACAATTTCTAAAGTTACTGGTGGAATGATAACTAAACATAGTAGATTAAAATCTAATCCTACAATTGGAATGTTTATTGCTAAAAGAATTGCTGAAGAAGTTAAAGATCTTGGAATAAAGTCTTTTTATGTTAGAATTAGATCTAAAACAAGAAATCCTGCTCCTGGTCCAGGAGCCCACAGTATCGTAAAAAGCTTAACGAGAGATGGTTTTAAAATTTTGAATATTCTTGACACAACGAGGATGCCCCGTGGTGGACCTAAAGTAAAGGGAGGTAGACGTGGTAGAAGACCTTAGACAAACAAAATTACAATGAAAAAAAATGTGGATTCTAAAAAATTGGAAAAAAGTGCAGAAGAAGTTGTAGAATTTTTTGTTAAAGACTTAGAAAAATTAGCTAAAAGCGAACAAGAAAAAATAAATTTAATGAGGGAAAAACAAGAAGCTTGGGATTGGATTGGATCACGTAAAACTACTTTTGCGATTATCTTAAAAAATTTAAGTAAGGATTATACTCTTTTTTTGGATAAGATTTCACAGAAGATTCCTTTAAAAGATTTAAATAATTATCATATTCAAATAAATAAATTTAAGAACTATCGATTTGAGTAGAAGATGAAGATGATAAAAAATATAGATGAGAAACAAGTTTTCAAAATGAAGATGAGTGAGAATATTGCAAACGCAATAAGAAGGAGTGTAGGATTAATTCCTACAATTGCTATCGATGAAGTAGAAATTTCAAGAAACGATTCTCCTCTTTATGATGAAACTCTTGCCCATAGGTTGGGTCTTGTTCCTATAAAAAGTGAAAAATCATTAAAGGAAGGAGATACTTTGAAATTTAAGCTTGAATCAAAAAAAGAAGGAACTGTTTATTCTGGAGATATTAAAGGAGATGTTGAGGTTATCTATGGGAAGATTCCACTTACCATCTTGAATGGTGATCAAGAGTTGAAAGTTAAAGGAAAAACGAAAATGGGAACTGGAAGAGAACATGCAAAATTTTCTCCTGGACTTCTTTTTTATAGAGATATAACTGAAATTACAATGGATAAAGAATTTGAGAAAGAGATCTCTGAAAAATTCCCACAAAATGAAATTAAGATTAAGGGGAGTAAAATTACATTTAGAGATGATCAAGAAAGAACACTTCTTGATTTTTGCGAAGGGCTTGTACAAAAAGCAAAAAAGAAAATTGAAGTCGAAGAAACTGGAGAATTTCTTTTTACTATTGAGTCATTTGGGCAGATGAAAGCAGAAGAAATTTTTAAAAAAGCGGTAGATATTCTAAAAAAAGAACTTAAACAAATTCCAAAAGAATTAAAATAAAAAAATTTAGCTAATTCTTTGAATTTTTTCGAAAATTTTGCAAAAAAAATATTGTTTATTGATTGGAAGAGGAAGGTTATTTTGGAAAGAATTTTTTTGAAGATAAAAAAAGCCCCCGCAAAAAGAAGCGAGATGGGGGCTTTCGAAATTTTAAGATTTGCCAGATCTTCGTGAAGGTTTAATTTTGATAAAAGCAAAGATCATAACGAAAATTTCCATTAATACTAGTAAGAATATCACAAGAAGAGGAGAGAGGGGAAATTTTTCCTTTAGAATGAAATATCCTGATTGTATAATTCCTGGAAAATAGACCATTATTATTACTCCGAGGAAGATTAAGATTTTTTTTATTATTCTCATTTTTTTACCTTTTAGTTTATTGATTTTTCATAATATTTTGTTTGAGGGTTTCCGCGTAATTTGAAGATCACGACATAAGTGCCTACTAATGTGACGAAGATTAACATTAACCCCATTATTAGCACTGCGATATTTGAAGGAATTTCTATTGCGAACATAATTTACCTTTTGTTTTATTTTTGAAAATTATTTAAATATGGACTTGTTTATCTTTATTTTTATTCTAATCTAACCAGACAGTAAAAAAATAATGAATGGTCAAGTAACCCACTGAAATTAGGATTAAAGCGTCAAGGATTTCATTAAAACGATATTGTAGGCAGAGTATTAAATTTATTACAGCAGTAATCAGAAATCCTGTAGGAAGTGTTTTGGGCTTTGAGAGAAAAAAGAAAGTGGATAAAAAACTGACTCCTCCCCACATAAGCCACATTGAAATGAAGAAATTTGACTCTCCGAGTTCAATTAAAATGGAGAGAAGAATTATCGATGCTGTTAGGAACAAACATCTAAGATTATAGGTACTCATTTTTTACCTTTAACATTTTGTTTTTATTTTGTTAATTAAAACCCCCTTGAACCGGAAGCTGAGAACTATTTTTTGATTTGTTCGATGAAATATAAACGACCACCCCTCTTGCTTCCAAAAGAAACTTCAAAAAGAAGATGGATTTCTTTTGAAACTTTCAAAAGAACATAACTCTTATCTTTCAAATTGAAAATTCCTAAGGGGGTCACTCTTTGTTTATGAGGATCACCAATTTTTACCAATGTTTCAACTCCCCATTTAATTTTTGGAATAAACCATTCTCCTGCACAACCGGATTCTTCTGGAAAGAAATCAATAAGTGTTTTTTTGTAGCTATCTCTTTCTGGAGAAACTAAAATAGAACTTTCTATTGAGCATCCTTTTTGGATTGAAGGATATTTTT
>PCVV01000051.1 GCA_002762735.1 Candidatus Pacearchaeota archaeon CG11_big_fil_rev_8_21_14_0_20_30_13
AGAGCTTGATAAAATTTTACAAGCAAATCCATATTCTATAAAACTTCATATTAATACAATTAAACTAAGCACATGGTGGGACGATCTTATGAAAGGTGATCCAGTAGTGTTAAATATAATTCGAAGTGGATTTCCAGTTTTAGATTATGCTGGATTTATAGAACCCTTGAAATTTCTTTTACTTAAGGGAAAAATTAAAGGAACTCCAGAGTCAATTTATCAATGTATTCAGAGAGCACCGGGTCATCTTGCAAGAAGTAAAGCTGCTGAGCTCACTGCAATTGATGGAGTGTATTGGTCAATGGTTGATGCTGCGCATGGAGCATTGATTGCAGCAGGTTATTTTCCACCTTCTCCAGAACATGTAATGGTGGATTTAAAAGAAGCCTTTGTGGATAGAGGGATTTTAAAAATGAAATATGTTGAATGGTATAAAAATATGTATCACCTTCACAAAAAAATAGATCATAGAGAAATTTCTGATTTGAAAGGTGCTGAAATAGATCTTTGGCAAGAACGAGCAGAGGAATTTTTAAAAGAAATGATTTCAATAATAGAAAAAATTGTTAATTCTAAAAAAAGATAAATAAAATTTATTCTTCTTCATCTTCAGGAGTTTTTTCTTGAGAATGAACTTCTAAAGGTTTTTTATCTTCTTCTTTTTTAGGAGCATACTCTTCAGAAAGTTGTTTGAATAAATCGTTATATCCACCAGCAAGAGACTGACCTAAAAGAGAGTAACCTGCAAATTCTTCATAAGCTTTTGTTAGTGTTTCATGGTATGCGAAAAATGCTTGTTCTTGTTTAGTTGGAGTATATTTTTCCTTGGCTTCTTTTGCTTTGAGAGACTTTTCTTGAATGGATCTTCCAATCTTTTCATAGATTAAATCTTCTAATTCTTTAGGAATTTCGATTTTTAATCCAGGAGAAATCTTTTTAACAATTGAACCAAGATCTTTTAATTTTAATCCCCTTTGAGCGTCATGAATCAAATCTAAAGAGGCTTTTTCAAGTTCATAATTAGAAGTATATTCTGGTTGTGAAATTGTTCCATAATTTTGAGCTTCTTCAACTTTTGTGTTATAAACGTTTTTTCTTATTTGTTCTGCTTTACTTCCAGTTAAGAATTGATTAAATGCAAGGCTTCCTGCTTGTGTTCCTTTAGCCCCATAAGGTGTTCCTGGTCCTTTAAGATATTTAGCTCCATTGTATTCTAAAAGAGATTCTAAATTATTCATTCTATCTTTTCTTAAATTTTCAGCAGCCTTAATTTTTGCTTGTTCTTCTTTGTTAATTATTGTTTTTGTCATATAAAATCAACAATTTTAAAGTTTATAAACCTTTCTACATGTAGTATCTGAAGAATAGTAACAAAATTTTATTCCTTTTTTAAAGAGAGGTTTTCGTAGTCAGCTCTAATTCTTCCTGGAAGCTTAGACTTAACTTGAACTACTAATTTTCTCGTGAACTGAACAGCCTTTTCATTAGGAAGATGGAAAATAAAAAGTTCTTTCCCAGGCTTTAGAATTGCAGCTTTACCAATTGCCTTTCCAAACGCTAACTGCATTCCAGTCTGCATACGATCAGCTCCTGCACCGGTAAGCATTTTATTTTCTCTTTGTATATGGTGTGGAAAAGGAACAACTTTGAAAGTGTATTGCCCAGCAAGCTCTTCATCTAATTTTTTATTCAAGAATTGTCTGCAAGCTTCAAGTGCATTATGTCTTATTTGGACTTTTTCAGTCGAAATAATTTTTAAAACGTGAAGAAGTTTTCCATCCCGAATTAAAGATGGTTTTCCCATTTCAAATTTGACAATTTTTTGAGGAGGAACAGTCTTGATAAAAGATTTTTGTCTTTTTTTAGAAACCCTTGTGTAAGGAGTAACTTTTCTTTTTGAATATGCATTTGCTTTTCTAAGTGATGCCATTTATTTTATTTCAACCTCTGTTGTAACTGCTTGACCAGGTAATCCTTTTTCAAAAATAACTCTTAAAACTCCCTTTTTTCCATGAGGAGCAGAAATTTTACCTTTGATTATTTTCCCTGCTGGAGATTTCCAAATAACTTCTTTTCCAATCATTTTAGAAGCATTAACTCTCGAATCTACGTCCTCGGCTTCAATCAAAAAATGCTTTTCATGAACAGTATGTCTGCCCATTCTGAATTGAACTACTTTGCCTTTTACCATAATGATTATCAATAAAATTAGTTTAAAAAACCTTCGTTCAGGATTTAATTTATTCGTTGATGAATGAAGAATAATAATTTATTAATTCTTCTCCAAGATAATTTATTTCTTCAGATTGGGCCTTAGGGAAAGTTTTTCTGTCAGAATTAAGAAATCCATCTTTAGTTTTATAAAATTCTTCAACACAATTTTTCCACATTTCTTATCCAAATTTTATCCATCTTTCAATTATTTTTTTATCTGCAAAATCTTCTTTTTGCCATTTTCTATTAGCCAATTCACTTCCATTGGGATTATCGATCATATTCAAATAATACGATTTTTCCATCTCTTCTTATTTTTGAGATAAAGATTCCATTAATTTTTTCTAGCGGAAATTTATATTTTTCTTGAACAATATAAACCGGTTTATTTTTGAAATTCCTATGCTAAATATGGTGTTCTAAAAAATTTTCTTCCATAAATTCATTCAAAGGACCTTTTTTTATCAAGTTTTCTTTTGCTTTATTCATTACATAAATTTGGGCAATTGCATCAACCCCATAAATTAAAACACTTTTTCCAAGAGCATAATTACCTAGTAAATTCTCTCTTGTCAAATCATTCAATCGATTTTTAACTTCACCACTTAATTCTTTCATAATAAAACTAAGTTGGACAATTTTATAAATTTTTTTTCTTGTAACTACTAAAGAATTAATCTATCTTTCTAAAACGTAAATCATTCTCCCGACAATTTGGTTCTCTCTAAATTCTGGAAGTTCATAAATTAATTTATAATCAGTTTTTTTCAAAATTTTTTCTATTTCTGGATGAATCCTTTTTTTTCCAATTCTAATATTTGGGGAAGTAAAAACAACACGTCCAGAGATTTTTTCTCTAAAATTATTTAAAACATTTACTATCAAATCTTCAAACTTTTGTAGTGTCTCTTTTGCTTTATTCTTTGTGGGGATCTTTTTAAGAATCTCCCCCAAATCAGGTTCGGTAGCAATGGCATAAACATAATCAATTTGGGTTTTAGTAGAATTTGAATTGATTAATTGATAGTCTTTTTTATCAAATTTGGACCATTCCAGGTTTTGTCTTGCTCCAATTATTGCCTTTTCATCTTTATCAATTCCCATAACTTTAATTTTCTGCAAAAGTGCTTCTGAAAGGATAGTCCCTATTCCACAAAAAGGATCCAAAAGAATTTCATCTTCTTTAACCTTTGAAAGATTTATCATAATTTTGGCCAAACGGGGAGATATTGCAAGAGATGCTCTTCTAACTGGTTTGTTCATGTCTCTTTCTTCTATAATCTCGTAATTACAAGTTTGAAAAATTTTTCCAAAATAGAGTTCTTTATTCCCAAAAATAAAATATTCTTCATTAATCAATTTTGAAGAAGGAACATTTGCCCTTTTACCTTCCTGCAGTTTTATTTCTCTTGTCAAATGTTTCAAAGTTGCCTTAAGTTTTTCTTTCTTAAATCTCTCCTTCAAATAGTCTCGGATGACTTCTAAACTTTTTGAAAAGTTCCAAATAGTGTAATTTAATTTATTTTCAGTTCCAAAATATAATTCTTCTTTGTCTATATTTTTTAGCAACTCTTCTTCTGTTCCAGAAGCAATAACTTTTCCAATTGAAATAACTCCCCCTAAAAAATCAATTTCATTTTCTTTAATCGGGTTTTCTAAATCAAGGAATAATCCATTTTTTTCTAATTCATATTTTAAAATTCTATTTCCGAGCTTTTCAAAATAAGAAAAAACCTCCGCTTTAGAGAGTTCAATATTCCTTCCAAGGATAAACAAGTATTTCATAAAAATAGGATAGAACTTTAGTTTTTAGAAGTTTTGATTAAAACAAAATATCAAATTTCCCATACTCTTTTTTTAGAATTTCAAAGATCTTAGGATCAATTTCCACTTCGTCTTTTTCTTTTTGCTTTAAAAGTGCTTTTTCAAGTTCCTCAAGAGAAGATTCTTCAACTTTCTCCTCAACTTTTTTAATTAGATTTCCCTCAAAAATGAATGTTTTTCCATTGGCATTTATAATCTCAATTTTCTTATCTTTTGTTTTCAAAACCATCTTTCCCTTGTTAAGAGCTATCAATTCTTTTCTTTGTACAAATTCAGTTAAATCTTTAATCAAAATATCAGCATCTTTTCTCACCCTATCAATTTTGTGTGATTCAGATTTTCCCTTTTTGAATTCTTTTTTCGATTTAACAACATCCTTTAAAATTCTTAAATGTTGATTTGTAAATTTAGATTTTTTGATATACTCTTTTTCAAACTCTTGAATAAGCTTTTCAACTGATTTATTTCCAAGTATATTTTTCAAAAGTTCAGTTATGTCTCCATAAATTTGATCAATTGTTTTTTGCTGAGCTTTCTCTTCAATTTCCTTTCTTAATTCTTTTAATCTTTTTAGATAATCTTCAGTTTCAGCCAATAATTGATCAATTTCTTTGCCAGAAACCTCTTTGATTCTTTCATGTTCATAGTCCTTCCAAGTTTTCACAATTTTTTCTAAAAAATCAACGTATTTCTTTTCAATCATCTTTGTATCCAAAAATGCTTTTCTGAATGAATTAACTAACTCTTTAGAAGTTGGAGGGGGAAATCCTCCTAACATTAATATTGCTTGAGCGGGAGTCGTAACTCCCCAAAAAATATTTGTAAAAACATCAGAAAGAAGAGTTTTTTTACTTCTTGAAATTACTCCATCTCCCATGCTCATGAACATATCGATAGCCTCTGGACTTGGTTTAAGTTTACCCATTCTAAGAAGAGATTTCCAAGGCATGAAAGTTCCACGATCATAAAGAGGAACTCCATCACGAATAAATGTGAACATTACAGGATGTGCATCTTTAACTGCATCCCAAAAATCTGTCAATAAATAAATTTGGGGTTCTAATCTATTTTTAACTCCTGCAATTTGTGTTGCTTCTGCAACATATTGATAAATTATTCCCCTAAGTCTTTCAAGAAGTTCACGTCTTGGCATTCTTTTAACATCAGTATCGTTGATAATCACAAAAACATCGACATCACTACTCTTAACGGCATCTCCTCGAATTAAACTTCCACCAATTACATAACTTACAACATATTTTTCAAATTTCTGCAAAACAAGAGACTTATGTACTTCTGCCACTCTCAATGCTCCAAGGATTCCTTTGTCGTAAAGAGGATAGCTCATAGCAATTGCCCCTGAAAGTTCAAACTTTTGATCCATGCAAATTTCCCAGATTTCGGAAGGAGTCATAATATGAACCCAAACTTTTTCTTTAGATTTTTGTATTTCTTTTAAAACTTCTTGTTTAATTTTTGGAATTTCTTTACTCTTTTCATCAGGAATAATAATCTCAATATGAACATAATCCTTGGAATCTTCAGGAGCCTCTTCTTCTTCAATAAATTTAGGGATTGCTTGAGGGGGTAAAATACCAATAGCTAAGATGTACTTAAATTTTTTAGTCAAAAAAACTTTAACTTTTTCTATTTCCTTTTTAGTTTTATCAAATTTTTTTCTTTCTTCTTCAGGATTTGGGGTTGGAATCTTTGGCTTAGAATAATTTAAATCCATGCCCGGAATAGAGTCGGTATTTTGAGCCATATTCTAAAAACATTTATCTTGTTTATAAAAGTTTGGTGGGGTACTACTTTTTAAGAGTCTTCAAAAATTAATATAATTCCAAGAGCAAACTTTTAAATTAAGAAAATTACCAAGGCAATAACTATAAGGTTGATTATTGAACCAACCAAAGCGCCCAATCCGATAACGATTGGACCAATTAAAAAGATGCTGATTGCCAAGCTCCTCCAAGAATAAACGGAGTAATTAGAGGCATAATTAAATTGTTAACAATCGAATTAACAAATGAAACCGAGGCTAAACCTATTATTAGTCCAACTGCAAGTCCAATTATTTTATATTCTTTTAAAAATTCTTTAAATTCAGAGATTAAAATAATATTATACTCTAATTGAATTTAATTAATAAATCTTCATTTAGGAATCTTCAAAAATAATCTTTGATTTTGACAACTTTTTGTAGAACTCTAGTTTTGATGACTTTTCTTTTGATTCAAAAATCATAAGGTCAAGTCCTTCCCAGAACAAAAACCATCCTGCCGGCTCAAATAAAACAGCTAGAAATATTATAATTGAACTTTGACTTTCTCTTGTAGTAAAAAACGTTGCAAGAATCATAAAAAAAACTCCAAAGAATGAAAACAAAAAACCTTCCATAAGCACTTTTCTTTTGGCTCTCTTTGAAAGTATAAAATGTTTTTTAAAATAAACTTTTATTCTTTTTTTTATAATACTCTCCGTCGAAATGTTTCTTTTTTCTTTTGGGACAAAAAATTTCAATTCTATATTATCATCTTTTTTGTCCTTTGTTACTCTATCCATCTCATTCAGAAGATCTTCAGAAAGAAGTTTTTGTGAATAGGGTCGTGAATCAAAATCTGAGAAAATGTCATCATAATCATCTATGAAAAGACCAACATTAGAAAACCCCTTTCTTTTTTCACCTTTATGCATTAGTTATTAAGGATTCTATAATTTTTAAATGTTAATAAGTGTCTAAAATTAAAATTTAGGAATATGGGGTTATTACATGTCCAAAATTATGAACTGTTTAAATATGTGCCTCTTATAGGTTTCTTTTTCTTTTCAACTACTACCCAAACTTTGTTTCTATAATCTGAAGTAAGCGCAGGAAGAAGATGCGATAAAAACTGTTCCGCAGTTACCTTTCGTATAATACCTCTACCGCTTTTCTGTTTCCAGCCTTCTTTATCCTTATACCAAATTTGTTTTCGTCCATTCTTAGTTATAAAATAAGTTACACATTCATAGTTCTTCATATAAAAGATAAAAATACTTAATTTAAATAATTAATCCAGAATGGTCCATGAAGGAATTTAGGCAGTTGTAAATAAGATTAATGAAAAGTTAGATTATTTGGTAATAAGATTTATTTTTTCTTTTGAATTAGACTAAAGATTAGATAAACAACAATCAAGACAATTATTCCAACAAGAATTGATTGACCAAATGGTCCGGGACCTGGCGCCCAAGACACTCTCCAAAAAAAGAATCCTAAAATCCCAAAAATCAGTGAAATAATTATTTTTATTGATGTCAATCGAAAATTCATAAAGTCTGTAACTTTTTATTATTTATAAAACTATTCAAAAAAATGGTCCATGGAGGAATCGGACCTCCGCCTTCTCGGTGTAAACGAGATGTTCTACCATTAGACTAATGGACCCAACATAAAAGAATTGCTTTATAGTTTTAAAAAGGTTTTTATCTGCTTTTTTTCTTAAGCTTAATGTAAACTATTAGGCTGATTACAAATAATATCAAGAGTCCTGAAAAAACTAAACTGAAATGACTCCAAATAAACTCTTTTTTTGTTCCAGCAAAGTATCCAATCAAAATTAAAAATGAGTTATAGATTCCTGATCCGATTAAAGTGTAAATTGAAAATTTTAAAAGATTCATTTTTGAAAATCCTGCTGGGAAAGAAATAATATGTCTAAAACCAGGAATAAATCTCGAAAGGAAGATGGTTAAAGGACCATTATTCTTAAAAAAAGATTCTGATTTATTTAAATGCCTTTTATTCAAAAATGTAAATGTTTTATATCTTTTTAATAACTTTTCAGTTCCCTTTCTTCCAAATTTAAATGCAATAAAATAACTGATAAGAGATCCTACAAGGCTCCCAATAGTTGAAATTAAAATCAAATAAATTAAAGAAAATTTTCCTTCAGCAACCAAAAATCCAGCGGGAATTAACACAATTTCTGCAAGGAGAGGAATCGCAAGACTTTCAATGGCAATTATAATAAAAATTCCAATGTAGCCCCAACCCTCAATAGTAGAGATTACTCCATTAGCAATGCCAAAAAAATCCATCATTTAGGAAGAAGATTTTAATTTATATTCCTTTGTTTTGATTATTCTAAGCTAATTCTTGTTTCTTCTTCTGCAATGGAATCCAAGTATAAAAGAACCATTTCATAACTTTTTGGAAATCCTTCCATTTTCTTTTCAATCCAATCTTTTTTCTGGGTATCTACAATTTTTCTTACTATATTTTTCTTCATTAATAAAATATCTAAGCCCCTTCTCCGATTTTCAATTAAGCTACTTCCCAAATCAACATAACTTCCTTGAGACGATGGATTCCAATAAATATGGACTGTTTTAGAATTTAAAATTTCATCACAATGATCTGTTACAATCCCATACCCCCCAGTTTCATCTTCTTGAGGAGTTTCTGCAGAATAATGAACTTTGAATCCTTTTTCTTCGAGCTTTTTCTTATATTCTAATAAATATTTTTTTTCTTCATCAGTCGCATTTCTAACTGGACATAACATATAAACATCATAGAGATAATCTTTTTCCATTTTACAATATTTATTATCTAATTTAAAAAGTAATCGGTAATAAAAAATATATTTCAACATGCAAGGTCAAATTTTTAATTTATATTACTTTGTTTTTATTAATTTATTTAAGGGAACTCCCAAATTATCTCATTAGGAGTTTGAGAAAATCTTCTTTGGAACCTTTTTCACTACTCATAGAATCCAATTTACTTTCTTTAGAAGTATGTACCAAGAAAGTTTTACTTAAGATTTGCTCTTCAAATTCTTCTTTAGTTAGGTTTTTTCCATCAACTTGTATTGGAGCAAGATACTCATAATTAACAAATTTTTTAAAATCTTCTACAGAATCAAATGTTAATTGATAACCTTCTTTTCCGTTCAAGAGATCTCGGTTATAATAAGCATGCCCTCCTAGATAGTCAATGTACCCACCCATTTGAAACTAAAAAATTAATTCTTTATAAAAATTTATGTTCAAAAAAATAAAGAATGCGGAAACCGGGAATCGAACCCGGGTCACAACCTTGGCAAGGTCATATTCTACCACTTAACTATTTCCGCATAAACCTACTCTAGTTTTTTCAATTTAAAAATATAACTAGCCTCTCATAAAACTTTAATTAAAGAATTAGCAACCTTTATATTAGTATTTTGCTTAAATAACAGATGGTGACGCAAGGGTATGGAATGCATCATTTTCATAAACGAAAAAGGATTCATTTAAAAAAAGAAGAATTTCCAAGCAAAAACAAAAAAGTCAGATTCTTAGACGGATTAATTTATGTGGTAAGTGTGATTGGACCACTGATGACTCTGCCACAGATTTTTAAGATTTGGGTTCTAAAAAATGCAGAGGGAGTTTCTTTCATCTCTTGGGGAACTTATACCATTTCAGCAGCGATATGGCTTTGGTACGGAATTGTTCACAAGGATAAACCAATTATTATTGCAAATATTCTTTGGATAATTATCCATTTAATGGTGGTAATTGGAATTTTAGTTTACGGAAAAAATCTTTTATAGAAAATGATTATTGATGTTCATGCTCATGCAGATTTTCTTTCAGAAGAAAAGTTAGTAGAAATTCAAAAGAATAAAAAAATAAGGTTGGTGATCTCAAATTCAGTTAATTTAAATTCATGTAAAAAAAATTTAGAGTTCTCTAGAAAATATTCCAAAATCAGATTAGCTGCAGGGCTTTATCCAGAAGAAGATTTAACCCTCGCCGAATATTCTAAATTTGAAAAGTTTGTTCGTAAAAACAAAAAAGAAATTATCGCAATTGGAGAAATTGGAATTGATAAAATAGAAAAATTAAATTTCGAATTGCAAAAAGAAATTTTTATTAATCAATTAAATTTAGCTAAAGAATTGGACCTTCCAGTAATAGTGCATTCCAGAAAAGCTGAAAAGGAAGCTCTTGATATTTTAGAAGATTATAAAGACAATTTAAAGATCATTCTTCATTGTTTTTCTGGAAATTTTAATTTAATTAAAAGAGCCGTTGAACTTGGGTTTTCTTTTTCAATCCCTGCAAATATTATGAGAAGTGAACATTTTCAAAAAATGGCTGGAGAGATTCCTCATGAAAGAATTTTGACTGAAACAGATTCCCCTTTACTCTCTCCTTACAAAGAGATGAAAAATGAACCTTCTTTTATTAAAGAGTCAATAAAAAAGTTTTCAGAAATATGGAGCATTTCCGAGGACAAAGTTGAAAAAATTATAGAAGAAAATTTTAATAAAATTTTTTCAGTCTAAAGATTTATAAATTGCGAATTTTAAAAATTAATATGATAAAACTTCAACTTACAGAACACTTAGGAGAAGGAACTTTTTATGAGGTAAGGGAAAAATTAAAATCCCAATATGGAGATTTATGGTTATATAGGTGGTCTAAGAAGGGAACTGTTGTTAATGAATTAAACGAAGAAATTTATACAGGAAGTTTAATATTAAGATATACCCAAATAGGTAACAAAAAAATTGGGTTTATGGAGTCCTCTGAGAATTTGGAAGTGAAAGCATTTAGTTTTAAATTGTTAGAAAATAATGAAGACTGGTTTTAAGGAATAATTTCTGGACCAAAATATTTTTCGTATTCAAATTGTTCTTTTTTAACAATTCCCTTTTTTAGCAAATTTTCTATCTCAGGAACTTTTTCTTTAATTGAATTTATTAAATATCCAATCGTTTCGCAAATTAATTTATCTCCTTCTGGAGACCAAAGCTTAGCATTTCTCCAATACAAACAACGTCCTCCACAAATTTTAAAGTTTAAACATTTCTCACATTCATCGTCTTGGACATGAATCTCTTTTTCAATTCCTTTTTCGATATCTCCGCAATAAAATTTTTTAACAGAATTCATAATGGGGCATGATGAAATCTTTCCAGAGGTAGTGACAGTAAAATTTTCGTATCCGGAACCGCAAGGTAATTTAGTTTCTTTATCCCAACCAATGATTCTATTAAAAATTCCTAGAAAAGGGTATATCAAATATACTTTCCCATTTCTTATTTCATTAGTCCACCAATTAACTAATTGGCTAATGTTTTTATTATACTCTTTAACAAATTCAGAAAATTTTTCTTTATCAAAATCAAATTTGTAAAAACCAGCGTCAATTTGCCAATGAATCGAATTAATTATTTCTTCTTCAATTAAAGAAATTAGATGTTTTACTTGTTTAAATAAATCTGGAAAAAGTAATGTCATCCTTACAACAACCTCTCCTGAATATCCTCGAGAACACAATTCTTTTAAATTTTTTATTACAATTTCATAAACTCCTTTACCCCTATTAAAATTTGTTCTTTCAGAATCTCCATCAATTGAAACAAGCATTTTATCAATTCTTTTAATGTATTCAATTGGAAGTCTTTTCAATAAAATTCCATTAGTTTGAATTCCAAATTTGCAATCTAAGTTATCCATAATCTCTTTTATTTTCTCAACCATAACTAAAGGTTCCCCCCCATAAAAAATAAGTCGATCTTCTGGTTTGATAAATTTTTTTAGTTTATCAATTGAAACTTCAGAATCAAAGGGAGTATCTTCATCGTAATCCCATTTTTCTCCAAGGCCATTATCAAATTCTTGCATTGATTTTTCATAACAATATTTACATTTAAGATTACATCTTTCAGTTAAGATTATGTGATATTGCATGAAAGTAAAAATAAAATTATTATTTAAAAATTTAACTTAAAACCTTTTCTCCTAAAGAATCCATCTCTACAAATTTAAATTCTTGATGTTTTTCCATTTCTTTAAAATGTTCATGATTGGGCCTTAAATCATAATCATAACTATTAGGATAATATCCAATTTTTCCTTCATCCAGCACCTTGAATTTTCCAGCCCCAACAATTTTATAAGACCCATTTTTATTCTCAATGGGAATTGAATATTTTCTCTCTTTACCCATTCTTGTTTCAAAAGAAATTTTGAATTCTCTCAATAATCTTTCAAGAATTTTAGAATGGTTAAAATCACTTA
>PCVV01000004.1:0-11976 GCA_002762735.1 Candidatus Pacearchaeota archaeon CG11_big_fil_rev_8_21_14_0_20_30_13
CAATTACAATCTTTTGTGTATAGTCGATTTCATCGTTATCATTATCGATGTACTTTCCAGACTCCAAAAGAGTTGGTAATTGATCATCATCCAAAGCTGAAGAAACAACACCAGTAATATTATCACCTAAGTGAAAGTTAGTAGATTTTTTCTCAAACTTAAAAGATTCACCATCAATTGTAGTAGTGCCTCCCTTAACAGAACTTGCTAAAGAAGTTTGGATATTTCCAGCCTGAACTAAATCAAGTGAAGAAACACCAGCACCAGTACCATAAACAACAGCTACATCAGCTGCACCAGCGCTATTAACGAATGGAGCAGGATAATTTGCAGCAGCAGCCAAACCTACAGACATACCAGCTAATAAAGTACTAGCAGCGATTGCTGAGATTTTTTTGAAATTTAATTTCATTTTTTTATTTTTATCCTCCTTTCTACCTATCTACTAAACTACCTAAGGCAGTCGAAGTTTTACTAAATAGCTATAGGGGAACTATTTAGTCAACTTATAGGTTATGCTTTGCATTCGTGTTTTGCAAATGCTTTAGCGCCCCATAAGAACACCCCCAATTGAGTGTAATGAAGTAACACAAATTTTCTTTAAAAAGCTTTGGACTAAAATTTGTGGTTTTACCTCTATAAAACCTCATTTTAGAGGTTTTATTTAAAAGGCTTTCGGTGTCTCTTATGGGACATTACATAAAAAACCTTCCTTGAAAAAGATAGAAAAATATATATATGCAAAAATGATATATATTCTGATAAAGACTAAAATTTACACAAAAATTATAAAAAATGGCTAAAATTAAAGTAAGGGAGGTTATAATAAAAGAAGGCGGGGGAACATTTAGTTTTTTAACAGGAAAAGAGAAATATGACTTTGATGGGCTCTCTTCACTTAAAAAAATTTTATCAAAAGAAAAGGCGAAAATCCTTGATGCAGTGAAGTATAAGGAACCTAAATCTATTTACAATCTTGCTAAAATTCTCAAAAGACCATTTAAATCAGTATTCGATGATGTTAAACTTCTTGAAAGATTTGGATTTATTGAATTAAAGAAAGAAAAAACTAAAGGACGAGAAAGACTCAAACCAATAATTTCTATAGATGAAATGATAATTCACTTTAAAATTTAAAAAAGATAATTTTTTAAATAAAGAAAAATTGAATATTTCATGGAAAAAGAATCAATGGAATTTAATGTATTAATAGAACAGGATGAGGATGGAATTTATATTGCAAAAGTTCCAGAAATTCAAGGCTGTTACACTCAGGGAAAAAGTATTGGAGAAGTTTTGGAGAGAATTAAAGAAGCAATAGAAGTTTGTCTTGAAGGAGATCAGGAGAACATAAATCCATTAAAATTTATTGGAATTCAAAAAGTTAATGTTGGAAAACCCATTTTTCATTAAAAATGTCAAAATTAACTCAAATTTCTGGGAAAGAATTTTGTAAAATTTTAGAAAAATTAGATTTTAAAAAAATTTATGGTAAAGGGAGTCACGTTAGATTTAAACATTCTGATGGAAGAAGAACAGTTGTTCCCCTTCATGGAAACGAAAAATTGGGAAAAGGATTAATCCTTGAAATTTTAAAACAAATAAAATTAACTAAAGAAGATTATGAAAAGTTAGTTTAATCTTAATTTTATAAAATCATAATTCTTCCATCTTTGAAATTTCTTTTTTTGGAACATGGTTTTCATATCTCTCCAAAAATTTTATACTCACTCTCCAACTTTCTCGAACCCAGAGAAAAGTAGTGATTTACTAAAAATAAGATAAACCCCTCTTCAGAACTTGAATAATTTCTCATAGTCTTTATGATTCATCCAGTCAAGAACAACAGCTATAATTCTAATCTCAGATGAGGTTAAAACATATAACATTCTCCAACCATTCGGAAGATTATAAATCCACAAATTATTAATTTTATGATTTTTTAGGGATTAATCTCTTCTTTACGCTTCTACCGACAAAGGAATTTTCTTGAACTTCTTTAATCGCTTTTATAAGCCCTTTTTTTAATGGATCTCCTTTATCTAATTTTGCAAAAGACTTTTCTAAACTTTCATCAACAAAAACAACTTTTTCAGGTTTCATAAATTTATAGCAGACCTATCTTTTATTTTTTTGAAGAATTCTGGATTCCATAGATAAACAACATATCCTTCTTTATCATATCCTATTTTGTTTATGCTCTCTAAATATTCCATTATCACCTGAAAAGTCTGCCACATTACTTTTCTAGGTAAATTATTAAAGAGGTCCGTTTTTTTGTACTCCCCTGAATTTTTATCAATAAATTTTTCTACCATAAGAACTGTTTGTAATGTTGGGCTTCTAGCTACCTCATTTGTTTCAATATAACTTCTATTTTTTTTCATTATTTTTATTTCCATCTTCTATCCAAACTTTTAATAATATCAATTGATATTACTATTTAAAGGTTTTTGTTTTAAACAGTATCTCCGAATTTAATAGCATTTAAACAATTCTCCTAAGAACGTTATTTGACTAAGGAAAAATTAAAGTCTCTTCCTTAAATTTACAAATTGCTTTAAATTATTTTTTAATAATAACTGATAAAATAAACATTTAAATAGTAGATTTCTCTTTTTATTTTTAAGAGGCACGAAGATGATTGAGAAAAAGAAAATTTTTATTGGAGGAATTTTAATATTTTTTATTGGATTTGTGTTTGCCGTTTCTACTGCGACAAATGTGATCTTTAGTAATAATGTTACTTCTTTATACGATGAAGGTTCTTTCTTTGTTAATTGGACCGCTGGAGGAGATGTCGCCGCAAATTATTCAATTTACATTTTTTCAAATAATACTTTTTACCTCAAAGCAAATAATAATAGTGCAACCGGATATTCTTTTTCAAATACAACAGAAGCAAATTATACTTTTATTATTGAACCTACAAATGCAACAGGCTCAGTAGGAACTAATTCTAGCAACATTTCGATTTATGTTGATTCGAGTGCTCCAACAATTAGCTTACCAAATTATACAAATTCTACTCTTAAAAGAAATACTCAAGATTTGACTCTAAATATCTCTGTGGCAGATAGTCTTTCTGGATTAACTAATAGTGCGTGTTTAATTGATGTGAACGGAACAAATCAATCAATTACTCCCTCAAATGGATGGTGCAATAGCACAGCTATTTCTTTATCTGGTTTGGCTGATGGAAATCATACAATAAAAGTTTATGCAAATGATACTGTAAATAATTTAGGTTTAAACAATTCCTTTAGCGTTCAAATTGACACTACTGCTCCCTCTCCTAGTAGTTTAACTTTGTCGAGCTCTTCAACAAACTCTTTAGTTATTACTTTTTCGGGAGCAGATGGAACATGTACTGCGAGTGGGACTGGAACAAAAAGCATTTCTGGGTCTACTTTAACTGTTACGGGACTAAACTGTGGAAATCCTTATTCTTATACCGTGACTTGTACTGATACTGCCGGAAATGCTGGAACCTCTTCTTCTACATCATTCTCTACAACTGGCTGTGGAGGAAGTTACACACCTTCCTTTTGGACAAGCACTTTCGTTGTTGAAGAAGACCAATTTACGGAGGGGTTTACAAGAGAACTATCTATAAAAAATAGAATGAAAGTAGTTATTGATAACGAAGATCATTATATTGGAGTTATTGAATTAAATAACACCTCAGTAAAGGTAAATGTTAGTTCTAATCCTCAACAAGCAACTTTGAAAATTGGAGACTCGACAAAATTTGAGGTTACTGGGGATGATTCTTATGATTTATTAGTTACATTGAACTCCATTAAAAATAACAAGGCAAATGTTACTATTTTATCTATTTCAGAAAAGATGCCTACACAAGTAATTACCGGAGAATCAAAGGATAAAACAGTAGATAATAAAGGGATTGAATCTCCCAAAGAAAAAGGAAGTTTAACCTGGTTATGGATTTCTCTTGCTTTAATTGTAATAATAGTTTTATCTTATCTTTTTATAAGGAATAAAATTTAAATTAATAATAACTTATAAAAGAAACATCCAAATCTCCTGAAAAAGTCTGCATTGATCCTCTGTTCTCTGAAGTTTTATTTCCTTCAAAAATTTGAATTAAATTTTCTCCTTGATAAATAATTGAAAAATCGTATCCCTTAACAGGAAAATCTTCTCCAACTTTCCATGAACTTTCTAGAATTCCTTTTGACGTTTCATTTAAAACCTTGCATGAACTTTCACCATCATCACAGCTTACTCCACTTTTGCAGAGTTTAATTAATTCTAAAGAAGACAAATAATGAGAATTTTTTTCGCATTGTGTTGTAAACTGTAAATAAGATTGGACAAATGCTTCTGATTCATAATTTTGAGGTTGATTATTTGGATTTTTGTTTAAAGAGAACGAAATAAAAACTAAGATAATTATTGAAATTATGATCACAATTATTCCAAATCCTGCCATCTCAGATTGTGCCTTTTTATTCATTTGAAAACCTCACTACTAATTTTCCAATTTCACATTTATCATAAATTCTTCTTCCATCTGACTCTTTTCTGCAAAGAGAAACAAATGTAGATTTATCTATTCCTAATTTCTTGGATTCTAAAACTGTTAAATATGCACAATCCGGGAAATTTGAATTGGTACATTCTTGTGAAGAACTTGGATAGATCTTAATAATTTCAATTCCATTTATGTCCCAAAATTCAGAATAATCTTCTATCTTTTCTTTTAATGCCCAGACTTTGTCCAAATCAACACAATTTGATTTCACTGTTCCAAATGCTGCCCCACAAGAAAATTCAGGAGAATTTGCAAGTTTCTGAACTAAAAGTGTTGCTTCTTGCTCATCTAAAAGTGCCTTAGATTGCTTTAAATCTGAAAAGGCAAAAGAAAGGATAAAAAGCCCAACTAGAACAAAAAAGATTGTTAACCCAATTATCATAAAAGCCATTTGCTGAACTTTTACCTGCGCTTTTTTATTGTTTACCATAATTCGCATCCAAAATTTAGATTGTTTATTCTCTTTGCTTCTTTATTTATCAAAAAAAGGTCTCCAGAATCTTTTAATCCGGATAGAGTATTTCCAAAAGAGATAAGCTCTGTTTTTAATGAAGAATCACATCCAACCGATAATAAATTTAAAGATTTAATTTCATAAATTTCAGAAAGTTCCGTTGCTCTTTGCATTAATCTTTTCACTTCACATTCATATGTTACTTTATCTGAAAAAATTGCTGCATACATTAAAGCATCTTCTTCAAAATAAACTTTTTCCCCATTTTTTGTGACTGAATTTTCATTTGTGTTTACTTTAATTTCACAGTTCATTGTCGAGTCTAAGCAAACCCTTGTTGAATTAGATGAACATGTATCAAATTCAAAGTTTGGTTGATTTAAATTTTGTAATTCTGTTTTTGTCGATTTTGAAAAACCTACAAAACAATAGACTGTCTCTGAGTTAGAAAAATAGATTAAATTTGAAACTTTAAACGGGAAATCAAATGATTTTGAAAAAATATTGAAAGTTTTTCCTTGAAGGGTCTTTGGTAAAAAAATATATTTATCTTGAAAAGAAATGTCAACTCCAGATTTTGTCCATTGGGTTTTCACTTTTTCTTCAACAGAAAAAGTTTCCTCCCCAAAATTTCCAAAGGTATCACATTTATGGGTTATTCTTGATTCCACTGGAAGAGTAATTGAAATTGACTTTGTTGATTCAACTCCAGTTTCTAGAGGAGTTAATAAATTCTTTAGAGCTGTTCCAAGTTCCGCAGAGTTTTCAATATTTTTTACACTTGAAAATTTGTTTACTCCATACACTGCACCCACAAGAATCATTGCCCCAATTAGAAATGCAAAAATCCAAGAAAAAGAAATGTCCAAAAATCCTTTTTTGTTTTTCATTTTATTTCATTAACTTCAACAAAATTTTCTCCATAAGATTTTTCTAAAAGAAAGTTTACTTTTCCATTAATTGTGTCTATACAAATGATTTTTGTGATGTTTAAATGATCTATGGTCTCACCTAAGCTTGGCTTATCAGAGAATAAATAAACATTCTTGAATGGATCATTTTTGAAACATACTTGAGTTGTCCCTCTTGGAATTATATACTCAACTTCTTTTGATGCTTTTGTACTTGTCCAAACTTGATTCACATCTTGACTTAACGCATCATAAAATTTTTTCTCTGTTACATCATTTTGAAATCCTAAAAATTTTTGAATTGCGAGAAAGGCAAATCCCAAAAAAACAATGATTAAGATTATAGAAAAAATCATTCCAAATGAAATATTCATCTGCCCCTTTTTTTGTTTCATTATAAATCGAATAAGAATTCCTAATTTTTAAAGTTGATGGGATTATAAATTATTTCTATTTTGCGCTCTCAAAATAATACTACATTCATTTGGTTTCGCTGGTTGGTTTCCATAAACATCCTGACATTTTATATATAAATCTTCATCTGTGTTCCATTTAGCAAGATGATTTATTTGATCATAAGAAGTGATTGGATCTCCATCCTCAAATTCATAATTACACTGTATTGTCGAGGAAGTAAAATATCTACATTCTGCTTTTTCATTTGTCATAATCTTTAATTGGTTATCTTCATAATATGCTCTTGCAATGAGGGGTTCTTTATTATCAATACTTACATTAAAGTTTATTACTTGAGTATCTGAATTTCCCCCTCTATCATTACACTTTATTGAATAAGAATGCTCTCCATTTTTAAGAGGAACAATTGTTGAATGAATATTTGAAGAATAATCAGAATTATCAAATTGGGTATATAATCCGGTGCTCCCTACTTCTCTATAAAAGCACATGGCTTTTCCATCTTGAGTTCCGCCTAATGTTTTTGCATTAAATGTTACTGAAGCAGGACTTGTTGAATCATAGATAGTGGTTGCATTGGGAGAAGCTTCTGTTATTACAAGTGCTCTTGAACCTTGTAAAGTGTATCCTTCTGGTTTAAGGTAGTAATCTTTATTTGTATTATTTTGAGGAGAAAGATCTTGACACTTCACATAATATGAAGTTTTCTCTGCAGTTTTTATTCCTGTTAAATTTGCACTGCAAGTATAACTTAATCTTAAATTCATTTGGGAGCCTTCTGTTGCACAAGTCATATTATTTTCCATTTTATCATAATCCCTATCTGCAAATGACCATCTACAATTTGCTGGTTTATTAACATAGAAGTTCACATTTGCATTTGTGACTCCAAAAGGAACTTTTGCTCCGTTCACAATACTTGTTTCATAAATAATTGGTGCAGTTGGATCAGGTCCTTTTTGAACACACATATCAAAAACAAAATTACTTGGGTTTGAATTTCCATTTAGATCTTGGCATCTAACTGAAACAGAAACAAAATTGTCCTTTCCTACAGTTTGATTTATTTCTGGAATCATTAAAGTTTGTGTATGATTGGATCTTGGGAAATCGGTTCCTCCCATGAAGATACCCATATTATCATAAGAAGTTTGTTTATCAAATCCAATTTTACATCTTGCAGCTTCGTTTAGTGTTACTCCAAATGTAACTTTGCTGAACGGAGAGAGACATCCATCTCCTTTATTTGTGTTTATTTTAACTCCTTTATCTGGAGGAGAAACTGCTTCAGGATCTGAATAAGTATATCCAACAGTTAAAACATCTGAATTTGGTTTTATAATTGGGGCATCTATATCATCTGGGTTTTCCCAATAACAAAATGGTTCTCCTTTATTTTCAGGATCACTCTGAACAAAATTACAAGCTTGGCCTAAACTTTTACATTGATATTCTGAACATGGAACTTCTTTATTATTACAAAGTTCGCAATTTTTTCCACCAGTGATAGGTTGCCATTGATTACAATAATATACTACTGTTCCTTTTTCCGTTGTTGAAAAAGTAAATAAAGCTACTACAATTCCCACCACCGCTCCAATCCCGGTTGCTAATAAAAATGGAGTTAAACCTCCTCCTATAAAAGTTGCCAATTGCCCCATAAGAGCTGGAAATCCAAATCCCAATGTTGCACCCACGCCAAGCCCGGTTCCTATTCCTTGTAATAAGTTCGAATTATCTGCATTCGCTCCGACTGATTGAGCCAAAGATTTGAAGATTCTATTTGCAGCGTAACCTGCGGCTATTGCTGCAAGAGGCCCCATTACATAATTTGTAATCCCTAAAGTAGTTCCTGCTCCTGAGTTCGATTCTAGATTTCCTGCTCCTGAAACTCCAATTTTTCCTGCATTATCTCCTGTTGTTGCTAATCCATCTGTTTTTTGTTTTGGGAGAGATTCACCATAAAATTCATCATAAAATTCATTGGAAAGAAGACCATAAAATTCATCATAATATTCAGATAGAGAATTACTTTCTGGATCATCCTTTGAAGTATCCGCTTTAGAAGTACTTTCTGAATCATCCTTTGAAGTATCCGCTTTAGGAGTAGCACAACAATATTGAGTAGTTGAAGGTCCCCCACAATGATTTGCAATGTACACTGATCCTGAATAATCAATTGGACATTGTGTCTTTGCGTAAGTACTTTTTAATGTTCCATAATCTTTACAAACCCCAACATAATTTTTTCCTCCACTAGAAAATCCAGAAGCACAATCATTTAAATTAATTTCATCACCACCTGCACTTACACTTGTTATTCCTCCGATAAGCCAAGTAAAAGCAAATATCCCAATTACCAAAATAAAGATTTGCGTCATCGCAACCATTCCTTTTCTAAATTTCTTTTCTTTTGATTTCATTTTATTTTTTGTAAATTCTTTTTCATCTCTTTTATTTTTTCTTTTAAAAGATTTAAATCATTTTTTATTAAATCTCTTATAATCTCGGAAGAGACGCCACCATATTCATGGCTAATTTGATTTCTGAACCACTCAAAATTTTTCCATTTTACAAGAGGATATTTTTTTTTAAATTTCATTGGAATTTTTTTTAAATTTTCTCCTATAACTTGAAACCTCATTAAAGTTGCATCCCAAACATCTACATTTTTAAGATTATTCAAATCCGTTTCTTCTAATCTCTCACACATTTCAACTATCAAGTTATTATACAATTCATATTTGGACATATTGTGCCTCCTTAAGAACATTCTTTAATTCATTTCTCAAATTTTTTATTTCAATTAAATCTATTTTTTTATTGAACAATCTTTCTAAAAGAAAAAATACCCCAAAAAAATTATCCGCTGAGACATTTTCAAATTCCACTAAAAAATCAATATCACTATTTTTGTTTTGATTTTCCTTTACATAACTTCCAAAAAGTCCGATTCTTTTGACTCCTCTCTCTTTTAACTCGTCTTTTTTTCCCTTCAATTCCTCAATTATTCTTTTTTTATTTATTTCCATTTATTATTAACCTCTATTAAAATAATCCTTCCAACTGTTGAATATTTTTAAAACCTTATTTCTATTAGTTTGAATAATTTTTCCGTCAGATTTTAGAATATCTCCCTTTGCTCCTCCAGAAAGAACTTTTTCAGCTACAACTTGCATATCTCCAGGTTGTCCTAGATAATTTAATTTTGGACCACAATCTCCAACTTGAATACATCTACTGTTCATTTCATTTGCCCAAGATGCTTTTATTGTACGCTCTTTCGGATCTGGACCATTAATGCAAGCCGAACCACTTTTAAAACTATATTGCGCAAGGCCATTTTTTTCAATTTCATAATCACAAGATATCGAAGCGTAAGAACAAATTGCGTCTCCATTTCCTTCACCTGCCCAAAAATCAAATCCAGGAGAATTTAATGGATAACAAGCACCACTTGCTTCCCCTCCAACCTTTTGAGAACCTAATGAATAATCTGTTCCAACCCATGTACACTTTCTAACTGATCTTTCCATACAATCTTTTTCTGTTGTTTGCTCATAACAACTTTGCCATAAGTTTTGGGTACAAGCGGCATTTTTTATTCCATTAATAGAATCTTGAACACAAACCTTTTGTCTTCCATCATAACAATTTTCTATGCTAATCTCTCCATTGTAACAACTTAATCTTTCATAAATTGAACCAGGAAGATTTTCTGTTAAAATATTTGGAGTTGAAGTTTTGCCATTGTATAAATAACTTCCATTGTTGTTTTTATCAGTAATATTTGAAGTGCCTGGAGCTAGCCCACACCAAGATTCTCCAGATTGATATTTAACTCCATTAAAAGTGCATCCCAAATCTTTACATATATAATTTCCAACATTTGGAACTGAAGTTTCTCCTCTTTTATATGCCAAACAAGTACTTAGTGGATAATTACAATTTCCACAACTAAGAGAATTTGCATTGTTCCCAATTGCATTACATGAATCTTCCTTAGAAACAATCTTTGACCAATAATCTTTATCCTTGATTTTATTAAAGTCATAAACATTCGCTAAATTGCCACAAGAGTCAACGAAATAAACCTCATCTTGTCCTGGAACACATGTAGTTTCTTCGGTTGGACCGCAGTTTGTTCCAAGAGTTTCATCTGAGCATAAGATCCCCTCAAAAAAGTCTACGTTTGAATTTTGAGAATCCCCTTTCATACTATTACACTCTGTTTTTGTTAAAAGTTTACAAGTTTTTGCACTTTCTTTTTCAAAAGTACAAGCCCCTTTGATATCCCCTCCGGCATTTGCCGAACATTGAACTTCAGATGTTATTGATGGATTAAAATTAGTTTGGGTGCCATAATCTGAGGCCATTTTTTTACATCTTGTCTGTGTTGCAATAAATGCTCCATCTCCAACAATACAACATCCCTCATTACATTGTGGAACCTCTGTTGCGGCCCTTGGATCCCAAACCCCGCCGCCATTATTACAAACATTTTTAGAAATTGGTCCTTCGCAAAGTCCTTCCTGACTATCTATACAAGTTCCTACTGAACAAAAATTTGTAGATTCACAAGAAGTCGGAGCTGTTTCAAATGAAGTATCACATTCAACAATAGGGGCATTCTGGCAAAACTGACCTGTTTTTAATTTCTCACAACAAACATTACTTTCTGCAGAAACAAAACTCATTGAAAAAAGAATTAACGTTAAAACTAATATAGATGTTAAAAAAATTAAAGAAATTATTCTTTTTTTCATTTTAAGAGAACGCCACCCCCAAAGGCTGAACTAAACTTCTTGAAGCAAATTGAAATTTATCTCCTGTTTCAGTGTCAATTAGAATATAAATATTTGTTCCATCACTTTGCATGTTCTTTTTAATATTAAATTTTGGATAATAACTCATGAATAACATAGGCTCACTTCCCCCATACACCGCTTCCCATGAAACGATCATTCTTGAAATTGAGGCAAGTTCATAAAGATTATTGTCCAAAACTGCTTCAAATGATTCATACTTCTGGGTTGAGTCTTTCGAAAGAGTTAAAGTTGAATTACTTTGTATAATGACTTTTTTTGGAAGAAGATCGACGCTGAATTCTCCACTCTTAAAAGAAATTTCATATCCTTTGTTTGAGTAATCTGCTTTCATTGAATCAAAACATTCATTAACTTTTTGGACAAGACTATTTTTTAATTCACTTTCAATGTGACTCGTTAACGGTGCGACTTGAATTACACAAGGAGTGTAATATTCATTCGTGTAACATAAATATTCTATTTGCTCACCTTTGTAAGTTATGTTTGCCCCAGGAGTTATACTTCCTCCTTGAGAACTAAGAGTCTCTACATTCTGACGCAAAGTATCTTCTATACAATTTTGAAAATAAATTTTTGGATTTTCTTCAAGAGAATTTGATGTTGAAATAATATTTGGGTAAAAAAAGTATATTAATACTCCTGCAACAACGATAACCAAAGCAAGAATCACAAAGATTGTAACTTGACCTTTTGTATTTTCTTTACTTCCTGATGGTGCCCCTTTCATTTCTTTTTAAGGATATTTCTATTTATAAATATTTCAATTAGAATTGAAAAATTTTGAGTAAATTTTCTGAGCAGAAAAAC
>PCVV01000004.1:12060-12735 GCA_002762735.1 Candidatus Pacearchaeota archaeon CG11_big_fil_rev_8_21_14_0_20_30_13
AAATTTGAAAATTGAAATATTTATTTTACAAATATTTTTAAATAGAGTTTGGTTGTAAATAAAATGAAGAATCAACTACATCCTGGTGCAAGATGGATTTTTAGATTAAAAAGTTATTTTAGCATTTTCTTCTTGATTTTATTTTTTTCAATTTGGATTGGATCGTTTATCTTTTCTCCATTCTTAATTGATAATGGTTTTTCTGTGCTCTCAGGAATTTTTATAATTATCTTAATTGTTCCAATAATTGCATTAATCCTTGGAGAGGTTTACGCTAGAATGGCCTATAACAGATGGTTTTATGAATTTACTCCGGACAATTTAAAAATTGAAAAAGGAATAGTCTGGAAAAAGTACAGTAATATCCCTTATTCAAAAATACAAAATGTAGATATTCATAGGGGTATACTTGCTAGAATGTTAGGATTTTCTTCGATAATGATTCAAACTGCGGGATATTCTATTCAGAGAGGTGGAATGGCTGAGGGCTCAATTCCAGCAGTTGGTCAAGAAGATTCTGAAAAAATAAGAGATTTTCTTATGAAAAAATTAGAATCTTCAAAAGGGCAAGAACTTTAGATTTTAATCTTCAGTTTCAACTCTCGGAGCCAAAAGAAAACTAAGACTTAAATGCTCACTTGAAAAATCAATTCTTAATGGATGATCCCTTGCAAA
>PCVV01000026.1 GCA_002762735.1 Candidatus Pacearchaeota archaeon CG11_big_fil_rev_8_21_14_0_20_30_13
TCCGGATCTTTTAGAAGCTGAACTCAGAGCATTAAAGAGATTCTCTGAAAAAGTAAAAGTAGGAGTTCTTATTCCAAATCTCGTTTCAATAGAAGAATTAAATAAAGTTAGGGAAATTTTAAAAAAAATTAATTTTGAAAAGGTTTTGATTGGTGTTTTAATTGAAACTCCTGCTGCAGTTCAATTAATTAAGGAAATTTGTGCCAGTGAAGTTGATGCGATTGTAATAAATACAGATAGATTAATGCAATATCTTCTTGCTTCGGATGAATCTAATCCCCAAGTTATAGGAATATTACAAGAGGTCCATCCTGCATTTAGTTATCAATTAGAATATATGGTGAGAGTTTCTAAAAGAAACAATATAGATACAAATGTTTTTGGAGAATTAGCCTCAAATAAAGATATTTTAGAACATCTTGTAAAAAGAGGAATTGATTTTATTTCTGTTAAACCTGAAGATGCAAAGGAAATTTCAGAAAAAATTTTAAAAATAGAAACAGAATTTTTAACTGGAACTGATGCTGAACCAAGAAAATATGAAGTCGAAAAATCTAAGGAGAATTATCTAAAAGAAAATCCTTCAGAAGATAAGATTAAATCTATTTTTGAAAAAAGTCCAAAGGCAGATAAAAAATTAAAAAGAGATTTAGAGCTTATTGAGGCTGAGAAAAAAGAATTTTTATCCGAGTCTGATGAAAATTTAAATTCTTCTGAAGAAACTCTTCATGAAGAATTAAAGGAAAGTCCGGATGAAGAATTTGATCATGAGGCTGAAAATGTGGAGTGGGAGTCTGAAGATATAAAAAAGAAGGATGTTCTTGGCATTTTCTAGAAGTTGCACCTCGGATAAATTTATAAATAAGTTTCTCTTTTGTTAAATATGGTAAAAAAGGGTGGTGAAAAAAAATCTTCCCATGAGAATTTATCTCATCAAAGAGAAACCGAAAGACTTCTCGTTGAAAATTTTGTTGCCCTTCAAAAGGTTATGGCAAACCTCTCTCAAAAGTTTGATACTCTTACTAGGCAAATTTCTGAACTTTTGAAATTATTCGAGGATTCTGCGAAAGTTATTGTTAAAAATGAAATAGAAAAAAAGAAAGAAGATAGGGGAGATAAGCAACTTTTAGATACGATGGTTTCAATATTGGATCAAAATAAGGTTATTGCAAAAGGATTAACTTTGATGTATGAAACAATTATTGATTCTGGAAGTTTTTCAAAACAATCTTTCGGTTCAGGTTCAACAACAAGTAAGATTATTTCTCAACCGGAAAAGCGGCAAATGATAAAGGAAGATAGAAGTTATTCTTCTTCAATTAATTCTGATTCTTCTTCAATTGATGATTCGTTCAGTATGGAGAGTTAATATGTTTGAAGGAGTTTCTGACGAGGTAAAATTAAAGGCTTTATTGAGAGTAGTAAGAAATTTAATAAAAAATTCTAGAAATGCTGAAATTTTTAAACTCGAAGAATTCATGAAAGAAAGTAAATTTCCTGTTGTTCAACCAGTTTTTATTTCAAAGGCAGAAATTAGGGAAAAAATAAAAGAAGAAGTAAAAGCACATTATGATCTTCCTAAAGAAGATCTGAATAAAGAAAAATTAAAAGGAAATCTATTTGAGTCGAGATTAAATTTTGAAAAACAGAAGCGAGTTATTTCCGAAGGAAAAGAAAATCCAGTTCAATTTAGGCCAAGGCGGGTGTTAAGAATTCCAAAAATTTCTCTTCCACAACATTTGAGTTCAATTAGACCCGTTGCTTCAGAAAAAACATCTATTGATCTTGGAAAATTGAATCCCTTAATTCAAGATTCTAATGTCTTAACGATTGAAACTGATGGAGAAAATGAAATTGTTTATGTTACAGGTTCTATGGGTAGAAAACCAACTACTATTAAACTTTCTAAAGAAGAAATTGATGAAGTGATTAATAGATTTTCTAATTTAGCTAAGATTCCAAAAAGTGAAGGTCTTTTCAAGATTGCAGTAGGAATTCTTCTTTTAACTGCAACAATCTCCGAATCTGTAAGTTCAAGATTTGTGATAGAAAAGATTAGAAATAAAAATTAGAAAAGAGAATTTGTTTTAGTTAAATTAGTTAATTCTTCTTTTTGCGATTCTCTATTAGAAAGACTTTTTAGAATATCCTGAATCCATAAATATTTATCTCTTTCAATATTTTTGTTTAATTCTTCTTCAGAAAATGAGCCCGAATAAGAATGTTCAATATTATATCCTGAAAATGAAAATTCAACCAAAAATCTTTCTTTGTATTTATTTACAACTGTTGTGAGGTTTGTTTCATTTAATCTAAATATTAATAAGTTTTTTTCTTTTTGAGTTAAATTCATATCAAAATTAATTGTTTCAAGTATATTTGTCGGAACTGTTATGGACTCATTGAAGATTTCTTCAACAATTTCTTTTTCTGGATTTTTAATTGTTTCATTTGAGATTTTTTCGTCGAAAGAGACTATTTCACTATTGTTATAACTAATTTTCACTTTCAAATTTCCTTCAGTTAGGGTTTTACTTAATTGAGTCATATCTATGGAGAGAGTTTTAGTTTTATCTCCTGAATATTCTGATCCAAATCCTTTTGAAAAAATTGAATAATTGGTTCTTATGGTTATTTCTCCCCCTTTCTCTTCGATTGAGATTGTATTATCCGGAAGGGTCTCTCCAGAATAAGTTACACTTCCAGAAACAAGTTTTAATTTTTTGCCTTGAAGTTTGTAAACAAATGAATTTTCTTTAGAAACTTCTCCACTAATTATTGATTGGTCTTCAATAACTCTTCCTGCTATTAGTCCAATGAAAAATTTAGAAACTGTTCCTAAGATTCCAGAGATAGCATTTCCAGTGATTGGAGCAGATTCAGTTGAATGGGTTTCTGATGGCTGATCATTGGATGTAGTTTCAACTGAAGAAATGTCTGTAGAACTTTGATCTGAAGGTTCAATATTTTCGTTTGGAATTTCAGAATTAGAATTTTCAGAAACTCGAACTTCTTTATTTTCTTCTTGTTGATTTAAAATTGTTTCTTCTTCAGTCTGAGTCTCTGAAGATGATTCTCCATTTGTTTCATTTTCTACTAAAATATCTTTTTGACTTTTTTTAGAGTTGTTTTGTTCTTCTGAAGTTTGATTCTCTTCATTGTTTGATAATGTTTCATTTAAGATACTTTCTTCTGTATCTAAACCCGAATTTTCATTATCCTTTTTTTCAGAATTAACTTTTGTAGGATTGGATTCTATGGTTGTTTCTTCAGAGGCATCTGTTAATTGAAAGGTAAGCATGGGATATTCTATTTTCGTTCCTTCTATTCCAAATCCTTCCCCATTTCCTAAAAGTTGTCCACTTTTTAAATTAAACATTCCGGAGGAAGTCTTCTCATTTTCAACTAAATCTTTTAATTGATACTCCCAAATCGTTCCATTATTTTCTATTGAAACAATTGAGTCAATTGGAATCAATTCCCCTTCACTGAGTACAAAATTTAATTTTCCATTTGAGAGATCTCCATCGTTTAAAGATCCAACAATGTCAAAAACGACATTTCCAGATGATTTAGAGTTTGAGAAAAATAATATTGAGGCAAGTGCAATTACCAAAAAAGAAATAATAAGAATAGGCCATAACTTTTTTTTATTTTGGTTTTCTTCCGGTCCTCTGTACTCCGAAACAACTTTTCCATTAATCCTTCTACTATGGTAAACGTAGGGCCCATAAGTTTTTCCATTTCGTTGAATATATTTTTTATAAACCATTGGTGTAAGTAATTATTATTTTAAACATTGATACTAGGAAGTAAAGACTGTATTTAAATTTTTATTTTGTAAAGATTTGCGTTTTGATTAGTTCATAGAAGGGTCTTTTAAAAAATAAATAAAAAAAAAGTTTTTATTGAGGAGTCTCAGCAGCAGGCTGTTGAGATAACTGCTCTGGATTAAATGGAGCCAAATAAAGTGTTTGGTTTCCTATAGGCAGTTGCACATACCCATTTGTTTGCAATTGAGGAATTAATATCTGTGAAATAAAGAGGTCAATTCCTTCAATTCTTTTTTGATCCACAAAGTTGTTGTATTGTTGTTGAATTACAACAAGATAAAGAACAATTATTGCTAATAAAACAACAACTGCAATTAGAATCTTTACAATCAACCTCGTTTTGTCTGTTTCGGTTCTCATTTGGTATTAAAATTTATTTAGTATTTAAATTTATGCCTCAGTTGTGATCTCCAGTAAAGTATTCACATCACTCACTTGTACACCGTCAGAAAGTAAAACTTTTGCAGAAATAATATCTCCCTTTTGGAAATTTATTGTGCCTTCATTTATTAAATCATAATCTAACTTTGAACCAGATTCTTTTAGGTTTATTGTGTTTCTAAATCCAATTGCTTCTCCATTTTTATAAAGAATTATTTCTGCAACTCCTTCTAGGAAAGAATTTTTAATATCAAGATTGGTTGAAAGTCCAGTTACGCTTCCATCTCTCAACATCACATATCCTTTATCATAAGATCCCTGGACTCCTGTTCCAGAAAGTAAAAAAGTTGAAGTATTCATTTTTCCTGAAAATCCAAAATTGAGGAGCATTTTGCTTGCAAATTTTTTAACTTCCTTTTCAAATTTTTCTTTTGAAGCAGTGATTACATATACTGGCTTTGTTCCGTTTAAATCTTCAACGTCAAGTTTGTACATTGCAAGATTGGTTTCATCAATATTTTCTATTGTGATCTCTTCTGGAAGGTTGTTCATATCCACTTGTTCTACATTTGTTATTTGGTCTTCTGAAATTCCTTTTTTGATTGCAACATCTTTTACAAAATCGCTTATATCTTTGGAAATAGGAATATTTTGAGCTAAAACACTTGTTCCTAAGAGAAGAACTACTGCTAATACTAAAACTATTGAAAACCTCTTCATTTTATGTTATTTTAAGCAAAAAGTTCTATATAAATATTTCTTTGACGATTTGAATCTTTGAAGAAAATTTATATAGTTTTGTTTGGTTTTTAAAAGATAAAAATGAAAACAGTTGTAATAAGTCTTGGAGGAAGTGAAATCATTCCGGAAAATGTGAACTCCAAATATCTAAAAGAATTTAAGAAAATCATTTTAAGAAATTTAAAAAATTATAAAATTGTTGTTGTTTGTGGAGGAGGAAGTTTAGCGAGAACGTATATTCATGCAATTGAGAGTGTTGGGGGAAATATTTATCACCAATCTTTAGCAGGAATAAATGCCACAAGAGCCAACGCAAGATTTTTATCTTACTTTTTTGGGTTTGATCCTGAGTGGGGAATTCCTCATAAGATAAGAATTTTGAAAAAATATCTCAAAAAAAGGAATCTTGTGATTTGCGGGGGATTAGAATATAAGTCTAATCAAACCTCAGATTCAACTGCCGCAACAATTGCTTTTAAACTCAATGCTCAATTTATCAATTTGACTAATGTTAAGGGTCTTTATGATAAAGATCCAAAAAAGTTTAAAAATGCAAAATTTGTTCCAAAAATCTCATGGGAAAATTTTGATAAAATTGTTAAAAAAATCAAATTCAAACCAGGACAGCATTTTGTTCTTGATCAGGAAGCTTCCAAAATTATTATGAAAAATAAGATTCAAACTTACATTATGATGAATTTAAAAGAGCTTGAAACTTTTTTCCATGGAAAAAATTTTATAGGAACGACGATAGGAGAATAAAATGGAAAGTATTATTTTGACTGAAAAAAATTTTAGCAAGTTAAAAGAATTGGTTAAACAGTATAATGAAAAGAAAATAATCTTTTACTCAAATGATGACGATTTAAATAGAAAAGTGATGGAAAAACTTCCAATTAAAGTTTTGTTAATTCCTCTTGATGAACGGAAAGATTTTATGAAGCAAAGAAATTCTGGATTTAATGAGGTCTTAGCAAAAATTGCAAAAAAGGAAGGCATAAAGATTGGAATTGATTTAGATGAAATCATTTGCTCTCAGAATAAAGAAAGAATTTTATCTAGGCTTAAGCAAAATATTAATTTATGTAAAAGAAATAAGCTTTTTATGGAATTTTTTTCAATCAAAGAAAAGAGAAATTTGATCCTTTTGAAATCATTAGGGCTTGTTTTAGGAATGCCTACTTGGATGACTAAAAATTTAGAACTAAATTAAGGTACAAGCATATGCGGTTTCCCAAATTTCGAATTTGTTTCCGGATTTTATTTCTGTTTCTTTTTTATCAAGTTGGACATAAGAGTTGTCCAAAGTGGAATTTGGATAAACGTACTTTAATATTTTAAGACATCTTACTTCATTGCTTCCTGGGAAAATGATGTACAAATTAAGATAACTTCTTTGACCTGTACTACTGTTTGGAAGGGCAGGGCTGTCAAAATATTCTCCCAAACTAAAAGGCCAAATTGAAGAAATTGTACCATTGAGTATTACTTCTTCCGTGGTGCAATTTCCATCTTTGCAAACTTCTCCTAGAGGGCAATCCTCATTAGTAGTGCATTCGAGTGGGGTAAAACATTCTGGTGAACCTTGATTAGCACTACAAACTTTCGGAGAGATACATTCTTCTAATGTTGTAGAAGTGATACTCTCTTCACAAATATTATTCACACAACTGAGTTGATCAAAATCTTGAATGATTCTAGTTGAAGGATTATCTGAAGAACATTTCGGAATTCCAATAAGCTTACTTACTCCACACGCTTCGGTAACGTTTTCTGGAGTACAACTAATTGTTGGAAGTTTGCAAGCTCCCCCAGAACAAATTTTTCCTTCTGTGCAAGTTTCTACAGGAATTGCTTCTGTTTTCTGTTGACAAAATCCTCCAGTGTTATCTGCTGCTCCAAAACATTCATAGATTCTTTTATATTGCAAAACTCCAGTATTTCCGACATTACAAATTTGAGAACCAAGTAACCAATAATCTATTCCACAATCAGAATTTATAAAACAAACTTTTATTTCCGTGATTATTTTGTGTTGTATTTCTTCGACAGTGTAAGCACTTGTTATAGGGCTAAGAGCGTCTTCCCCAGTTGTATCTGAGATATAAATTGGAGCAACAGAAACCTTGATTATTCCAGAAATATTTATAATTCCATTTGTTGTTACATTTATGTTGAGAGTTCTTATTGCCAGTTCGTCAAAGTTTTCAACGGGAATATCAAAAACTTCTGCATTGTTTTCATCTTCAATTATAACCTTTAGTGCTTTAATTTCAGCTTTTGAAATCCCTGGATTTCTTTCAACTTTTACATTTACTATTCCTGTTGTTTCATTGATTATTACATTTTTTATTTCAACATCCAATCCAATGTCTCCTAATGTTATTCCTGCTGAACCCTTGATCAAAAAATTATTTATCATTACCCCTAATCCAGCAACTGCAATTATTACCAGTAATACAATCAAAATTGTTGCAACAACTGTTGAGAGCCCTCTTTTTCCCATTGATATATAATACCAAAATATTTTATAAACTTATTTGATACAAACATTTTTTAATATGGGAGAATTTTGAAAATGATGAAAAAGCTAGTGGAATCCTTAAGTGTAATAGAAAAAAAAATTTTGCCTTTCTTAGAAGAGAAGAATATTTCCGAAATATGCAAAAAATCAAATTTAGATAAAGTTTCTGTGCTTAGAGCTCTTGAATACTTAAACAACAAAAAAATCATTACCCTAGAGACTGATAAGAAAAAAGTTGTGGATGTGGGAGTTAATGGGGCGTTGTATAGAAAAAAAGGTTTACCGGAAAGAAGACTACTTTTATTTCTTGATGAAAAGAGAATTGTTCCTCTAAACGATGCGCAAAAACAATCTGGATTAAGTGCTGATGAATTTAAAGTTTCATTGGGAGTTTTAAAAGGAAAAGCTTTGATAGAAATAAAAAACGGGAAGATTTTTTTGAGTGCTTCAAAAAGTGAGATTTCAAAAAAAAGTATGGAAGAAATTTTCTTAGAATCTCTTCCGATAGATGAAGAAAAACTTACTCCTGAACAGCTTTTTTCTTTAAAATCACTTCAAAAAAGAAAAGAAATAATTCAAGTTGATGAAAGAAAAAGATTTCTAATAAAAATCACTGTGTTGGGTAAAGAGATAGTTAATTCAAAGGATGTTTCAAAAGAATTAATTGAGCAGATTACTCCCGAACTTTTGAAAAAAGAGCAAAGTTGGAAAAATAAAAAATTTAGAAGATATGATGTTACCCTAGAGGTTCCCAGGATTAACGGAGGGAAAAGACACTTTGTAAATCAAGCAATAGATTATGGAAAAAAGATATGGACAGAAATGGGTTTTGAGGAAATGAATGGAAATTTTATTCAATCAAGTTTTTGGGTTTTTGATTCACTATTTACGGCTCAAGATCATCCTGTTAGAGAGATGCAAGACACTTTTTTTATCAATCATTCAGGAGAACTTCCAGACAAAAAAATTGTTAAATCAGTTAAGCTTGCTCATGAAAAAGGAGTTTCTGGAAGTAAAGGTTGGGGTTACAATTGGGATGAAAATGAATCTAAACGAGAAGTACTTAGGACTCATACAACCTGCCTTTCTGCTAAAACTTTGTATAATTTAAAAAAAGAAAACTTTCCAAAAAAATATTTTGCAATTGGTAAATGTTTTAGAAATGAAACTGTGGATTGGTCTCATGGATTTGAATTTAATCAATCAGAAGGAATTGTTGTTGGTCCTGGTTTGAATTTTAGACATTTATTGGGCTATTTAAAACAGTTTTTTAAAAAAATGGGTTATGAAAAAATAAGATTCACTCCAGCTTATTTTCCGTATACGGAACCATCAGTCGAAATTCATTGGTGGCATCCTGAGAAAAAAATATGGCTTGAACTTGGTGGAGCAGGAATATTTAGGCCGGAAGTGGTAATTCCACTTCTTGGTATTGAGGTTCCAGTTTTAGCTTGGGGTCCAGGATTTGATAGAATTTTAATGGATTATTATCAGGTTAAAGATTTGAGAGAAATATACAAAAATGATATTACCCAATTAAGAAAAATGAAAAGTTGGGTGAAATTTTAAAAATGGCAAATGTAAAATTTGATAAAAAAACTTTTGAAAAAGAAATTGGAAAATTGGATTCTGAAATGCAGGAAAAAATTGCTTTATTTGGAACTCCCGTTGAAAGTATTGATGAAGAAAATATTGAACTAGAAATTTTTCCGAATAGACCTGATCTTTTAGGATATCATGGATTTAGAAGAAGTTTTTTAAGTTTTTTAGAAAAGAAACCTGGACTTAAAACTTATATTTTAAATAAACCGGAGAAAGATTATGAGGTTAAAGTTGATTCAAGTGTTAAAGATGTTAGGCCATTTATTGCATGTGCAATTGTCAAAGGATTAAAATTTGATGATAAAAAAATAAAGGAATTAGTTGAAATTCAGGAAAAACTTCATTCAACTATTGGAAGGCAAAGGAAAAAACTTGCAATTGGAATTTATCCTTTGGAAAAAATTGCACTACCTATTACTTACAAGGCTCTTGAACCAGATAAAATCAAATTTCAACCATTGGAATCTCAAAAAGAGATGTCTGGGCTAGAAATTTTACAAAGACATCCTACTGGGAAAGAATATGCTCATCTTTTAGCTGGGAAGATTAAATTTCCGGTCTTTTTAGATAAAGAAGGAAGCTTCTTATCTATGCCCCCAATTATTAATTCTGAGAAAACTGGAAGAGTAACTAGTGAAACAAAATCAATCTTTGTAGAATGTTCAGGTTTCGATTTTTCTATTCTAGAAAACTGTTTGAATATTATTGTTTCAAATTTGGCAGAAATGGGAGGCCAAGTTTATCAAATGAAAGTTGGAGATCAAATTATTCCTAGTTTTAAGTCTGAATTTGTGGATTTATCTGTTGAGAATGCAAATAAAGTTTTAGGGCTAAAATTGACAGAGACACAGGTTAAAGATTTTCTTCAAAAAATGGGCCATAATTATAAAAGTGGGAAGGTTGAAATTGCTTCATGGAGAGTAGACATCTTGCACGAAATTGATCTAATTGAGGATATTGCGATTGCTTATGGTTACAATAATTTTGAACCAATTATTCCTGAAATTGCGACGACTGGAATGGAAAATAAAAATGAGATTATAAAAAGAAAAATTTCGGAGATTCTCACAGGAGTTGGGCTTTTAGAGGTTTCAAATTATCATTTAACTAAAAAAATTGATCAATTCACTAAGATGGGCATTTCTGAAAAAGAGGAATTTGGATTTATAGAAGTTGAAAAATCTAAAACAGATTATAATATTTTAAGAAAAGATTTATCTCATTATTTACTGAAAATTTTTTCAGAAAATGTGGATTCAGAATATCCTCAGAAGATCTTTGAAACAGGTAGAGTTTTTTACATGATGAAGGATAAAAAAATTGTTGAAGAAGAAAGGATTAGTGCAGCTTTTACTCCTGGTAATTTTACAGATTTGAAGCAAATCTTAGATTATTGTTTTCAAAATTTAGGTTTGAAATTTGAAATTATTGAAGAAAAAGTTGCTAGTCCGTTTTTTATAGAAGGGCGTTCTGGGGATATTCTATTTGATGGAGAAAAAATAGGAATGATTGGGGAGATACATCCTAAGATTTTGAAAAATTGGAAGATTAAAATGCCAGTTAGTTTATTTGAGATAAAATTGGAAAAAATCTTTAAAAAGTTTGAATAAATCTTTTTCTTAAGCCGTAGTAATTTTTACAAAAGAGGTACTTCGGTTTTTAGTAAATCAAGATTTGCCGCAGTAGCTCAGTTGGTAGAGTGTTACCTTGGTAAGGTAGAGGTCCCGAGTTCAAATCTCGGCTGTGGCTTTATTTTCACTTAAAAGTTAAGACAAATCGAAAAATTTATAAATCTTTTTTATTCTTATGAAACTAGATCCAAATTTTGAATCAGAAGAAGAAATAAAATTGTCTGTCGGATTATCGATGATTAATCTTATGTATACTTCTACAAATGAATCACTAGAATCAATTGTAGCTGGATTGGATGTTCAATCTGAAGATAAAATTCTTGGAATACTCGGTTCAGGTCAGCAAGGACTTGCTATTTTAGAAAATGGTCCAAAAGTTGATTTAATTGATTATGAAGAAAAACAGATTAAATATTCTCTTGGGTTATTTAATTTTATTAAAAATACAAAAAATAGTAATAAAAGTTGTAGAAATATTCTTTATAAAATTAGTTATGATGTAAACACAAAAATTTATTTTTCCTCTGTTCCAAGAATAAAAAGGATTAGGAAAAATATTTCTCGATTAAATGTTCTTCCTACTCAAAATATTTTTAAATTAGAAAAAAATCTTTCAAAATATAATAAAGTTTATCTTTCAAATGCTGTCGATTATAATTCTTTTGAAATAGAAGATCAAATAGAAAGGCTTGAAAAATTTGGTTCCAAGTTTAATTCTGGAACTTTATTTTATATTTCTAGAAGATTTTATAGTGGAAAGATTAAGGGATTTTGCATTGAGAAAGATTTAACTCAAAAAGCAAAAGCGTTGAAAGAAAAAGGTCGTATGACTGAATGGGAACCTAGAGTACTAATAAAAAATTGAAATCTGTAAAAAAGAGTACTTCAAAATTTATTACGGCTTTATTTTTTAAGAATTAAAATTACTTTCTTTTCATGAAGTAAAAGATTATTTCTAGAATTACAAATAGGAAAATAAATGCTCCTGCAATAATCATAATAAGTCCAAATAAACTTTCAAGGAAGGATCCTTTTTCTACTGCAAATTTCAATAAAACAAATGAAATGATGAATGTGATTATAGAGAAAATTAAAGAATTTGTTGTTCTTTTAATCTTTTTGTCAGAAACCATAACTTGTGCAGATTTTACTGAAGCTTTTTGTTTTGTAACTGATTTTTTTTGAGAAGACTTTTTTACCACCTTTCTTTTTGCAACCATAGAG
>PCVV01000015.1 GCA_002762735.1 Candidatus Pacearchaeota archaeon CG11_big_fil_rev_8_21_14_0_20_30_13
AACTCTCGGAGCCAAAAGAAAACTAAGACTTAAATGCTCACTTGAAAAATCAATTCTTAATGGATGATCCCTTGCAAATCTTAAAGTTGTTTTGGGAAATTGTTTTCCTGCTTTTGTAAATTTTTGTAAGTATTCTAAACTATAACGAGAAAGACAATCTTCAGCCTCGATTTCAACTTCATCTGAAGAAAATTCTGACCTTGCAGAATTTGTTTCCTTGGCCTCAATTATGAACTTTTTTTCTTCGATAATAAAAGAACAAGCGTCGGAAACGACTAAACAATCTTCAATTGAACTTATCAGTTCTCCAGAATCAATTACCACCTTGGAAGAAAATTCAAGATGATCCGGAAATTCCTTATCTTCTCTTTCAACTTCTATCAAATTTAAATTAAAGATTCTTTTTATGTTATCTTCAATTTTTAATTCCAAGAAATTCTCCTTTTTTTCTAAAACTAGTGCACTTGTTTTAGAAGATCTTTTTAAAATTTTTTTCAAATTTTCAAGATTTACTCCTAGTACTTCTTCTCCAGACTCAAATTCTTTAAATGCACTTTTTGGAATTTTAAGAGAGACCATTGAAATATTTCCTGGGTCAATTGCAACAAGTGAAAGCCCAAATTCACTTATTTTAATCCTTACTTCGAGAACTAAATCTGAGATTAATTCTATAGCTTTTGTGAACAAGGTTGGGTCTTCTAATTTTAGTTTCATATTCTTTTAATGAATGATTGTCTTTTAAGTATTTTTGTTTGCAAGAATGGGTTTAGAAAAGGAGTATTTTCTAAGTTGTAGTCTCTTGGTAAAAGTAACAAATCGAAAGGTTTAAATAGTTTAAACCCATTCAATTTACATCCAAAGTAATCGTTTTAGAGATGATGAAAAAGGAGGGAAAAACAAAAAAAAATGGAAAAACAAAAATCAGGTTTGGTAAAAACTTTAGGAACTATCTTAATGACAGGCCTAATTGGATGGAATGTTGGAGGCTATTTTGCAGCTAAAAGTGGACTTGAAGTAACAGAAAATCAAATAGTTAAAGTAGATGCTGCCAAGACTATCATGGAAACTTACGAGGATGCAGACTTATTTTATCAAGTGACGAACTTCGGAAAGTACTTCAGAGCAAGCCAAGATTTATACCACGCAAATCATTAATTTCTTTTTTATTATCAATTTTTTTTATAACTAATTATATAAATCTTTTTTGTTATCTTTTTTGATGGAAAAAGACTCTGAAATTTCAAAAGAGAAGAAGATTAAGAAAATCACTCAAATGTATTATTCTGCTCCAGAAATCCAAAAGGCAATTTTTGAATTTTCAAAAAAGAGAGAAATCTCTCCAAGATACTTTGAAGGATTTGGTAAAAGACCAGATATCTTACAGTTTAAGGGAGATGTATTTGGTCTTGCAAAAAAAGGTGCAACTTCATTTCATGCTTCTGAAGAGCTCTGGAGTGATCCTCTAAAAATAGAAACTGGGATGAGTAGAGACCAATCTGATGAGATTCGAATTGGATGGGACCTATTAATAGACATAGATTGTGAACACGGAATAAAATATTCTAAACTTGCGGCAAAGGCTATTGTTGAAACCTTTAAACAGCATGGAATCAAAAATATGGGGATTAAATTTTCTGGTTCAAAAGGATTTCACATTATTGTTCCCTGGGGTGCTTTTCCAAAAGAGATAAATGGAATCAAAACAAAAAATCTTTTTCCCGAACTTCCAAGAAAACTTATTGCGTACACCAGAAATTATTCAGCAAGCGTTTTGAAATCAATTCTTCCTCCAGAATTTGAAAAAGAACTTGAAGGAAATTTGAAAACTGGATACCTCTGTAAAAAGTGCGGAGACTTTGCAATGGAACTTAGAAATGTTGAATTTAGATGTGATAAATGCCAAGTTTTTGAAATTAGAAAATTTAGAATGGGTACTAAAGGAAAACTTCCGACATGTTATAAATGCAAAAATGAGATGAGCTTTCGTCCATTAAAAAAATTTATAGAATGTGAAAGGTGTAAACTCAATTCTAATGAAAACCCGGAAAATTTTAGCCGTGAAGAGAAAGATATTTACTCCTTAATGGGATTGGACTTAGTGTTAGTTTCTCCGAGACATTTGTTTAGAATGCCCTACTCTCTTCATGAAAAAACTTCTTTAGTGAGCGTTGTTCTAGACTATGAAGAGCTTGAAAATTTCACGTTTAAGGACGCTGATCCTTTAAGAGTTAAGATAAAAACATTCTTACCAGAAGCTGAAGAAAATGAAGCAGCAGAGTTTGTAATGCAAGCACTTGATTGGGCAAAAAGTTCTGGGGTAGATAAAGACTATTCTAAGAATGCTTCTGGAAAATATGAAAATTTTAAATCAATCAAACTTGAAAATTTAAAAGATACTCAATTTCCTCCAACAATAATTAAAATTCTCGAAGGAGTTAAAGATGGAAAAAAAAGAGCGCTCTTTGCTTTAATCAACTTTTTTAGAAGTATTGGTTTAGAAAAAGAAGAACTTGAAAAAAGAATTTTCGATTGGAACAAAAAAAATGAAACCCAATTAAAAAAAGGGTATATCACTGCTCAACTAAGTTGGAGTTATAGAAGAAAACCAATTATGCCCCCAAATTTTTCATCCGATTATTATCAGGCAATGGGAGCAATTCCAAATTCTGAAGAACTTAGATTAAAAAACCCAGTAAGTTATGCCACCGTAAAAAATCTTGAAGAGAATAAGAAAAAATAAACTCAAAAAAATTTTTCATGCCCGAGAAGATTGCTAAAAAATTAAGAAATATTTAAAAGGATGACTGTTGTAATTTAAATATGAAAAAAGGGGTTGCAATATTTACCATTTTATTTGTAATTTCAAGCCTAACTTTGGCAGGAGTTCTTGCTTTGAGTGAAACTGAAGGAGTTCAAAAAGCATATAAATGTTTTAATGAAAAAATTGATAATCAAACTTGTTCAAAATTAGGAACGGAGGAGCAAATCTTTTCACTTCTCACTTCTGGAAAATGTAAAACTGAACTCTTGAATAATTCTTTTAATAAAACCTGTTGGCCTAATGGAGATTGTGATTTGGAGATGACTGCTAAAGCTGCTCTTGCTCTCGATAATGCTGGAGCAAATACCGATTTACCTGTTGAATGGCTTTTAAAACAGAAAGGAGTTTCTTCTGATTTAAATTGGTACCTTGAAGTTGATAGTGAGCGACCACTTTCATGTACAGCAAGTTATGGTGGAGACCAAGACTATAGTACTTATACATTTAAAATTGGGGAAGATAAAAAAATCGATCAGAATGCCGGACGGTGCTTGACTAAAACTACAAGCGGTTATTGGTTTAAGATAGCTCCTTCTTGTTATGAAGAGGAATTTGAAATTTCATGTAATGAAAGTTTTGTTTCAACTCTTTTATTTCAAGAAAAAAATTCTTTAACTTATCACATTTCGCCAGAAGTTCATGGAGCAAATTCTGGAGGAACAACAGTTGAAAAAATTGATTCATACTGTTTTTTGAATGGGGGAAGTTGTGACATTCTTGGTTCACTTTGGAGTACAACTGTACTTAATATTCTAGGAAATAATGTTTCAGAATTTTTACCTTATCTTGAAACAGCTGCTCCTAATTTTCCACAATATCTCCCAGAATCATTTTTATATCTTTTAACTGGAAGTCTTCAAGATAAAACAAATCTTTTAGGGAAACAAAACCTTGCAGATAATCTTTGGAGAATTTCTGGAGGAAAAGGAAGATATTATGATACAGCACTTGCACTTTTACCTTTTCAAAATCAAGACTTAACCCAAAAAACTAAAGCTAAAACAGAATTGTTAAATCTTCAAGCTAAATCTCCAAGTGGATGCTGGGAGAATGACAATCTTGTTTCGACTGGATTTATTTTATATTCGTTATGGCCTAAAGGAACAAACGTGATAGACGGAGGAGATGACGTTACATTTTGTTCTGAAGCTGGATATTCCTGTGTGACCAATTCTGCATCATGCTCTGGAACTGAGAAACCCCAATACAAATGTGAAGGAACAAAAATTTGTTGTGCTAGTTCTGGAGATAGAGGATTGAGTGAATGTGAGGATGAAGGATATAGTTGTGGATTTACCTCTCGATGTAATGGAGAGGTTTTAGGAGATTATAGTTGTGGGGATTCAACTGCTTATGTGTGTTGTGATTCAAGTAAAACAAATGAAATTACTTGTAATGATAAAAATGGAGAAGTTTGTTCTTCCGATGAAGAATGTTCTATTGATGGAAATGTTCTTCAAACTGATAGTTTAAGATATGGAGAAACTTGTTGTACCGGAGCTGGGGAATGTGTTAAAAAACAAGACATTGCTCCTTCATGTCAAAATGATCTTGACAATTCTAGGATTTGTCGAACAGTTTGTGAGTCTGGAGAAAAATCGAATGGCAGTTATACTTGTAGTGATAATACTGGTTTCTGTTGTGTGAAACCTATTAAACAATCCTCTGGAAGTTACTGGTGGATATGGATTTTATTCTTTTTAGTTATCTTAGTTGTAATCGGAATAATTTATAGAGATAAAATAAGAGAATGGTTAGACGAAAGAAAAGCAAAGAAAGGAAGCGGTTCATCATCAAATAGTCGAGGAATGCCTCCAAGATTCCCCCCTGGATATTCAAGGGTAACTAGAATTACTCCACCAACTCCACGAAGAGTAATTCCTGAATCAAGACCTCCTCAAAGATTTGTTCCAAAACAAAAATCTCCAAAAGAGTTAGATGAAGTTTTGAAAAAATTAAAAGAAATTGGAAAATAGAAATTTTATATAAAAATTTAAATATCTCTTTTTAGTTTTTAATTGATGAATAATCAAGGACAAGTAACTATTTTTGTAATCCTTGCCCTTGTGATAGTCATCTTCGCAGCTGGATATTTTGTATTCTTTAATTCTCAAGCTGAAAAAACCCCTGAAATTAATTCTGATCCAATCTATACTTTTGTCCAAGATTGTCTCGAAACAGCTTCTGAAAAAGCAGTTATTAATGTGGGTCTTGGAGGGGGATACTTTTATTCTTCCCCATTTAGTACAGAGGATGGGATTGCATATTATTGGCTTGGAAATACCACTCATTTACCTTCAATTGAAACTATTGAAAAAGAACTTTCATCTGGAATCTCAAAAGAAGTTACAAATTGCATCGAAAATGTAAGTTTCCAAAATCAAGAAGTTTATTTTGAAAAGATTAATGTGACCACAAAAGTCCAAGATGAAAATGTTTTGATTTTGGTAGATTTCCCTATAGAAATTATAAGTTGGGAAGGGAGTGCTAGCCAAATAAAAGATTTTCAAACTTCTGTTCCAGTGAGAATGGGTTTGATATATCAATTTGTGAAAAAGTTTGTCTCGGATGATTCAAAAAAAGAAGGGGTTTGTCTTTCATGTATTTACGATTTCTCAAAAAAGAATAATCTTTTAATTGAAATGTTCGATTATCCCCCAAAAACAGTTATATTTGATATTGAGGACAACCAAACTAAAGTGGGGGGAAAAACGTTTGAGTTTATTTTCGCAAACGATTATTCAAGTGGAATCTAAAAAAATAATAAGCTTTTTGTTTATATTTGTCTTGATAGTTGGAAATGTAAATTTTATTAGTCCACAAGAAAAAACAGAAACTTTTGGAGAAAAAATTTTAAGGGGAATTTATTCTATTAATGATTTAAAATTTTCTAAAACGGATGGAATTAGACTTAAAGATTATTCTAAAACTCTAGAAATTTATGATACGGGAAGTTCAATGTGGATTTACTTCTTGAGTAATGGGAAGTTGCCCCCAGAATTAAATTATTTATGGGATATAACTCCTCAATCTGAGACTAATCGCTTGACTTACATCAAAATAAATGAAATTAACAAAAGAATTTATGAAGCAGATATTACAATAAGAAAAGATGAAAGATATATTTTTGGAAACAATTATTTTTATGCTCCAAAAGGGTCTAGAATAATTTTCAAAAATGAAACTTTACAAATTATTGCCCCAGAAAATTCTACTTTTTCTGAACTTCCTTCATTAATTGATCCTAAAGTTTTAACCACGGGAGTTGAAATTAAAGGAAAAAACATTCTTTTGCCAAATGGATTGAAAATTATTGATGGTCGGGTCAATTACGGGTTGGAAGGATATAAGGTTCTAGAAGGACAAGTAGATTATCAAAATATGCTATTGATTGTAAGAAATCCTAGTGAGCAAGTCTTAATTTCTAATGGATTAAATAAAAATCCTGAAGGGAATTATATTCTCCAAGGAGAAAAATTAAGAATCCAAAGTGTTAAAGGAGGGGTTGTAAATATTAAATTTTTACCTGGAGAAAAAATGATGAACATTGAACAAGAAAGTAATCTACTTATGCAAATTAAAAATGGAGACGGATTAGAAATAACAAAAGTGAAAAATTCTCTATTTCAAGAAATTCCTTCTATTACCCATTTGTCTTCGCAAAAAGGCTCCAGCCTTATAACAAATGGGAATACTGGAACGTTAGTTTACACTAAAGATGATGTTCAACTTTTGAAAGAAGATTTAGAATTTGGCCTTCCAGACAATATTGGAAGAAACGAGATTCCCCTAATAATAAAGTCCAATTCTAAAGAAATTGATTTAGAATTAGAAATTGATGAAAAAGAAAAGATGAGAATTGGAAAAGAAGGAGACAAATATGGTGCAACATTTAATAAAGACTCCATAGAAAGATTAGACGGGTTTAGTTATCTTGACTTAAAAAAAAATTATGGAGAAGATTGGGACGAGGCTTTGCTCGAAATCTCCTGGAAAATGAGAAATGGGCAATTAAGTTATAAAACATTAAGAAAATTATACTCTTTTGCACCGGATTCTTCATTTTATGAATCTTCGGTTTCTGCTTTTGAGAATATTAAAAAGAATGGTTTTTCTGACAAAGAATCTTTAGATTTTATTTCCAAAATGCAGGAAAACTCTCCCTCAAGAGATGAAACTGTTTTAATGAACAATTTAATACTTTTGAGTACAGCAAAAAATCTTAATGGAAAAAATTTAAAAATGGCTTACTCTGGAATATTTTTCACCTCTGAATTTCTTTCTAACTCCAAAAATAATGGAGAGATTCTTTCTAGAACGATAAGCGATTTAAATTTAGATTTTTCTGAAATAAAGGATAAAACTAGTCTTGCCAAAAGCATAGCAAATTCTTTAAACAACTATGAATGTACTTCAGCCTGTTTGAATGAAGGTACTTCAGCCTATTTGATAAACTCCCTTCATGATCTTGAAACTGAAAAAACTGGAACAGATACAATAAGAGAAACTATAATTCAAAATTTGGATACTAAAAAAAAATATGAATTAATCTCCAGAGGGACTCGTCAACTGTACACCTCAAGTTTTTTGAAGATTGCAAATTCTCTTCCTGGAAATATTGTCCAAGAAATTGAAAAAGTAGATCCTTCTGGAAAAGATTCACCCTCCTTTGTGCTTAATCTTGCTTCAAGAGATTATGCGAATCCGCTAATAAAAGAGAGCCCTTCTTTTTTCTTAGAAAATGCCAAAAAGAGCATTGAGAATTTAGAAAAAGAAAAAAAAATCTTAAATTTCGATAGGATTAAAATAACTTCCTATTTAACAAGTGAATTTAAAGAATATTTCGATAACCCTTCTTATGACAAAGAAAAAAAAGAATTGGAAAATTTCTTGATTGACCAGTATAATCAAAATGATAGGTTAGACGAAGAAAAAGCCCCTTATGGATACCTTTTAAAATTAGACGAAAATCCCATAAACCCTTTAGTGAAACAAATTGCCTCGGAATTGCCTTCATTACCCACCATGAGCATTCCAACGGATTGGATTAAAGATAATACCATCTCCATGAAAGAATATTTCTATGTCGATGAAGGAACTGATTGGTTTGGACAAACAACAAAAACTTTACAGAGCTCTCCATACAATATGAAGATTCAATCCAAGGATGCTGATACCGTTGAATTAACAAAACAAATAAACGGAAAAATAATGAGGATAGTTCTAACAACAGATAATTCTGATGTAGACAAAACAATTTCAGGAAATGAATTTGATATTATTGCACATAGAAGCCATAGTTATTATCTGGAGGATACGTTTAATACTGGTTCTTCGGCTGGGAAATTATTATACTTGGGAAGTTGTGGAAGCTCTTGTGAAGTTCCAAGGATTCAAGGAAAATATCCAAATAGTTACATTATAAGTGATAAAGATACTGGGGAGGGAACGGTGAATAATTACGTTTCCTATTACTTAATGGAAAAAATTGCTGAAGGGAAAACAAACTGGAATGATTTAAAACCATCTATTGCCGAAGCTTCTGGAATTATCTTTCCGGATGAAGAAGATCAACTTCTTTCAAGATTCGTCCTTGAAGTTATGAATTCTAAAAAATAATCTTTTTTTGAATTGTCTGTTAAAGAAATATTTAAAAGATACAATCTTCTCAATTAAGAATGAAACAAACTTTATTCCCCATTTTATTTCTATTCACAATTTTTCTAGGAATGACTATTGTTTCTGCGGTACAGATTGAAATTAACTCAGATTATTCTGCTGGAGAAAACTTCATCGCAAAAATTTCTGGAAATTTTTATACTCCCCTTTTAAAATCAAATATTTATATTTACAGAGAAGAATCATACACTTCTTTTGAACCTTGCTCGTTAGAAACACTTGAAGGAGATTATTATTTTTATTGCTCAATTCCTTTATACAGAGAGCCTGGAAATTATTCAATCCAGATGAAAGGAGTGAAATATTATTCTGGAGTGTCTTGGAGTGAAGAAAATATTACAAAAGAATTTGTGATTACGAATAAGAAAGCTTTTGCCAAAATTAGCCCTTCAATTTCAGTCCCTAAAGACTATTATTATAATCTTACTCTTGTAAATTTTGAAACTAAAAGAATTGATGTTGAATATGGATTAGAAGGTACAACAACAAAAATGGTTAGTCTTAAAGAAGGAGAAACAAAAAATGTAACCCTAAAAACTTTTGGAGGAGATAAATTTGAAAATATTTTGTTCACATACGGAAATGAGACCTATTCATCTCTTGTATATTCCAAATTAACTGAAATTCCCATAGAAAATCAAACTTTTCCTTTGAATGAAAATAGTGAAGAGATAATTTCTCCAGCTGGGGAAAATTCCCAAAATGAAACTAAAAGTTTCTGGGAGATTCTTTTTGGAACCCCTGCACCTAAGAACAATTCAACCACTAATGAAACAATAAATAAAATAGAAGAAAATTTATCTATCAAAAATGAATCTGTACTTCAAGAAGAAAATACTATTCAAACATGTGAAGAACTTAATTTATTAATTTGTGCTGATACAGAAGAATGCGATGGAACTCTTGTCGACGGATTGAATACCCAATGTTGTAAGGGAAATTGCATTGTAAAAAAACCTTCGAGTTCACCTTGGACAACAGTTGGATGGGTTTTAATTGGAGTCACCGCAATCTTTTTAATTTGGTTTTTTAAGATGAAATTCTCAAAAACACAAATGACTTCTGGGGGATTTTTTAAGAAATAGAAATTTTTACTTTTTTTTAAATTTACCCTTTCCTTTCTTAGATTCTTTCTTCTCTTCTTTTATATTCTCAATTACTTTTAACTGTGGAACCTTTTGAGCTTGAGCCTGCATTTGAATTTGCATAACTCTCACAAGTTCTTCATATCTATGAAGTCTTCTAGTAATTTCATTTAAAATATCTCCAAATCCAACATTCGTTAAAATGAACTTTTCAGGCTCCACAATCTCTAGATGAGAAGGCATATATTTGAACATCAAAATTGTAAGAAGCAAAGGGTCTTCAACTTCAATTTCTATCTCTGCAAAGGTTGTGAATAAATCCTTTTGATCTTTTGCTAAAACTGGTTCATTTATTTTTTTAGTAACGATCTTAACTCCTTTCTCTTCACTTATTTCTTTTGAAAGAGCCTCTAAAGTTTGAATTAAATGCTCTTTTGGCCTTCCCATTATCTCTATGATCATGATTGCATTCATTTTGTTTTCTTCAATTTTTCCACTCATTTTTTCTTTTCCTAAATTTTAGAAGATATAATCCTAAAAGGAGCACACAAAATACAAAAAATAAGTATTTTGAATAATCTTTACCTTCTTCATTTTGAACCGAATTTGAACTTTTTATATCTTTTGGGTTAAGATTTATTGGAATTGA
>PCVV01000050.1:0-251 GCA_002762735.1 Candidatus Pacearchaeota archaeon CG11_big_fil_rev_8_21_14_0_20_30_13
GGGATCTATGTAGATACATTTTACTTTTCCGATATAATAAGGCATAAGTGCTTTAAGCCCTTCTAAATTATCTCCCTTAATAATTAAATTTTGAGAATCTCCAACAGAGTAGGTTTTAACTTTTTTTAGCAATCTAAACTTTACATCTTTATCGTGTCCTACAACCGCTTCTTTTCCAATCCAGTTTAATGTTGGCATCTTAAGATTAAAATAGGAAGCTCGTATAAAAAGATTAGCTTTTTGTTTTTCAA
>PCVV01000050.1:303-9638 GCA_002762735.1 Candidatus Pacearchaeota archaeon CG11_big_fil_rev_8_21_14_0_20_30_13
TTAAGACGACCTATTAAAATATTACAGCAAATATGAATTATGTTTTTGAAGAAAGAAATGAAACTGATCTGAGGTCTATTCAAAAACTTCTTGAACATTCTTCTTTGACGACAACTGAAATTTATACTCATGTCGCAAATAATCAATTGAAAAATATAAAAAGTCCTTTGGACAATTTATAATATGCAAGAACTTGTGAAACTCTCTATTGGAATCATTTTTTTAATATTAGGGATTCCTATTGGAGATTATTTGAAGAAACTTACCGAAGACGAGCAAAAAGATGGTCAAAAATGGTTTAGGATCTTAATAGCAATTTCAGTGGCAATTGGATTTTACGGTTTGATTATCGGAAATGACTGGCTTCTTTTTACTTTGTTTTTTATTGCAATTGTTACAAGTAGAAGTTTAATCACAAAAAAGATTAAGAAAAAAACCTGTTAAAACTTTCCTTGAATGGATTCTTCTATCAAAACCATTATAAATGAAAAATTCTCTTTACTTTTATGTTATACCTAATTGGACTTGGACTTAGTGAACGGGGAATAAGTAAGGAAGGCCTCGATGCTATTGAGAAATGTAAAAAGATTTATCTTGAAAATTATACAGTAGATTTTCCTTATACTGAACATCAACTGGAGGAAATGATTGGAAAAAAATTTAAGGTTCTTAATAGAGCACAAGTCGAAAATTTAAGCATTATTGATGAGGCTGAAAAACTCAATGTTGCCCTCTTGATTTATGGTTCTCCTTTGAGTGCCACTACACATATTACTATTATTAACGAATGTAGAGAATCTGGAATAAAGTATAAAGTGGTATATTCTGCTTCCATTTTCGATGCGGTTGCTGAAACTGGACTCCAACTCTACAAATTTGGAAAAGTTTCGTCAATGCCTGCATGGCAAAAAAGCTTTGAACCGGATAGTTTTATGGAAATTGTAAAACAAAATTTGAGTATCGAAGCCCATTCACTTATTTTAATTGACATTGGACTTGAATTTAATAAGGCACTTAATCAACTTAAAATTGCCGCAAAAAAGCACGAAATTCAACTTGGAAAAATTGCGGTTTGCCAAGCACTTGGAACTAAAAATAGAAAAATAATGTATAGAACAATAGAAGAAGCCTTAGAATATTCTGGCGTTTTAAAACCGTACTGTATAATTATCCCAGGAAAATTGCACTTTTTAGAAAAAGAAATTTTAGAAGGATTTAGTAAAAGAAAAGATTAATTAATTTCGTCCATAGAAACTAATTGTTCCTCTCCGCTTTCCATATTTTTAACTTTCACTTTATTTTCTTTTAATTCTTTTTCACCAACAAATATTACCTTAGATATTTTTTTCGAGTTCGCATAGTCTAATGCTTTTGAGATTTTAGCATTTGAGTAATAACAGTTTAATCCCTTACTTCTTAACTTTTCCGCGAGTTTTATAGCTTCTTTTTCTTGATTTATAGAAAGAACCATAATTCGTTCTATTTTGGCAAAATCTTCTTTTAAGAGCATAGATAATCTGTCTAACCCAAAAGAAAGTCCTGTTGATTGAACTTCATTAAACATATAACTTCCCCCTCCACAAATTGTTTCTTTCATCTCTTTAGTTTTTATTTCAAAAACAGAACCATTATAATACGAAAGTCCCCTTGCAAGAGCAGGATTAAATTTTATTTTAAATCCATATATCTTACAATAATTTTTTAGATTTTTTATTTCGGAATAAGATTCATATTTTTCAAAAGATTTTTCTGGTTGATTAAAAATTTTAATCAAATTTTGAGCACCATATTTTTTAAGGTTATTATAAACTTCTTTTTCTTCTAATTTATCCATCTTATCAATTTCACAAATGACTTTATCTCGATCTTCAAGTTTAATCTTCTCTTTTTCTAAAATTTCATTTAATAATTTTCTGTTATTTATGAAAATCACACTTTCAATTTCTAATTTTTCTAAAACTCTATTTACCACTGCTAAAACTTCCGCTTCACTATTCACATCAGAAGAAATTGTATCTATATCACACTGAGTAAATTGCCTAAACCGGTTTCCGGTTACTGGTTCATCTCTAAAGACCGGACCAATAGTATATCGTTTATATGGTATTTTTTTTCCTTCCATTAATCTTTTTAATTGAAAGGTAAATTCATATCTCAAGGCTAATTCTCTTCCTCCCCTATCTTCTAATCTAAAGATATCACTTACTGCTTCATCACGAACATTCTCTCCTTGAACAAATTCTTTGAATTCTATTATAGGAGTTTCAGAAGGTTCAAATCCATAACTTTCAAAAGACTCCACTAAAATCTTTCTTATAAATTCCCTTTTCTCTGCTTCTTCTCCAGTAAAATCCTTGAATCCTTTTACAGTTTCTGTTTTCATTTTAAATTTAGGGTGGAAAGCGAGAATCGAACTCGCTTCTCACGGACCACAACCGTGCATTCTACCATTAAACTACATCCACCATAGTACATTTAATTAGGGGCAAATCTTTCTTATAAATATTTACATTAAAAATAGAGTTTAAACTAAGAATATCCGTTCTAACAATGGGGATAACTCCGAGTTTTAATTATCATAGAAAAATTATGAGCTTTAACTTTATAAAATTTTGCGTCTTAACTTTTTGAGTGACAAAATTCCTTTGAATTTAATTCTCAAGAAAATCTTATAAATCGCCTTCTCTTAAAATCTTAATGACTGACATAAACGAATATGAGAAGGAAGTTTTGGATTTCTGGGAGAAAGACCACACTTTCGAAAAATCTCTTGAAAAGACAAAAAATGGAAAACCTTACATTTTTTACGATGGACCTCCTTTTGCAACAGGATTGCCTCATTACGGCCATCTACTCGCTTCAATATTAAAAGATGTTTTTCCCAGATTTTTCACTATGAAAGGAAGACTTGTAAAAAGAAATTGGGGTTGGGATTGCCATGGACTTCCCGTAGAAAACGTCGCAGAAAAAGAGCTTAAACTTAATTCTAAAGATGAAATTGAAAAAATGGGGGTTAAGAAATTTAACAATTTTTGCAAAAGTAAAGTCCTGACTTTTGCATCTGAATGGGAAAAAACAATTGATAGAATTGGTCGATGGGTTGATTTCGAAAATGGATATAAAACAATGGACACCGATTACATTGAATCCGTTTGGTGGGCGTTTAAAGAACTTTATGAAAAAGGATATTTATATGAAGGAGAAAAAATTTTAATGTACTGCCCAAGATGTTCGACTCCCCTTGCAAAATCGGAAATTGCAATGGACAACTCTTACAAAAACGTTAAAGATTTATCTGTAGTGGTTAAATTTAAAATTGTTGATGAAAAAAATACCTATGCTCTTTCATGGACAACAACTCCTTGGACACTTCCATCAAATCTTGCATTAACTGTTAACCCAAAAATTGAATATGCATTTGTCGAGGATAAAACAGATAAAAATACTTATCTTTTAGCTAAAGAACTAATTAAAAATTTCTACAAATCTGAAGAAGAGTATACTATTAAAAAAATTATTTCTGGGAAAGATCTTGAAGGAAAAAAATACGAACCACTTTATCCATACTTTGAAGGCACAAAAAATGCTTTCAAATTTATACTTGGAGATTTCGTTACTGCTGAAGATGGAACTGGAATTGTCCATACTGCTCCTGCTTTTGGTGAAGACGATAATCTTGTTTGCAGAAAATATAACATTCCAATGGTTCAACCAGTCGATGAAAAAGGGAATTTTACAAAAGAAGTAACGGATTATGCAGGAGAATATGTCCATGAGATTAATGAAAAAATTGTGATTGATTTAAAAAAATCTGGTAAAGCAATACTCTCAAAGAAAGTTGAACATGAATATCCGTTTTGCTATAGATGCGATACAAAATTGATGTACAGAGCTCTTCCAGCATGGTTTGTGGATATTCAAAAAATAAAGAAAAAACTTTTGAAATTGAATGTAAAAATAAATTGGATTCCTGAATTTTTAAAAGAAGGCAGAATGAAACATAACATCGAAACTGCTCCAGACTGGAATATCACTAGAAACAGATATTGGGCAAGTGCAATTCCGATATGGAAAAATGAAGAAGGAAAAATAAAAGTAATTGGATCGATTGAAGAGCTTAAAAGGTATGCAAAAAAATTACCAAAAGGAGAAATTGATCTTCATAAAGATTTTCTTGACGACGTAAAGCTAGAGATAGAAGGAAAAGAATATTCAAGAATCCCAGAAGTTTTGGATTGCTGGTTCGAATCTGGTTCTATGACCTTTGCACAATTTCATTATCCTTTTGAGAATAAAGAATTTTTTGAGAAAAATTTTCCGGCACAATTTGTAGTAGAATATATTGGACAAACAAGGGCTTGGTTTTATTATATGATGGTTTTATCTGCAATTCTTTTTGACAAAATTCCTTTTGAAAACGTTCTAACAACTGGAACTATCCTCGCTGAAGATGGTCAAAAAATGTCAAAATCAAAAAAGAATTACCCAGATCCACATAAAGTTTTAGAAAAGTATGGTGCTGATTCTTTGAGATTTTATTTATTACAATCTTCCATAATGAATGCAGATAATTTCAATTTTTCTGAAAAAGGTCTTGAAGAAGTTTACAAAAAAGTTTTGATTTTATTGTATAATGTAAATAATTTTTATTCTATGTACAAAACAAAAGACGATGAAAAAGATAATAAATCAAAAGAAGTAATGGACAAATGGATTATTTCTAGACTTAACTCTTTAATAAAAGAGGTTGGAAAAAATTTAGAAGATTATAATACTATGAAAGCTTCTTTTGAAATTAAAAATTTTATAGAAGAACTTTCAACTTGGTATGTTCGGAATTCTAGGGAAAGATTTAATGAAGGAGATATTAATGCAAAAAAAACTTTACAATATGTTCTTGTTGAAACTTCTAAAATTATTGCACCTATTATGCCATTTGTTGCAGAGAAAATTTTTCAAACAATTAATGGAAAGAAAAGTTCTGTTCATCTTGAAAATTGGCCAAAACTAGATGAGAAGAAAATTAATAAAAAACTTGAGTCTGAGATGACCTATGCAAGAACGATTGTTTCTGAAGGATTAAAACAAAGAGATCAAAACAACGTTCCCTTAAAATGGCCCCTTTCTGAAGTCGAAGTAAATTCGAAAACTAAAATTTCTAATGAATTAAAAAAAGTGATCATCCAAGAATTGAATGTTAAAAAATACTCTGAAAAACTCCATGAGAAAGATGAATTAAAAGTAAATATCAATTTTAACCTAAATTCCAAGTTAAAAGCGGAAGGATTTGCAAGGGAGATTTCCAGAAAAGTACAAGCACTAAGAAAAAAAATGGGACTTAATAAAGAAAATTTTATCGAGCTTACTCTTGAAATTGATAAGAATTTTCAACAAATTTTAGAAAAACAAAAAAAATTGTTAAAAGAAAGAACAAATTCAAAAAAAATTGAATTTGTAGAAAAAATAATCAATCCTCGAGGAGAAATTGAAGAATTTACCATTAAGGAAAGAACTGGAAAAATTCAAATTGTTAGACTAATAGGGAGTAACTAACTAGAGTTACTTTTGTAGGATAGCAATATTTAAAAACTAAAAAATCCTAAAATGGTTAGACAAAATGATAGTTAAAGATGAATTTTTAAGCAGACTTCGAAAGATTTTTGATTTGAACCTTTATGAAGTGAAAGTTTGGGCTGCTCTTCTTTCTAGAGGAACTTCTACGGCAGGTGAACTTTCAACTATTTCTGATGTCCCAAGATCAAGAACTTATGATATCTTAGAATCTTTGGAAAAGAAAGGATTTATTCTTATGAAAGTTGGAAAACCAATTAAGTTTGTTGCTTTGAAACCAGAAGAAGTTGTTGAGAGAGTGAAGAAAAACCTCATGGTTGATGCAAAAGAAAAAACAAAAAGACTTGAATCTTTGAAAGGAGATGAAGTTTTGGATGAATTAACTGGACTATTCACGAAAGGAATTAAATTTGTTGAGCCTTCAGATCTTTCAGGAAGTTTAAAGGGAAGACAAAACCTTTACAACCATTTGGATATGATGGTTAGAGATGCTGAAAAGACAATTACAATGGTTACAACTGCTGAAGGATTGAATAGAAAACTTGAAGCATTGATGGCAAGTTTTGAAAAAGTTAAAAAAAGAGGGGTAAAAATAAGAATTGCTGCTCCAATTGATAAAAATAATATTCAAATAGCTAGAGAATTAAAAAAAGTTGCTGAAGTTAAAAATTTGGAGAATATTAAAGCAAGATTTACGATAATTGATTCTAACCAAATAATGTTTATGCTTTTGGATGATGAAAAATTCCACCCTAATTATGATGTGGGTGTTTGGATAAATACTGAATTCTTTGCTTCAGCATTAGAGCAAATGTTTGAACTTGCTTGGAACGAAATGAAACCAATTAAGTAAAACTTCTTAATTCAAACTTTTTAGCGTCCCAGAAACCTTTATTAGTTCTATTTTTTCTGAATAAATTGCCAACGAAGCCTTTACTTTGTCAAGAGATTTTCTATTTACTGAAACTATATTTTCTTTAACCCACATTGGGGAAGCTTCACTTAATCCTAAGATCCCAACAAATTCTTTAATTGCATTTGTGAAATTTTTTTTCAAGTCTTTTCCTTTAAGCAAAAGATATCTTCTTTTTTCTCTATGAGAGGGAATAAGTGATTTCATTGATAAAACATGTTTTGAACCTTTATATTTTTTGTTAGAAACCATTTTAAAGTTATTTTTGCTGAAAAGAATATAAAATGGAAATTTGCACGGTTGGCGGGTTTGAAGAAGTTGGAAAAAATATGACTGCAGTTAAAATTGGAGAGGAAGTTTTTATATTTGATTGCGGATTTTTTTTACCAGGAATAATTGAACTTCAAGAACAAGAAAAAATTGGATATAGTCTTCCTGGACTAAGAAGAGTTGGAGGAGTCCCTGATGATAGAATTCTCGACCAATTAGGTTGGAGAGAAAAAGTAAAAGCAATATTTTTGTCTCATGCTCATTTGGATCATATAGGTGGACTTACGTTTCTTGCAAATAGATACCCTCATATTGAGATTTTTGGAACTGCATTCACAATGAAAGTTTTGGAATCCCTAATTGAAGATGCTGGAGTAAAAATAAATAATCCTTTAAGAGTTGTTAATTCTGATTCGAGACATAAAATTAAGTCTAGCAAAGAAGGAATTGAAATTGAGTTTGTTCATGCAACTCATTCGACATTGGATTGTGCATATCTAGCATTACATACTAAAGAAGGAATTTTCTTTTATTCTCTTGATTTAAAATTTGATAATCATCCAACTCTTGGAAATCCTCCTAATTACCAAAGACTTAAGGAATTAGGAAAAGAAAAAGTTAAGGCACTTGTTATAGACTCCCTTTATGCTTACACTGAAAAGAAACCCGGCGGAGAAAAAATCGCTGAACATCTTTTAGAAGATGCATTTTCAAAAGTGAATCAAGGAGATAAAGCCTTGTTCATTACAACATTTTCAAGCCATATCGAAAGATTAAATAACATTGTGAAAATCGGTCAGAGAACAAAGAGGGAAATCGTTTTTCTTGGAAGAAGTCTTGCAAAATATGTTGGTTGTGCATTAAAGATTGGCAAATGTCCTTTTGCAAACAAAGTTAAAATCGCCAAATATAGGGGTCAAGTAGACTCAATTTTAAAAAAAGTTGAATCAGGCAGGGGAAGATATCTAATTGTTTGTACTGGCCACCAAGCAGAAAAAAATTCAATTTTAGACCGAATATCCAGAGGAGATACCTATTTCAAATTTAGAGAAGGAGATAATTTGATATTTTCTTCAAGTGTTATCCCCACAGAAGTAAATCTTGAAGCAAGAGAAAAGCTTGATGCGAAATTAAGAAAAATGGGAGTTAAAATACAAGTTGATGTTCATGTTCACGGACATGGAAGCAGAGAAGACATGAGAGAATTAATTCAAATGTTAAAACCTGAACATGTCATTCCGGCACATGGATCACAAGTTCAAGAAAAACCCCTAATTGGTCTAGCTGAAGAATTTGGATACATTGAAGGGAAAACTTCTCACCTAAAAAAGAATGGTGAAATCATTACAATCTAAAAAGACAAATTTTTAAACAACAAACTCCTTTTCTGTGGATGGTAAAAGAAGAGGACTATCTCTTAACAAATCAAGAAATTCTTGGTGGACTTAAGACTGCAATTGAAAGAGGCCAAAACTTGAAAGAAGCAATGATGACTTTCTATCAAGCTGGATATAAAAAAGAAGAAATTGAGGATGCTGCAAGAGCTTATATTTATCTTCAAAGAGGGAATTCTGAAGTTGAAGTTTTAAATAAAGAAAAAGAAGAAACTAAAAGTCCGAACAAAGAAAAAGTGGTTAGCGGATTTAATATTAAAAAAGAAAGCCAAACTGAATATTCAGGAGTTCAAAAAACATTTGTTCCATTAATTGGGGGAGAAGGTAAAGAAGAAAAATCCGGAAAGAAAGTTGTACAAAAGATTTCTGGATATAATAATCAAAAAGATTTAACTCAATTCAAGAGCAGCACTGTGACAAGTATTTTGGTTGTAACTCTTTTAGTCCTTATTGGAATTCTTGCATTGGTCTTTTTATTCAAATCTGAGTTGATTGATTTTATAAATGGCCTATTTGGATAAAAATGTCTCTAGTTTATGAACCTTCTGAAGATTCTTATTTATTACAAGAAGTCTTGATGAATCATTTAAAAAAGAGATCAAAAAAAATCAAGATTATTGAAATAGGGACAGGATCTGGAATTCAACTTGAAACATTAAAAAAAATGGGTTTCAAAAATCTTTCTGGAGTAGATAAAAACGAGGATGCAATTAATCTTTGCAAACAAAAAGGATTTGAAGTGATTTGGTCCAACCTATTCTCTAACATAAAAGAAAAATTTGATTTAATTATATTTAATCCTCCCTATCTTCCTGCAGATAAAAGAGAGGATACCGAATCCGCAATTGCAACAAGCGGTGGAAAAAATGGTTCTGAATTAATTAATAAATTTTTAGTTGAAGCTAAAACTCACCTTGAGATAAAAGGAAAGATAATTTTGCTTGTTTCTAATTTAACAAAAGGGATTGATTGGGAAAGATATACTAAAAAATTACTTGTAGAAAAAAAATTGTTTTTTGAAAAATTAGAAGTTTGGGAGTTAAAAGTATAAATTATTTTAATTCACTAAGAATTTCGGGATGAGGGGTGGTTCCGACGACCAAAAAATTAGAGAGAAAAGCCTGCCCTTTTTGTTTCTTTCTTTTTAAGAAAGAAGAGAGGGCTGACTTTTTATTCAAGATATTCAA
>PCVV01000050.1:9689-9846 GCA_002762735.1 Candidatus Pacearchaeota archaeon CG11_big_fil_rev_8_21_14_0_20_30_13
CAATAATTATTATTAGAATTGTATGTTTTCCTAAGATATTGGACAATAAATCCATTCCTTTAAGTTTCCAAGAAGAATCTTTGCAAAAAAAGTTTATTACTGAATTGCTATCTTTTCCGAATAATGCGAATGGAATAGCAATTAATGCCCCAATTAA
>PCVV01000031.1 GCA_002762735.1 Candidatus Pacearchaeota archaeon CG11_big_fil_rev_8_21_14_0_20_30_13
TCGAAAGGTGCAGACATAAATGTTAAAGACAACGGAGGAAAAGGATTAATTCAATATTTAAATGAAAGAGAAGAAGATTCAGATAAGATTAAGATAAAAAATTTACTTAATTCTAAAGGACTAAAATAAAAAAATGCGAGGGACAGGATTCGAACCTGCGTAAGGATAAACCACAAGAGCCTTAATCTTGCCCGTTTGACCACTCCGGCACCCCCGCGTAAAATTATACGGTCTGGGGAGTATAAAAAGATTTAGAATTTTATTTTGAAAACTTATTGAAGTTTACTTTTTCTTTCTTTTGATTCAGCTTCTTTTTGTTTTATTTTATCTTCTAGTTTCAGTCTTTCAATTAGTTCTTTGTATCTGTTTCTTATTGTAACTTCTGTAATTCCTGCAATATCCGCAACTTCTCTTTGAGTCTTTTTTTCATCATTCATTAAAGCAGCAACATAAAGTGCGGCAGCGGCAATTCCGGCCGGTCCTCTTCCAGAAGTTAATTGAACATCTCTTGCTTGATCTAGAATATCCAGTGCATCATTTTGAGTTGCAGGAGATAATTTCAAAACGGAAGAAAATCTTGAAATATAATCTTTTGGAGAAGATTGTTTTACTTTAATTCCTAATTTTCTAATTATAAATCTGTAAGTTCTCCCAATTTCTTTTCTTTCGACATCTGATGCAGTTGCCATTTCATCTAAAGTCCTTGGAATATTATAGGATCTGCATGCAGCATAAAGGCATGCGGCTATAACAGATTCCATACTTCTTCCACGAACTAATCCTCTCTGAAGAACGTAATTATAAATTCTTGAAGCCTCGTCTCTTACTACATTTGGAAGATTAAGATAGGAAGAAATTACTCTTAATTCTGCCATTGCAAGTCTTAAATTTCTTTCAATTGAAGTTGAAACTCTTTCTTGCCATTTTTTTAATCTTAAGAATTTTCTTGTTTGTTTAGGTTCAAGTCTATAAATATCTGAAATTTCTCCAACATTTGTAGTCAATCCTTTATCGAACTTCTGCATTGACATTGGAGCTCCACCCCTTCCTTTTTTTTCACCTTTATCAAATTTTCCAGAAAGATCCATCCCAGTATCTACCATCTTTTCTTCAACAACAAGGCCACAATCATTACAAATCACTTCTCCTAGATGAGAATCAAAGGTTAAATTAACGCTTCCGCATTCTGGGCATTCTTCGATATTTGACATTTTTTAGAACTTAAATTTTACGTAAGATTTAAAAATGAAGTGCATTTATAAAGCTTTTGGTTTAGGTTTATTTACAGATTTACCGTCTAGAATTAAATAAATTTTCTATTCAAGAAGAATTCCATTAATATTTCCTTCTTGAGTTGGCCTGTTAGTTACTTTCACTTTTCCAAGTTCAGTTTCAACAATTGTGCCTTTTGTGATTATATTTTGTCTTGCAAGAAATCTGTTTGAAGGAGTTTCCAAAACATTTTTAATTTTAGTTTGTTGTTTTTTATCTTTAGATTGAACATTTATGGTACTTCCTCTAAGTAAAAATGTTTTTTTTGCTCCGCCAGTTGTTCTTACAGTTTTCCTTTTCTCTTCACCCAATTTAACTTCTTTTCTTTGCCCAGCTCTTTCGAACCTTTTCTTTTTCCTTTGTTTAATATACTTTCCGCCTGTAATTTTTCTTCCAAGTTTCATTTTCTATATAGCTTTTCTTTATTTTTTGTTTATAAACTTTCCGATGAAAATAAATTTTTAGGTTTAATCTTTTTGACTATAAGAAAATTTATAAATGAAAATATCACAAGTATGATATGGTTAACGGAATTGAAAGACCCTTGGATTTGTTGAACACATCTAAAGGTAAAGAAGTTTTGGTTCGGTTGAAAGGCGATAAAGAGTTTGTTGGAACTCTTTTGGCTTTTGATATCCACATCAATTTGGTGTTGGATAACGTAAAAGAGATGGAAAATGGGGCTCAGAGAAAAAGTCTTGGTTTGACTTTTTTAAGAGGAGACACTATCATCTATATTTCGCCTGCTTCAACTGCACTAAAGTAATTGGCGTTTTATTCCTGTATTTTTCGCCGGGAATAGAATTCTGGAATATTTTGAGTTAGTCTGAACTTTGTTAAGATATTTAAACTTAAATTAGTTAAACTTCCAATGGGATGGTTGATTGATTTTTCAATTCAGATGAAGGAAGTTTTTTTGTCTCTTGGGATCCTTCTTTTAGTAATTTCTTATTTTAAAGATAATTTCAATTATTTTGGAGCTTACTATATTATTGGAATTTTAGTCCTTGCCTTTTCAATAGCTCTTTATTTGGTAAATTTCTTTAAAAAGTTATAAATATCCTGTTTTTCTAATTAATTTATGCCTCAAATAAATTTAACTTTTTTAGGAACTGGTGATAACATTCCTAGCCGGGCTAGAAATCCTACTTCTATTCTTTTAAGAATGAATGAAGAGAATATTCTTTTTGATTGTGGAGAAGGGACGCAAAGACAATTTAGAAAAGCAGGCCTTAATCCTTGTAAGATTACTAGAATTTTGATCACTCACTGGCATGGAGATCATATTTTGGGCCTTCCAGGATTACTTTCTACCTTGGCAATCAGCGGGTATAATAAGACTCTTTATATTTATGGACCCAATGGAATTAAAGAGAAAATTAAAAAAACGTTGGAAGTTTTTAATTTTTTTAAAAATTATGAAATAAAAGTTGAAGAATTAAAATCTGGGCTCTTTTATGAAGATAAAAATTTTTATCTCTCTTGTGAAGAGATGGAGCATGGAATTCCCACTCTAGCATATTCTTTTGTGAACAAAGGAAATATTAGAATTGATAAAGATAAACTTAAAAAATCCGGGCTTCCAGAAGGACCTATCCTTCAAAAATTAAAGGATGGAAAAGATGTGAGTTATGAAGGGAAAAAATTCAAATCTAAAGATTTAGTCTATAAAGATCTAAACAAAAAGATTTCAGTTGTTCTTGATACAAAATTAAACAAAAAAATAATTCCTTTTGTTAAGAATTCCGATATACTAATCGCTGAGGGAACCTATTCAAAAGAGTTAAGTAAAGAAGCAGAAGAACATTTTCATTTGACGATTTCTCAGGCTGCCGAAATTGCAAAAAAATCCACATCCAAAAAGCTAATTCTAACACATATTAGTTCAAGGTATTCAAAAGAGATAAAAACTTTACTCTCCGAAGCAAATGAAATTTTTAATGAAAGTTATTTAGTTAAAGATTTAGAGAAGATAGAACTTTAAAGAACGCCCGGGACAGGATTTGAACCTGCGACTTCCAGCTTAGAAGGCTGGCACTCTATCCAGGCTGAGTTACCCAGGCGTATAATCTAGAATGGCATTCCGTTTAAAAGTTTTTAGTTTTCTTAATAACAATCTTTAAATAGAATTTTTCTTTTGAAAAATCATGCGGAGGTGGCACAGCGGCTACTGCGTTCGCCTGCAGAGCGAATTTTCGTGGGTTCGAGTCCCACCCTCCGCTTACAATCATAACTCATAATCATTTCATTTTGTAGAAATGATGGGTTGGCTTCAATCACGGTGAGGCCAACCACTTCAAAAATTTAAAATGACAGTTTATTCAAAGAAATTAGAATTCAATACCCAAGAAAGAATTGCTTTTATTAAAATAACCGATTTAGTTAGAAAAGCGGTTCGAGAATCTGGAGTTCAAGATGGGATTGTTTTGGTTAATTCGATGCATATTACTTCTTCAATTTTTATAAACGATGATGAGTCTGGGCTGATTCAAGATTTTAAAGATTGGCTTGAAAAACTTGCTCCAAAAAATTTTGATTATCAACATCATCATACTGGAGAAAAAAATGGGTTTAGCCATCTTTGGAGGACAATTATGGGTAGAGAAGTGGTTGTTTCTGTCCAAAATTTTGAACTCGAATTAGGTCCATGGGAAGAAATTTTTTATGGAGAATTTGATGGACAAAGTGATAAAAAAATTTTAGTTAAAGTTTTAGGAGAATAACCCCCTTTTTTATAAAAAATTCATTTGTCTTTTTATAATTAACAAATATTCTTTTTTTCGTCGATAAAAAATATTTTTTTAAAATTTTTTAAAAACTTTTTTTAAAAAAATAAAAAAATATTTAAAGAAGTTCATCATAAAATTGATGTTAACATGAAAAAATTATTCAAGTTAATGTCCAAACTTAGTTTGGAGGTATAAAATTAAAAAAGAGGATGATGATGGGATTAAAAAAAGGCAAGGCTACTAAAAAAAAGATGACTAAGAAAAAAGTTGTTGTAAAGAAATTAGTTAAAAAAAGGCCATTTCAGAAAAAAATTAAGAAGAGCTCAAATTCTAAATTGGCAAATAAAATTGTTAAAAAGGTAGCTAGAAAGAAGCCTGTTAAAAAAGTGAAAAGAATGGTAAAAAAGAAAACTCCAAAAAAACCAGTTAAAACTAAACCTAAGAAATAAATCTTAAGATTTAGGCTAGTTGGAGAGTTTTAACTTTTTATTTATTTTTTTCCTTTTGGGAATTTTTTTGTTTTCAATAACCCTTTTAAAGTGTTATTTTTTATTAGTTTCATAGTTGGGCTTTTAGGACCCTCTTTTATGGCTCTGTAGCTCAGTGTCAGAGTGCTGCTCTCATGAGGCAGAGGTCGGGAGTTAAATTCTCCTCAGAGCCATTTTTTGAAAGTCAGAAAAAGAACTATTCTACTTTTAGAAGTTCAGCTTCTTTTTGTTTTTGATTAGTGAATCTTGTTAAATATCCAGCCATTTTATTTCTCATTTTCTTGGATGGCATTTCTTGACCGAGTATTCTTTTGTTTTTTCCAAAATCATCGTAAAATTCTATTCCATTTTCCATGAGCTCTTTAGAGGCTCTTTTTACTTGTTTTGATTTTATTTTTCCCATATTAAAAGGTATAATATTTCTTTTTTAAACCTTATGTTTAATTTCAATTAGTCAAGTTTATCAATCGAATCTAATTTTCTTGCTGCGTCTATGAACGTCTTTGTTTTTTTTGGAATTTCTCCCAAAGAGAGGATCAAATAATTCATATCTTTTTCTTCTGATTTTTTATAACAATTCAAGATGTCTTTCTGATTTATCCTTTTTTTGTTATATGCAAAAAGGAGTTTTTCTTCATTATCTTTAGAAATCTTTAAAATAAGATCTTTTTTGTTAAAATTAATAATATCAAGCATTTCAAATCCTTTCTTAGATAAATATCCCTTTACCTTATTAAAGAATTTTTCATCGTTTTCTTTTGGAATCTTTTTAGTTTTTGATTTTATTTGTTTTGATTTTTTCTTTTTTTCAATGATTCCTGCTTCTTTTTTATGAATTTCTTCTTTTTCTAGGATTTCCTTCTGAACTTCTTTTTTTTCTTCAGAAAGAGATTCTTCTTCTTTGGCGGTAAAATATCTCCAGACTAAAATTTCATTTTTCTCTAAGATTTTTGCAAAATCTTTAATTGCTCTTAGTGCAACTCTTATTGCTGGTTCTTGTTCAGAGTCTATGAGGAATTTATTTTTTTTTAAAAGATTTAAAGCTTCATGTTCCTTTCCTTTAATATACTCCGAGAATTTTTCAAGTCCTTCCTCTTGTCCAGGTAAAAAATAAACAGGGCTTGTTCCAACTCTCATATGAGAAGTCTTTATTTTTTGATGGGCAAGCAATTCAGACAAAAATGCAGAAGTGAAAATCATATCCATTCCAACTTCTCTTGCAAGATGGACTGGAAGACTCGGACCATGAATTTCTAAAAATCTTAAAATTTTTTCGTTTATTATAGATGAATCAGTTGTGGGCATGAAAAGAGTAATTTAGTGTTTATTATAAATGTTTTTAGAATTTGATCCAATCAATCCTGTAATAAAGAATATTTCCTTCCTCATCTTGAATTGCAAGAAGGACTTTTTTTTTAGTTGAATTTGCAACTCTATTTTTTAAAATAAATTTTTCCCAATTGACTTTTTTTGAAAATGGTTCAACTGAAAGAAGAAAACTTGAGTGATCTTTTCCAGGTTTTTTTCCTTTTTCATATACTGAAAAATCTGCCCCATATTTTATTCCAGATTTAAGAATGAGCCCTTTTTTTCTTAAACTTTCAAAGACTTGATATTTTGAAGAAAATTCTTTATCAATCTTTAAAAATTTTTTTAGTACTTCATTTTCATTTAAATTTTTTTTATTTTGCAAAATTCCCATCTCTTTATTTTTAAAAAGAAAAAATCCTTCCTGAAGGGAATAAATCACCTTGCCGCTCGTTAACTCTCCAAAAAAATTTTCCTTAGAAAGAGTATATGCTTTTTTTGAATTACTTGAAATGTTTTTTCCAATTAATTGGGCTTCAAATTGATTTTGTTTTTTAATCATCCATTCTTATGAAAAGGAAGATATTTAAAATTTGTTAAAAAGGTTCTTCCCTTGAAGTGTAAATTTAAAAAGAGATTTTTCTTAATTTAAAGATGGATGAGAAGTTAATCCAACTTCAAGGGGTGACCAAAAGGTTTGGAAAAAATACCGTTTTTGATTCAATTGACTTGGATATTCCCGAAGGAAAAATTACTGGAATAATTGGTGCTTCTGGAGAAGGAAAATCGACTATGTTGAAGATGATCGCTTCATTTTACAAGCCAACTTCTGGAAAGATCCTTTATTCGAACAAAGATATTTTTAAAGAAATTAAAAATATAAAAAGATTATTTGGCTTTGCAATCGAGGATGGTTCTTTTTATGAGGATCTTACGGTCAAAGAGAATCTTCTTTATTTTGGAAGATTATATCATGTTAAGAAATCAATGCTCCTTCCAAGAATTGAAGGATTAATGCATTTTGTGAGTTTAATTAATGCGAAAGATGTGCTTGCAAAAAATCTTTCTCTGGGAATGAAAAAACGTCTTGATATTGCTTGTTCTTTAGTTCACAAACCGAGTGTTCTTATTTTGGACGAACCTACTGCAGATTTGGATCCTTTACTTCGTTTTCAAATTATAAAACTTATAAAAAAAATAAATTCTCATGGAACTACTATTGTTTTTACCACCCAGATTTTAAATGAGGCGGATGAAATTTGTGACAAAATTGTAATCTTGTATAATGAAAAGATAATTGATCAAACTTCTTCTTCAAAGATCAAAACTAAATATAATTCAAGTGATCTCGATGAAGTCTTTAGAAAAATATTTTCCAAAAAAGGTAGAAAAACTTATCAAGAATCGGTTAAGAAAAAAACAATCTTAAAAGATGGAATTCTTGAAGTGGAAAACAATCTTCCTTTAAAAAAAGGATTTTTAGAAGAACAAGATGGTGAACTTAAAATTGCGAAAAAAGGAATAGAAGAAGTTTTTCTTTCAAACAAAATTAAAAAATTTGAATTTTTGAAAAAAATTAAAAATAAATTCTTTCCCGAAATGAAGAATTCAAAGAAGAAAAAATGATAGCTCCCAGTTTAATTGCAATTCTCAGAAAGGATTTAACTATGTTCTTTCGATCAAAATTTTCTTCAGCAATAATTATTCTCCTCCCACTTTTAATTGTTCTTGCTGCAGGATATGCATTTGATTCTTCTAATTTATCAAATGTTTATGTTGGAGTTTATTCAAATTCTTCATCAAACCTTACTCAAAAAATTGTTTTAGGATTTCAAGAAAGTGGGTTTTTAACTAAAAATTATTCTCTTTTACCAGATTGTATAAATGCTGTGAAGATGAATGAAGTTCAAATTTGTAGTGTTTTTTCCAAAGATTTGCCGGAAGATCAATCAAAAGATTTAGTTACGTTTTATGTGGACTATTCGAGAATTAATCTTGCAGATACCCTCCTTAATAATGCTAAGAATAGTGTTTATGCAGAATCCAGCAATGAAAGTAAGATTTTTGTTCAGGATCTAATTGATATTGTTGATTTAACAAAAGGAAGTTTGCCAAAAATACAAACTAATCTCGATTCTGCTCTTTTATATTCAAATAAAAACAAGGATACTTTAAGTTCATTTAATATTTCTGTTCTTCAGTTTGATACCTTGCTAGAATCACTTAATGAAACTAAAGATTCACTTAATGATTCTTCTGCTAAAGAGAATCTCTCTAGTGCAATTATTTTGGTCTCTGCAATAAAAGCAAATACAGAGCAAATCTCGTTAAATCTTACAGGGCTCATTTCAGCTCAAGAAGGGATTTCAGGGAGCATTACTTTTGCTTTGGAAAATCTTAATCCTCTTGTTGAAAACTTTCAATCAAAGAAAATTTCAAGTGCCCAAAGTATAATTTCTCCAATTAGATTAGTAGTAGAACCAATAACTCAAAATTCAAAAAGCAGAGATTATTTAATTCCAGTTCTAATTTCTTTGATTGCTCTTTTCGGATCTTTATTGCTCTCTTCAACTTTTGTTTTGAAGGAGAGAAAAACTATCGCTTATTTTCGAAATTTTATGACTCCTACAAAAGAGGTAATCTTTGTTTTTTCTACTTATTTGGTTTCATTGATAATACTTATTATGCAATTTATACTTGTGTTTTTTGGGATAAAATTCATTTTAGGAATGAAAAGCTTTTTCGTTTCTCTCGAACTTATAAGTGTTTTATTTGCTGCTCTCACGGTGTTCATATTCATTGGAATATTCATTGGATATTTATTCCGATCAGAAGAAGGAGTTATTTTTGCCTCAATGATAACTTCAGGGATTTTCTTATTTTTTTCAAATACAATTCTTCCAATTGAAAATGTTTCACAAAATTTAATGAAATTTTCTTTCTTGAACCCACTTGTTCTTTTAGATTCTGCTCTGAAGAAAACAATTTTATTTCAATTTTCCTTTTCTTCAATTAGTTCCGAATTAATTGCTTTAGGGGAATTTTTTATTGTATTTGCACTTTTAGCTTACTTTGCAAGAATAATCACAAAAAGAATGCTCTAAGGTTTAACTAAATTTTCCATTTTTTTTAAAAACAAAAATCTATTAAAAGGGGATCTTCTTAAGATGGAAATGGTAGAAGTGAATTTTAAAAAAATTGAAAAAAAATGGC
>PCVV01000039.1:0-7508 GCA_002762735.1 Candidatus Pacearchaeota archaeon CG11_big_fil_rev_8_21_14_0_20_30_13
CCCAAGGATAATAAGCTGGTCGCCCCCGATAGTCCGTATTGACGGGGCGGTTTGGTATTTCGCTGTCGGCTCTCCCTATCCTGCGCGTGCAGAAACGTGCAAGGGTGTCGGAGTTCACGCATTAAAAGGGATCGTTAGCTGGGTTAAGAACGTCGCGAGACAGTTTGTATGATATCTACTAGGTGTGTTGTTATCTGAGTGGAACAAGTATCTAGTACGAGAGGAACGGTACTTGGATGCCTCTGGTGAGCGGTTGTGATTTTGCAGGCCGCATAGCTACGCATTGTATGGATAAGAGCTGAATGCATCTAAGCTCGAAGCCATCCGCAAAACGAGATAACTAAGGCCGTCATAGAAGATGACGTTGATAGAACTCTTGTGTAAGATTCGAGGTTCGCCGAGAATTTCAGCATAGAGTTACTAAAAGCTTCAATTTAGTATTTTACTAAATTTTTGCTGCGTTCAAAAATTACATTTTTGATCGGAAGCATTATTTTAGTATTTTTTCTTGTGCCTTATTACACTTCTCCACTACTTATCTTTTGATGTTTTTATTCTGTTGTAATTTTAAAAAATGATTACAATAATCCTTAAAAACTAATTTTATTTTTTAGTTTTATGGAATTGATAGCTTTATTAAGCAAAGGAGAAGGAAGTTGGGCACAAGTTTCCGGACTCATGAAATTTGGAGAATGGGATAAAATAGTTTTAGTCGGAAATGAATTTGCAAAGAATTTTACACACGAAAAAAAGTTTGAATTTGTAAAAATAGACTTGGATAACAAACTTGTCGACCTTAAAGAAGATCTTTCAAAAAAATTAAAAGAAAAATTTAACGGATTAGAGGTCGCCCTTTCAATTGCTTCCGGAGACGGAAAAGAACACATGGCATTAGTTTCTGCTTTGATTTCGATTCCTGTTGGGATAAGATTCTGTGCTTTAACAAAAGAGGGAATTGTTTATTTGTAAAGATATGAATAAAAATTATTATCATATAGAACGAAAAAGAAGTGCTGGAGGAATAGGCTTTTGTATTTCTGTTTGGAGAAAAAATTTTGAAGTTCTTGTGGGAAAGGGTAAAATTAACAAGCAAGAAGATCTTGAATTAAAAGTGAAAAATGGGAAAATCATCCCTCTTTCAAAAGATTACACTTTTACAAAAATTTATGAGAAAGAACTTGGAAGATTAAAGAGAAAAGCAGAGAAGTATCAAAAAATTCTCTAATTACTTATTAGGTTGCATAACTTCTGAAGAATAATCTTCAGCAACATAATCTTTTTTTGAATTAACCAATTCAAAAAACTTGGAGAAATTTATCCAATGTTTTTTATTTAAAGACTTCTTTCCCAAAAGAATCGCTCTAGAAGATTCATGACTTGAGAGAAATTCATAACCAGGTAAAAATTCTAAAATGTTTTCCATAAAAATTTTTATATCTTCCATATAAGGCATATTTTCAACTTTGTAATTTTTTTGACTTTCCCCAACCCACATATATGATTTTAATTCTACAAAGTCCGGAGAACCTTTGCTTATCAGTTTTGCATACTCTTCAAAGTTTTCCATATTTTCATATTTTATTAAACTTAATCTAATACATGTTCTATATCTACGAGTTGAAAGTAAATCTAAACATTTATTCATTCGCTCCCAATAATCCTTAAAAAGCGGTCGATCGATTTCTTTCAATTTTTCTTTTGTAGGGGCGTCGATACTTAAGTACAACTGCGTCACGTGTTTTATTTTTTCAAGTTCATTCGGAAATTGGGCATTCGTAACAAGAAAAGTCGAAATTCTTCGTTTGTGAAATCCATCAAGAATTTCATTAATCAAAGGATAGGTAATAGGTTCTCCTGTTAAAGAAAGTGCAACATGCCGAACATCTTTTAATTCTTCTTTTTTGTGATCATTTGTTTTGAGATTACTTCCAAATCCTGTAAGAAGTTTTAAATGCTCTTCAATTGAATGATTAATTATATGTTCAGGGGAGTCGATTGGTCCATACCAAGTTTTTCCAATAGGCGCTTTTTGACCTCTCCAACAAAATTTACAACGTGATGCACAGAACATACTTGTTGTCATTTGCAAACATTGATGACTTCTTATTCCATAAAAAGTACATTTATAACAATTGCCTCCTCCACGAAGACTTTTCTTTGTCCACTCACAATTTTTTACGGCAGAATGACTTCCGACAAAACGATAACCTTGATGAATCAAAATCTTTTTTTGAATTTCACTTAATTGTTCTTTTCTTTTTGGATCCATAAGAAAAGAAAAAGAAAAGTGTTTAAAAAATTATTGAGTTGGAAAAATTATTAAATATTATTTAATTTATTTTGAAGAGATAATCTCTTTGCATATTTTTTCAATTCCGCTAGTGTTTAAACCAATTTCGTTGCGGATATTTTCAGGAATTTTGGTATTATATTCTTGAATTATATTATACAATCCAATTGCATGATTTTTAAAAATCTTAGAGAATTCATTAGAATCTCCTAGGTTGGACCAGCTATTTTTTAAGTCCCATGTAATTTTTATATATTCTGCGACTTCCTTCGGTAAATAACTTTCTTTGCTTTCCATGTAATTTTTATAGGGCTTCTAAACTTTAAAAATCTTTTGATTTGTTACTATTTTAAAATTAATGGGTTTTATAAAAAGACTATTGATTTTAGATAAAACTCTTTGCCCAGAAAAACATTAGTAAGACCAACAATGCAAGGAAAATTGCAGTCATTATTTTGAAAGAGTTCTCGGCAATTTTCTTAGATTTGGTTACCGAAAGAACTGTTAGATAAAAAAATCTTCCTCCATCGAAGATTCCCACTGGAAGCATATTCACAAGAGCTACACTGAAACTAATCAAAACTAACCACCAAAACAAATCATAGAGAAACTTTGCCGCCGGGAAGTTTGGAGAGTAATAAATATGGTTATTTTTATAGGAAGTTGTGAATGCTGAAACTGTTCCTAAGATTCCTGAAGCTTTGGTGTTTAAAAAATTCACCCCTAGCCAAGGCTTTCCATCCGGAGAATTTCCAACAGTTAAAATTATTTCTGAATAACCACTTCCATTATATGTAAGAACTGTGATATTTTCTCCTACTTCGTGAGAACTGATTACCCTTGATAAATCATCAAGGCTCCTAATATTTTCTCCATTAATTTTGGTAATTGCTCCACTTAACCCATTTCTTATCGCCGGAGAATCATAATAAAGGGCTATTTCACCATCAGTAGAAATCCCTTTAATTCCGAGAAAAATTTCATCTCCAACCAAGATCTTGTTTAAATTTCCAGGGATGGTTAAATTGACAAGAGTTTCATAAGTAAGATTTGTCAAATTGATTCCGTTAATTGAAGTGATGTGGGCAGAATCTACAAACCCATAAGCATAATCATCGTACATAACTCCTGCAGGAGAAAAGGCAAGAGAGAAAAATCCCCACATTAAAAAAACACCAAGTATTGCAGTTAAAATATTTGCAAATGTTCCTGCTGAAAGAACAGCCATTTGTTCAAAGTTACTTCTTTTTTCCATTGTTTTTTCGTCGAGATTTACGAAAGCGGCAAGGAAAATTGGCAAGAAGAAAGGAAAAAATCCAAACCCAGTCGTTTTAGTTCTCACTTTAGAAATTTTTGCAAAGATCCCATGGAAAAACTCATGAGTTATTGCTACAATCGCAAGAATGATAATCCAGTATGAAAAATAAAAAGGAGGTAAAAAATCCAATTTAAATATCTGAGGAAGATATGGAATTAAAGGAGTAATCGGAGGAATTTTTATTGCCCTTACTAAATCTGCTTGAAAGAGATAAACAACTAAAATTTTTGCAAAAAGATAAACCATTGCAATCATTAAAATATATCCTACAAAAACTGAAAGATAACTTAAAAATTTTAGAAATCTTTCATGTTTTTTCCCAATTTTATCTATTAAGTTTATTCCCCATTTGGAATGATAAAGGAAAAGCAAACCCTCTCGCTTTATTTTTTTTCTTTCTATAATTAAAAATGATGAAACAAATACTAGGAATACTCCAAGTAAAGTTAAATCCCAAAACATAATGCTCATTTTATCACCTAAATATACTCTGTAAAAATAGTTTATAAGAGTGGTGGTTATAATTTAAAGAAAGACTGAGATATAAGAATTTATAACAACAATTATCTTAAACGATTTATGAGAAAAATGAATAAGTTTGGAATAGGTTTTTGGGCAGGAGCATTTATTTATAGTTTAGTTAATATGATTATGAATCTTACTCATATTATGCAGAATAAAATTTTAACTTATAATTTTATTATAATGGGAGCCGCAATTGTTGGATTGATTTTGAATATAATTTTATTAAAGAGAAAATAACTATTTACTTTTTTTCAAGACTCTAAGTTGACTTCGCCCACATTTTCTGCATCTTACTTTTGATTTTAAAACTTTTTGGGGATCTGCTCTTATCTTCGATTTACATCTTTCACAAACAAACATATTCTTGAAAAGCCTGTTCATTGCCTCTGGAATTTTAGTTGCCATGTTAGATTTAGAAATAAATGATTTAAAAAGCTTTTTGATTGAGAAAGTTTAAATTTTTCTTTTAAGAATTAAAATTCCTTCAACATTCCAATATTCAACATTGTCGTTAATTTCAATTTGCCCTTTTAATTCTGGAGGTAATGAAACTTCTATTGTTTCGAAAGACTCTAAATCCATAATGCTTGCATGATTTTCTGTTATAGATAAAACTTGACCTTTGTTTTTATTCACAAGAGGAACTTCAAACCTATCATGTCCTGGAGTTACAAAAACCTTCTTTGAACCAGAAACCATATTTTCAGCTTCAATTCTACATTTTGCATGTCCATGCTTCCCCGTTTTGGAAACATCCATTTTTTTGACAGTATAAAATTCTCCTTCTAAAGTTAAATTTGTTCCAACTCTTGCTTCAGTTGCATTAATAATTTTTAAGACCATCAATTAGAGAAAAAAACTTCCTTTATAAATTTTTAGAATTTTATTTTTAACTCAATTAATTTTATAAACCACCATCTTATTTTCTTTTAATGACTTTAGAAAAAAAAGATTTTATTGAGATTGAATTTACTGGAAAAGTTAAAGATGGGGAAATTTTTGATTCCAATATCAAAGAAGATCTCAAAGAACTTCATTCTGGACATAATCATGAAATAGAATCGACTCCATTTGTTTTTTGTCTTGGGGAAAATATGTTCATGAAAGGAGTTGACGAATTTTTGATTGGAAAAGACATTGGAAATTATAAAATCAGTTTACCTCCTGAGAAAGCTTTTGGAAAAAGAGATCCAAAATTAATAAGAATGGTTCCAATAAAAGAATTTTCAAAAAATAATTTAAACCCAATTCCAGGAAGTACATTTAATTTCGATGGTAAAATTGCAAAAGTTCTAACGGTCTCAAGTGGAAGAGTAATAGTTGATTTTAATCATCCTATCTCCGGAAAAAATGTGGAATATAAAATTAAAGTCTTGAGAAGTATAAATGATCTTAATGAAAAAATTAAAGCCCTTAATGAATTCTTTTTTAGAACCGATTTTGAATTTACTACTGAGGAGAATAAATTAACCCTTCATGTTCCAAAAAATACTGAACAGTTTGTAAAAATTTTTAAAGAGAAATATAAAGAAATTCTTAATTTGGAACTTGAAGTTAAAGAGATTGAAAAAAAATCTAAAGACCTTGAAGAAAAAAAAGAGTAAAATTAGGAATCATTCTTGCGGGATGAAAATTGATCTTGCAAATACAACAATTTTTATAAACAAAGTTGGTCACAATATTTAATGGTACAAGAATATTCTAGAAGAGATGGTGATCCTTACCTTTCCGAAGTTAAAGAAGTTGACCGTGAACTTGCAGAAATTTTAAAAAAACAGTCCACAAGAATTAAAGTAGTTGGAATTGGAGGTGGAGGTGGAAACTCCTTAAACCGTATGAGAGAAATTGGAATTAAAGGAGGAGAATTAATTGCTATGAATACCGACGCTCAAGATCTATTGTATACAAATGCTGATCAAAAAGTTCTTTTAGGAAAAGAATTAACCCAAGGACTTGGTGCAGGAAGCAATCCTAAAATAGGTGAAGAAGCAGCAAAAGAATCTGAATCTGAAATTAAGAAAAAATTAAGTGGAAGTGATATGATTTTTATTACTTGTGGGATGGGTGGAGGAACAGGAACTGGAGCCGCTCCGGTTGTTTCTTCTATTGCAAAAAAACTTGGAGCTTTAACGATTGGAGTTGTAACAATGCCATTTACAATTGAGGGTGCAAAAAGAATTGAAAATGCAGTTTATGGGTTAGAAAGGATGGAGTCTATCACAGACACTCTAATTGTCATCCCTAATGATAAACTTTTAGAACTTGCACCAGATTTACCTCTTCATACTGCTTTCAAAATTGCTGATGAGATTTTGACAAATGCCGTTAAAGGAGTCACTGAGTTAGTAACTACTTCTGGACTTGTAAATTTAGACTTTGCAGACATAAAAGCTGTAATGGTCGAAGGGGGCGTTTCTTTAATAGGAATGGGTGAAAGTGATACTGAGAGAAGGGCTCTTGATGCAGTTACAAAAGCAATTCAAAATCCGCTTCTAGATGTAGATATTTCTGGGGCCAAAGGTGCACTTGTGAATATTATTGGAGGACCAGATATGAGCCTTGAAGAGTGTAAAGAAATAATAAGCGCTGTGGGAGAAAAACTTAGTCCCGATGCAAAAATGATTTGGGGTGCAAAAATCTCTCCCGATATGGATAGGTCAATCAGAGTTCTTTTAATAATCACTGGTGTAAAAAGCTCTCAGGTTCTTGGACACGGAGAAGATTTTGATTCTATTAGACATAGAGAAATGGAAGAAGAACTTGGAATTGAATTTCTCGAATAGAAATAATGGTAAGGACTATTGATTTTGTATTCAGAAAAGATCAAGAAGCAACTGCTGAGATTGATGGAAATAGATTTGGACTTGGGGATATTTATAAGTTAGCTACTACTACTCTCGATATAAATTTTAAAAGAATATTGAATGTTAGGCTATACTCTAATGACCCCGATAGCTACAAAAAAATTAATTTGCTTTCGTATTATATTCATCCAGAACATGTTTTTCATTTTAAAGGGTTCTCAAATATTTCTTTATCTGATGAATTTCAAATCAAAGTTTTTAGGAAGCTTAAATAAGTTTTAAAAACTCCCCGCTACTATCTCTTTTATGGAAAGTCTAAAAATGTTTTATTATAAATGCATCAGAGTTTGGAAAACTTTGAAAAAGCCAACTAAAAAAGAATTTGAAATGACTGCAAAAGTTTCTGCAATTGGTATTTTAATCTTAGGAGTAATCGGATTTATTATTTCTATTATCATGGGATACTTATAAAAGAGAAATAAAAACTTTTATAAACCAAGTATTTTAATTATAGTTACTGCTTCTACAGTTTTGGAGGTAGTTAGAACAAAAATGATATTTATTATTAAGG
>PCVV01000039.1:7517-9608 GCA_002762735.1 Candidatus Pacearchaeota archaeon CG11_big_fil_rev_8_21_14_0_20_30_13
AAAAAACATTAATGTATATTCTGTTTTAAGACCTCATGGATTAAGAGGGTACATTATTTTGGAATCTGAAGATAGAGATTCTTCAGAAGAAGCAGTTTATAACTTACCGTATATAAAAGGAATCGTCGGTAGAACCATCTCATATGATGAAATAAAAAACATGCTCGAATCAAATGCTGCTACAATTTCTATTGAAGATGGAGATATTGTAGAAATAATTGGTTCAACTCTTAAAGGAGAAAAAGCAAAAGTTTTAAGAATAGACAAACAAAAAGAAGAAGTAGTTGTGAGTTTACTTGGTGCGGTTGTTCCGCTTCCAGTTACAATCAAGATGGATAACATCAAAGTTATAAGAAGAGAGTCAGAAGGAGACACCGAATAAAATGAATGAAAATTATAAAATAAAAGTTGTCGAGAATTTTATGAATTTTATGTATACCTTGACTGAAAGAGTTCAAAAAAGATATTCTCAAACTTGTGCTGAAATCACTGAAAGTGAAAAATTAGGGGTTCCGAAGAATCTTGGGTTATTAGAAAAGAAAACCCACCAAATAGAAACGTTAGTCTTCTTGAATAAATCATTAAATAAATTAAATAAGTGTATTTTAGGATATTAAAAAAATGAATATAAAACTTTTAGTTGAGGGAGGAGCAATGAAACCAGGACCGGCACTTAGCCAGAAGCTTGGACCAGCAGGAATTCCAATAAATAAAGTAATTGAAAAAGTAAATCAGGAAACTATTTCATTCAAAGGGATGCAAGTCCCAGTAGAAATAGAAGTTGACACAAAAACTAAATCTTTTGAAGTTAAGGTTTTTTCACCTCCAGTTTCTGGACTTCTTAAAAAAGAAACAGGAATAACAAAAGGATCAGGATTACAAAAAAAATCAAAGGTTGGAAATTTATCAATTGAACAAATTATTTCGGTTGCCAAAGCAAAAAGAAGTAATTTACTTTGTAAAGATTTAAAGAGTGCAGTTAAAACTGTCGTCGGAAGCTGTGTTAGCCTTGGAATAATTGTTGAAAGCATGAATCCTGTTGAGGTTGAAAAATTAATTGATGAAGGAAAATATGACAAAGAGATTAAAGCAGAAAAAACAGAAACTTCTGAAGAAAAGAAAAACGAATTAAAAGAATTTTTTAGTAAATTAAAAGAAGAACAAGATAAGAAATTAAAGATAGAAACTGAACAAAAAGAAGCTTTGGCTGCAACGGCTGCACCAGTAAAAACAATCCCGGCAAAAACAACTGAAAAAAGTGCTCCGGTAAAATCCCCGGCCAAAAAATAAAAATACATTTATAAATTAATTAAAGTTTCATTTAATTATGGGGCTGTGGGGTAGCCTGGTAGCCTTAGAGGTTTGGGACCTCTCGACCCCGGTTCAAATCCGGGCAGCCCCATTTAAAAAAATGACAACAAAATCAAAAAAAACAAAATCAGCAGGAAGATTTGGAGCAAGATATGGTAAAACAGTTAGGGACAAATTAGTTCAAGTAGAAAAAAAACAAAGAGTAAAACAAAAGTGTCCCTTTTGTGAAAAAATAGGACTTAAAAGAATATCAAAAGGAGTTTGGAATTGCCCTCGATGTGAAAAAACATTCGCATCGAATGTATATTACCTAGAATAATCAAATGGCAGAATATAAATGTTTCAAATGCAACAAGGAAATTCAAAGTAGCGATTTAGAAAAAAGATTCAAGTGCCCGCATTGTGATTCGAAAATTTTCTTCAAACCAAGAAGAAAAGTTAAAACAATTAAAGCGGAATAAACCTCCCTTAATCATTTAAAATGGAAAAAATGCAACAAATACAATTCTTTCAGGAAAATTTACAAGCAATTTTAATGCAAAAACAAGCTTTTCAGATGGAACTTAGTGAAACAATTTCTGCATTAAAAGAAGTTGAAAACTCCAAAGAAGATGTTTACAAGCTTATTGGTCAACTTATGATAAAAACTCCAAGCCAAAAGATTGTTGAAGAATTGAAAAATAAAGAAAAGATCATTGAAATGAGACTTAAACGGCTTGAGGATCAAGAAGAAAAACTTAACTCTGAAGTTAAGAAAGTAAGAAATGAATTTATTAAGGA
>PCVV01000039.1:9741-16348 GCA_002762735.1 Candidatus Pacearchaeota archaeon CG11_big_fil_rev_8_21_14_0_20_30_13
TGGGTTCAAGTGATAATCTCGTTGACGACGAATATTTGGAAATTGATGTAAACTCTGAAAAGAAAGAAAACAAAGTTGTTGTTAAACTTTTCAACTTAAATGATTATGAAGATTCGAATCAAATTTTGAATGCATTGAGAGAAGGATATACTATTGCAGTTATTGATATTAGAACACTTAAGAAAAAAGACCCAATTGAATTAAAAAGAGCTATTTCTAAGATTAAGAAAACAACTGACGCTCTTGAAGGAACTATTGCTGGATTTGGAGAGAATATAGTTGTTGTAACTCCCTCTTTTGCAAAAGTTGAAAAACACATGCCAAAAGCAAAATCTGAAGACAAAAGAAGCTTAGAAGATTATTAAATTTAATTTCTTGGACAAAATTTTATAAACTGTAGATTTCAATCAGTTTTATGAATAAATCTGATTGGATTGATTGTCTTCAATTGCAAATTAATGAAAATCCGGGTGTTAATTCTGATAAGGACAAACTCATACAAGAAGCCAGAGAAAGATATGGATCAAAACAAATTGCCGCTTACGATTTTGGTGAAATAAGAAACCTTGAAGATAAAGTTTTATTTTATGGAAGTACTACCCTTTTTTGGCATAGAAAAAGTGAAGTTTATACTGGAATAACTGATTTGAAAAATGGACTTTATCGATCTTTCTCTTGTGATGTTTTAGATTGGGGACCTTCTTTTGAGGATTAAATTTTGTATCCACAAAGCATTTTTAAAATCAAATTCCTCTTGTAATTTATGAAAAAAATATTTATTGGGGCAAAAATTAAAAACGAACCTAATTATGAGAAGATCAAAGAAATTGTAAATAAAAAAATTACAGAAAAAAAAATAGCAGTCTGTTATTCTAACCAATTTATTGAAGTGGCTAAAAAAATCTCAGATAAATTGAATAAAAAAGTTGTTCAAACTATTCAAATCCTTGGATGTTCTAATCCCCATTTTTCAAAAGAAGTTGAAGCAATTTTATTAATTGGGCAAGGAAAATTTCACTCGGTTTCAATTGCATACGAATCAAAAATTCCTACTTACATTTTAGAAAACGAAACAATTGAAAAAATTTCTGAAAAAGAGGTTCAAAAAATGGAACAAAAAGAAAAAGGAATGTATCTGAAATATTTGCATTCAGAAAAGATAGGAATATTGGTTACTAATAAACCTGGGCAACAGAGGTTAAAAAATGCATTAAGATATTTAAAATCTCTGAAAGAGAAAAAGGGTTACATTTTTATATCCAATGATTTGAACACAAAAGAATTTGAAAATTTTCAAATTAATTGTTGGATCAACACCGCTTGCCCAAGAATGGATTTAACCGATGGAGAGATTATAAATCTTGAAAAGTTACAAAGATTAGAAAAATTAAATTCTAGATAAAGAAAAAACCGTTTTTATCGCCACTACAATTGTTGCTGGAACAAATAATGTTAAAAGTGCTGAAAATGTTGAAGCAACCGTATCTCCAATCCCTATCCCAATCAAAGATCCTGTTACACTTTCCATGCCAAACTTACTCACTAAGACTAAAACTGCTCCTGTTAAAAGAAATGCTTGAGAATCCCTTTCTGAGACATTTATACTAAATCCTATTACTAAACCCAAAAGAACAAGAATTCCATAGATTGGAGAACTGTATTGTGTGAGTTTTGAAATAGGGAGAATTGAAGTTGTGCCTACTCCTATTATTATAGCTAGAACTACCCCGATAAAAAATGCCCATGCTCCGATTGAATTTTCTTTTGATTTCAGAACCATCTTGTAGAATAAATGAATTAAAGGTATATAAATTTTTTTAAAAAATGATTTTGGGCTAAAGGAAGTATCTTTTAGAAAATATAAAACTTTATAAAGGGATGTAACTCTGAAATAGTAAAATGAAAAAAACATCGGCCTTAATTTTTGGAATTGCCTTTGCATTTGTGATGATTATGAGTTTAGCTAGTGCTACTTTAACTTTATCTAGTGTTCCAACTCTAAATCATACAAGTGGTTCGTTTAAAATTAATGTTACATCAAATCAGAATGAAACAGTTAATATTAGCATTAGTGAAATAGTTCAAGGAACTAAAAAAATCACCTTTACTGAATCTCCGACTACTTTTGAATTAAATGCCACTGATGACACTAAAGAAGTGATTATTAACTACAATATTGATTCTGGATTTTTATTTGAACTTGGAAAGTCTTACTCTACTATTTTAACCTTACATGGAAATGTTTCGGGAGATCAAACTCAAACAATAACCTTTGAGGAATCAGATTATTGTAATGGTGTAAAAAATCAAGGAAATTTAGAAATTCGAGATATGAATTTTGATGTTATAACTGGATATGGAGATTCAAGTGATTATTGGTACTTAATGGACCAGGTTGAAGTTGAAGTTGAAGTTAACAATAGGGGTTCATGGGATGTTCAAAATGTTCAAGTAAGCTGGGAAATTGATACCACTGCAGGAGAAAAGATAATGGACGGAGATGTTAATGATTTCGATTTAAATTATGGAGATGATAGCACTGTTACTATTTCATTTAAATTGGATCAAGATTTTAGAAGATTTGAAAATGAAAACGCAGTATTTTATGTAAAAGCCTCAGGAAAAATTGACGACCAAGATAGTCCATATGATTCTCAGGAAACATGTGCATTTGATAAAGAAGAGATTGATATTAGAACAAGGGATGATTTTATGATTGTTGAAAGTGTTAAAATAAATGGAGAACAAGTTGAGAAGGATGGAATTTTAAGCAACACAATTACTTGTAATTCTAATCTTGATATTTCTGGATTAGTATATAACATTGGAAGAGACAAACAAAAAGAATCTTATTTTGAAGTTTATAATAAAGAACTTGGATTTGGAGAGATTTTTGATTTATCAGATATAAACGGATTTAGTTCTGAAAATTTTGATTTCCAGTTAAATGTTCCTAAAGATGCAAAAGAAAAACTTTATCCTTTAACTTTTGTAGTTCACGAAAAAAATGGAGATGCTTTTCAAAATCAGGAAGATGATGAAGCAATAACTAATGTTTTCTTTAGAGTAGTGGGAGCTTGTAAAATTGCAGACCCAACAATCACCGTAAATCTTGATTCAACTGAGGTTGTTGCAGGAAAAGATATGATTGTAAAAGTTACATTAAGAAATGATGATGTGAAAAATGCAACATTTACGGTTAATGCAGATGGGTTTAGTTCTTGGGCAACTTTAAAAGAAGTTAATCCTGAAACATTTGTTCTAACTTCTGGAACGGTTGAGGAAGTTTATTTAACATTCAATTTGAAAGACTCAAGTGCAGGAGATCAAAATTTTAATTTAATTGTAACTGGGAATGGTTATATTTTAGCAAATAAACCAGTATTAGTTAGCGTTCAAGAAAGTTTATCATTTGCATTTTTTAATGATTTTTTTGATACTCTTGATTGGAAAGTTTGGGGAATAATTGCACTTAATTTGATTCTACTTATCGCGATCATAATCGTTGCAAGACGTGTTCTTAGAAAAAAATAATTTCCTTTTATAATGAGATTATTTAAATAATCCTTTTGATTAACCTTTTAATGAAGTTGGAATCTAAAAAAACATTAAATCTTTTACTAAGATATGCTCTTCTTATTTTAATTGCATTTTTTGGATTAAACCTATTTTATACTGTTTTTCTTCCTTTAACAAAATATTCCGTTTACTATTTTTTACAAATTTTTTTTGATCCAATCATGGTTAGGGACACCCTTCAATTTGGTCAAAAAACAATTGAAATTATTGGAGCATGTGTTGCAGGTTCAGCGTACTCTTTTTTATTATTATTGAATCTTGGAACTCCAAATATAAAACTTCCGTTAAGAATGAAGATGATTCTTTTTTCATTTGGAATATTCTTAATTGTAAACATCGCCAGGATAATTATCCTAAGTTTGATGTATTTAAATGATTCTCCAAGCTTTGATGCACTTCATAAAATTTTATGGTATTTTGGAAGTACCATTTTGGTAGTACTTATTTGGTTTTTGCAAATTAAAATTTTTGAAATAGAAAAAATACCTTTTTACTCTGATATAAAAAGCCTTTATCAAAAATCTAATTTAAAAAAGAAATAATTCCGAGAGTACCAAGATAAATTATAACTCCTGCTGTTAAAACTCCTAAAGCAATTGCAATTATACTTCTTTTCCTTTCTAAACCTAGAATCCAAGAGAGAAAAGTTCCTGTATAAGCTCCAGTTAAAGGGAGGGGAATTGCAACAAAAAGAAAAAGTGCAAAAAATCCAATTGAATTATGGGACTTTTCAAAAATAATTATCTTTTTTTGCATTTTTTTCAAGTAGAAAGAATAAAAATTTTTATAAAAATTAAATCTCATGAATATTTTATGAATATTATCTAAAAAGAAAAAAATCAAAAAAATTAGAAAGATATTCAATAAAACAATGATTAGGAAGATTGTCAATTGAGAAACCCCATATTTTGAAGCATTAATCAATGCTAAAGGCAGACCTCCTCTTAATTCTACCAAAGGTAAAAGCGTTAAGATTACTGCAATTATTAGAGAATTCATTGTTTTATTGAGAGGTACCTAGAATAAAGTTCGACCATTAATTTTTCCGTCGCTGGAAGAATTTGACATTGAGCATCATTTCCTTGAATCACAATTTCATAACAATTTAGTCCTATCTCATTTATTTCAGTTGCAGAACCATATTTTAAAGTAAAATAATTATATCTTCCCTCAGAATCACAACCTGAATTTGGGTCTCTGAGCACAGACATTCCTTGCTTACTAAAAAGTCTTTGTAGATTTGCCATTGCAATAACCCCATCTCCCTCGCAATCAAATGTTTTGTTATCTTCATAGGTGTATCCGTTAACTTTCATCAATCTCAATTCATCGACATTCTCAAAAGGAATGTTCTCTAAGACACTAGGTTTTGTCCTTAATCGAAATCCAAAAAGGGACCCATCATCTGCAGTTGCAAGAGTTTTTGTTTCATAGAAATCTATTTCCCCAATTTTAGTTTTTTGAAATTCAATATTTTTATACGTAAAATTAATTTGCGATTGGGTATAAAAATAAATTCCAGCAATTAAAAGGAATACTACCCCCACTATTAAAAAGATCATCTTTAAAATTTTATTTTCTTGATTTTCACTTCTCTCATTTTCAAATTCTTCTTTCTTTTTACTAATATTGGTTTGTTTTTTTTCTTTAATCATTTTTGATTAAACCTTTTTTTATTTATAAGTTTATTTATTTAATTCCAATTTCTCTAAGTAAAAATTCATCTGTTAATTTCAGTAAATCCTCATCTTTCCCCTCGATATACACACAATTTCCCGTTTCATAAATTTTATTTTCAGTTGATTCTTTTATTACAATTAGATTATCATTGCAAGTTTTTATTGGAAGAGTTTTATCTAAACATTCTTCTCCTTCCTTGCAAGCCCCTTGAATCCTCAATGTGAATTGACCTAAATTTTGAACTATTTCACTATAAGAAGGATAGTTATTTGATAGGATATATACTTCCTGCCCAGCATAACTTGAAATTTTTCTAGAGAGATTAACCTGTTTAATTAAACTTTCAGCTATATTTGGATCAAAGGAAAAATAAAATTTTGAATTCCCTAAAGTTAAAGTGTAATAACCATTTTCTGTAATGAAATTTTGACCATTAAAAGAGACTCCTTCATTTGAAGAACTTTTTCCAAATGAGTCTGCAACAATTCCAAAAACTGATCCAAGCATTACAAAGATTAGAATTCCTGCTAAAAGAAACTGTAATCTTCTTTCTTTTTTTAGTTTATCTGATTTTGATTCTAACTTCTTTATCATAATTTAATTCCGTAATTTGAATATAAAAGGGTTATGGAATTAAATTACTTTGAAAAGTTCATAGAACTTTCGCTAGGAAGCGAAAAATTAATATCCAAATTTTCGTTCATACTCTTTGTGATTCATCCACTCTAATATTACAGAGATTATTTCAACTTTATTTGGAGCTTTTACTGTATATATTAATCTCCATGCATCTGGAAGATTATACTTCCATAAATTATTACATTTGTATTCTGTAGGAATTAATCTTTTCGGGATTTGAATTCCACAAAAAGCATTCTCTAAAAGATCATTAAATGCCCTAATCAAACTTTTATAAAGAACTGGATCAAATTCTTTCAATTTTTCAAAAGAATTTTTAACTGCAATATTTTTAAAATCAATTCCACTACTTCTCTTTTTTATGCCCATTTTAAGTTTGATTTTCTTTTGTAATTTGAATCCCAAATATAACTTATTTTTTCTTCAGAATCAATTGCAATTTTATTTATTGATAAAAGGTATGAGATTATTACTTTATATGTTTGGTACATCATTTTCTTAGGTAGCTTTTTCCATAATTGATAAATTTTATACTCTCCAGAACATTTTTCAATGAACTTCTCCACCATCATGACTGTATCTAATCTTGGATATCTTAAAACGGTAAGATTTTTCTTTTCTAAAGCATTTGTTATCATGATTATATCACTTGATATAAGTATTTAAATCTTCCTTTTATTAAAATAGCTTTCGCTAGGAAGCACGCCAC
>PCVV01000040.1 GCA_002762735.1 Candidatus Pacearchaeota archaeon CG11_big_fil_rev_8_21_14_0_20_30_13
GCAAGCCTTATGTAAAACTTCAGAAACTGCCCAAGCGTATTGTGAAACTCAAGGTTATAATTCTGGAACCGAAGGTGCTGCTTATTCGGGAGGAAAATGTGCAGAATTCAAAAATGGTCAATGGCTTCTTTATCAAAGTAATACGATGATGGATGTTGAATGTACAAATGTTATTAATATTTATCCTGCACCCTTTGTTAAAGATGGAAAAGCCGATGTAGTAATTCTCTATGGGACTACTCCTGGAACTTCTTCTTTAGAATTAGTTCAAGCAGGACGTATTCAATCTAGTTTGGGTTCTTCAGTAGGAGATGTTTTAATGAAAGATATCGAACTTTCATCTGTTTCAAATAAAAACTTGATAATCGTTGGGACAACTTACTCTTCCGGATTAAACTCTAATTGCAGTAATTCTGCCTTGAATAAAATTACTCAAAATGATTATTGTGATGATGCAAAAGAACTTGGAGAAAATTCTTTTGTAATTGAGGTTGTGAAAAATCCCTATGCTTCTGGAAAGATTGCATTAATTGTTCAAGGGAATACTGTTTTGGATTTAATTAATGCAGTGAATTATATTACTAATAATAACAATCAACTAGAAATGAAAGTGGGATTTAGATATGTTGGAACTTCTAATATTTCAGCTTGTTCAAAAGATTCAAAAGGAGTAAACACATGTACTTTAGGTTTGAATGAAGAAATCAATTTAAATGTTGGAGGAATAAATGAGACAATTAAAATTACTTTTTTAGGTTCTGATCCTCCTAGGGGAAATGTGGTCAATTTTAAAATTAATGGAATTGATTACCCTGCCCTGTTAGAAAGAGAAAGTAAATCCCTTGATGATGGAAATTTTCTTTATGTAAAGGATATTCTTATTCAAAATTATGTAGGAGGAATTAGTCAAGTTGTTTTCACTTTGAGTCCTCCTGATTCAAAGAGTTTATCCTGTCCGACTCTCGTAAATCAAATTTCGTCTCCTTCAGATTTTGAAGATAATGGAATAAATTATTCTCTTGGTTGGTGGACAAATCATACTTATGAAATGAATTTTGGAGAAAAAGTTGGAAATGTTACAGAGTATGTTGCTTCTTGGTCTTTAAGGTATCAAGAAGGAGAGAATTATAGATACGGTTATTTGGGGAAAGTTGTTAGTATTTTTGATGAAGGATTCAAGGCTTCCGAAGTGATGGACGAATATCTTCAAAATGGTCTTTGTCAAGTCAGTGGTATTTCAAATAATAATGGCCTTAATTCCGAAATTTATTTGTGTAATTGGAATGTTTATAATAAAGGAGTAGATATAGACCAATATTCTTGGGAAAGTAGAGAAATTTTGTGGACTCATGGAAATATTCTTGTTAGGTTTAGCATTGGTTTTGGAGGTTATCTCAGTGACGACCAACTTTCTAAAATAGTAGAAAAAGAGACAAATAATTTTTTGAATTCTTTATCAGATAATCAAGGAAAATATCTTGGCTGGGAAGATTTTGGGTTGGATTACCCTTTTTCAAATCAAGTTTTTGATTCTTTATCTCTCTGTTCTTCAGATATTCCTGAGGATACTTGTAACCCCCTATGGCAATGTCTAACCGAGCCTGTAGTTTGCCCCGAATATGGTTATCAAACCCAAAGTTGTAAAGATTATTCTTGTGGAAATCCGGAACTAAAGAATCAAATCTCTTGTAATCCTGGACTGTGTTCTGGATGTTTAGTTCCGAAATGGTTTGAGAGTGATTCTATTGGAAATAATAGATGTATTCCCTATGGATTTAGATTCGAAAGTCAAATTGGATGGAATTCCCAATTACAAAAGGGAGAGGAATCTGTAGATTTAACAGTAAATGATAATGAGAAAGGAGTTGAACTTTCTATTTCTCCAAATGGAAGGGCTACACTATATGTTGAAGACTGGAATAATCAAATGTATAAATTTAAAGAAGGAGACACAGTTGAGGTAAATGTTACTGGATGGGAAGATAAGTTTGCAAGTTTAAGTTTTTTTGTTGAGAAAGTTTTTTATGATGCTGAAGATTATAACAATAGTTATATTCGTCTTAAGTTTAATTATATTTATCTTGGAAGAGTTGCAGATGTTATGAATGCATATTGTGATATAGATGGAAATGTAAAACCTCAGAAGAATATGGGGAATAATGACTCATTTCAAATAAAATGTCAAAATAACTATGAATGTGTGAGTAATCAATGTTCAAATGGAGTTTGTATAGATTTAGGGACCCAAATAGAAACCCAATCAAATTTCTTTAAATCTCTTGGATGTAGGATTTTAAATGTTATTTCTTTTGGTTCTGTTGATTATGACCAATGTTTGTCTGGAAGTTCAAATTAAACTTCCCCAACATTTATTAATTATTTTTTACTGTTATTTCTAGAGAGGTGTGATGTGAAAAGAGAAAGTGTTGAGGAGGTTTTAAGAAAGTATGGAGCGAAGATAGAAACTCAAATTAATTCTTCAGGAGATTCAAAAAATTATAGTCAGTCTTATGAAAAATTTAAAGGAGAGATTTCCAGAGAGTATACTACTTATGAAAGATGGGCAAACAGTTTAGGAAATTTTATTCATATAAAACCGTCTAAGAGTGATGAAGAAAAAATGACTAAGAGTTTAAATTCTGCTCACTTGGCTGTTGAGCCTTGGCAAGCAATTAGTCTTTCTGTGATGGGCTTCTTGACAGTTTTTTTGATTGGAATTTTTATCTCCGTGGGGATTACTTTAGTTAGTGGAGGAATTGAAAGTTTTCCTCTTCTTTTCTTTTTTCTTGTAATTACTTTTTCAATTTTTCTTTTTTATTTTTTAAATCAATATCCTGAAAGACTTGCAAACAAATGGAGACTTAAAGCGTCAAGTCAGATGGTACCAGCAATTCTTTATATTGTAGTTTATATGAGGCATACTCCAAATTTAGAAAGAGCAATTCAATTTGCATCGGAGCATTTGCAATACCCCCTTGCACTTGATTTCAAAAAAATATTTTATGATGTTGAGGTGGGAAAATATTCTACTCTAAAAGAAAGTCTCGATCACTATTTAGAAAGTTGGAGAGGATATTCTACGGAGTTTATAGAAGGATTCCATTTGATTGAGAGTAGTTTATTTGAACCAGATTCTTCAAGAAGAATTTCTACTTTAGAAAAAGGACTTCAAGTCGTTCTCGACGGAGTTTACGAAAAAATGTTAAAGTTTAGTCATTCTGTTAGAAGTCCTTTAACAAATGTATATATGTTGGGAGTTGTTTTACCAACTTTAGGTTTGGCATTAATTCCATTGGCTTCGGCAATGATTGGAGGAATTTTAACTTATATCCACGTGTTTATTTTATTTAATTTAATTATTCCTTTTATGGTTTTTTATTTAACTGATAAAGTTTTAGGAATGCGTCCGGGAGGATATGGAGAAACTACCTTGCTTGAAAAAAATCCTTTGTATCCTAGATATAAAAGCCAGGTTCATTATCATAAAGCCTTTTGGATAATTTTACCTTTCTTAATTTTAAGTTTGATTCCATTAATATTCCAATTTACTCCAATTCCTGCCTCTCTTGATCTTGCAAAAGATTTTTCATTTAGCGAACTTGGACTTTCTTTTTTAGGAAGTGGAAATTTCTTTGGATTTATTAGTACTCCTACTGGAATAAAAGGTCCTTTTGGACTTGGAGCTCTTTTATTGGGTATGCTTTTTCCACTTTCAATTGCATTCTATTTCTCGATTGCTTATAATGGAAAAACAAAGGAATTAATTATTGAAAGAGAAAAAACAAAAGAACTTGAATCAGAATTTAATAATTCATTATTTCAGTTGGGAAATAGGCTTGGAAATGGAGTTCCTCCGGAACTTGTTTTTGGAAAAGTTGCAGAATCAAATAGAGGATTAAGGACGGGAGAATTCTTTGGAAAAGTTAATTATAATATTCGTCAGATGGGGATGAGTGTAGAAAAAGCGATTTTTGATAGAACAAGAGGAGCAATAAGATTTTTCCCTTCGGATTTAATTGCAACCTCAATGAGAGTTTTAATTGAATCAAGTAAAAAAGGATTAAAAATTGCAGCAGTAAGTTTGATGAGCATATCAGAGTATCTTAAAAATTTAGATAAAATCACCATGAGATTAAGAGATTTACTTGCAGAAATTACAAGTGATATGAAAAGTAACATGACTTTTTTGGCTCCTTTACTTTCTGGAATTGTTGTTGGACTTGCAGCGATGATAACTTCTATTTTAGGAATGTTGTATATAGCAAATCTTTCTGGTGCCGGCGCTACAAATTGGGGTTCATTCAACAATTTTTTGGATATTCTTCAATATCAAGATATGATTCCTCCATATTTCTTACAAATTTCAGTGGGGATTTATTTAATTGAAATAATTTTTATTTTGACTTCTACACTTGTAACAATTAATTCTGGAGAAGATAAATTAGAAATGACAAATAAAGTAGGAATTAATTTGAAAAAGGGAATGAGCCTTTATTTCATTGTTGCCCTTTTGAGTGTTGTTGCCCTTTCAATATTAAGTGCAACTGTTCTTGGAAATCTTCTTGGATAGATTAGGAATATTTATTAAATAGATTTTCTTTTTTATTCCATGTCCAAAAAAAGCTGTTTATCGAATAAAAAAGGGATAGTCTCGGAATATCTTCCGTGGATTTTAATTTCTCTTGCAATTTTAGTTGTCTTGATGATCTCAATTTTTCTTTTGAAAGAGAAAGGGGTATCCCTTCTTGACGGATTAAAAGGTCTTTTTAGAGGAAATTAAAATGTCTGAACTAACAGTAGAACAAATAATAAAACTTATTGTGGGAGTATTAGTAGTGGTTGCGGTAGTCCTCGGAATTTATCTTATTTTCAAAGAAAAAATTTTTGAATTTTTTAATGGAATTCCGACGAATGTAAGTCTTGGAAATTTTTGGAGGTCTTTTTATGATTAATCTTTCTAAAAAAGGGATGCTTCTTGCAAATGAGGTAGTGAAATTAGTAATTGCATTAATTGGGATTTCTCTTTTGATTTACCTTCTCTTTTCAATTTATTATACTTCCTCTCAAGATCAAAAACTGAATGAAGCAAAAGATACAATTGGAAGAATGAAAGATATAATCTCTAGGATCAATTCTGGAGCAGTTTCTAATGAAAAAATAACAGACATAAGTCCTCCTTCTTGGTACCTGTTTAGTTTTATTGGAACAGAAAAGAAACCAAATTCTTGTGCTGGAGAAAATTGTTTATGTATTTGTGATAAAGTAATTTATGATAATACTTTATGGTTTAAAAATAGACAACTCAATGAATGTGATAGTTCAGGAGTATGCGTTGTAGTTAAAAATTTAAATAAATTTAATAAATTTGAAATTAATAGTCCTTCAGATGGAGGAACAAATGTTCAAATTTCAAAGGTTGGATCAAATATAGAGGTTAAGAGAATATGAGTCTAGATGAATTTATAAAATATTTTTTGTGGATTGCTGTTTTTGCAATAGCTTTAATAGGACTTTACACTTTGTTTAGAAGTCTTGGAGTGATTTAAATGTTTAAAAAAGGTGAACTCACAACCCAACAAATCGTGATTTTGATAATTCTTGTAGTAAGTTTTGCAGTTATTCTTTTTTTCCTTTTAAGATTAAATCTCGGAAGTGAAACGGATCAAGAGATCTGTCATAATTCAGTCATTACTCGAGGAAAATCTATTTTACCTGTAGATACTTTTCCGCTTCAATGTAAAAGGCAGTATGTTTGTTTGAGTGTCGACGGAAGTTGTGAAGTCATGACTAAACCAGAAGTAATAAAAGTTAAAACTAAAGATGAAGTCTACAAGGCTCTTGCAGATCAACTTGCTGAATGTTGGTGGATGTTTGGAGAAGGAAAAGTAGATTATATTTCTTCAGAAGTATTGTCTAAGAATTATTGTTCTATTTGTAGTCAAATCTCTTTTGACAATTCAGTTAAGAGCATCTTCGAAAATAAAAGTTTTTTTGATAAAAAAGATTTTTATTCTTATCTTTCAAAGAATAAAATTTCTGATGAACAAACTTATGAAAATTATTTTCTTATAAATGGAATTTTAAACTATCCTGGAAAATTTGGAGAAGTAGACCTTTCAAAACAGTATTATTCTTTAATGGGTATTACTAGTAAGGTTAGCAAAGTCGGATGGGTTTTGGGAGGAGCTTTAACACTTGGAGCACTTGCATCAATTCCTCTTACAGGAGGGGTTTCCGTTATAGCAATTGGGACAGCCGTTGGAGGGGCAGTAGTTGGGGGATCTGCAGGATGGATAGCATCTTCTTATCTTCTTGTTCCTTCTATTAAAGGTCCAAGCGAAAATTTTTATATCCCTCCCTCAGTAATAGAAGTAACGTCTTCAGAATTTGATTCATTAAACTGTGATAAAATTTCTACTTCAAGTTAAGAAACTTTATTAATTCTTTTTTTCTATTTAGAGTATGAATAGAAAAGGTGAATTTCTTGTAGAGAATATTGTTTTTATAGTTTTGAATATCCTTTATTTGGTAATTCTTATTTTATTCCTTCTTAAGCAAGGAAGTGGAGCAATCATTCTCGAAGATGCTTATTCTAAAAACATTGCGCTTTTAATCGATTCGGCAAAACCTACTATGACTATCCATCTAAATCTTCAAGATTTAAAAACTGTTTCAGATAAAAATGGAATTTCTTTTTCGGACGTTCTAAAAATAAATGGGAACTATGCAATAATTAAATTGAGTGAAAAAGGAGGGATGAAATATCACTTTTTTAATTACATAAATGTGACGGCTTATCCAGATAAAGATCCTAAATATGAAGGATTTTATATTATGACCTTTTCAAAAATGAAATGATAAAAAAAATAAATACCCTCAAGGGCATAAATAAAAAAGGAGATAAACTAATTTCGGTTTATTGGTTTGCAATCCTAGTAATTGTTGCAATCGGAATTGTCTTAATGGTTAATACTTTTTATGGAGAAAATTATGATGTTCGAAGTCAGGAAGCAGAAATCTTAGCCCAAAAAGTTGCGGACTGTATCTATTTTGGTGGAGAGTTTAATTCTTTAATTGTGAATCCTCAAGGAGGGTTCAGAGAAGATTTTAATGACAATTTTTTAAAAATGTGTAATCTTAATTTCACGATCGAAGGAGGTTTAGAGAGACCTCCTTATTATGTAGAAGTAGGATTTTTTCCCGATGGTGATTTGAAAAAATCTTCTTTTACTATGTTAGATGGAAATAAAAATTGGAAACCGGACTGTAGTGTTGGAGTTTCACAAAGAGCGAATCTTGTGACTTGTAAGGAAAAAGAATTTTTTGCAGTAACGAAATCTGATTCGGTTTACCTAATTAAAATTCTTTCTATTGTTGGAAAGATAGATGAAAATACAAATTAAAATGAAAAATAAAAAAGGACAGGTTGGTGAAACTTTAACATGGATAGTTGCAACAATCCTTATTGTGATTATGATGATCTTTTTTATATTTGGAGCTTCAATGCTTGGAGGAACAAAAAAAATTGGGAGTTTTCGTCCAAGTTTGACTTCGGCATCTTCTTTTGAGGGTTCAGATCCCTTTTTAAAAAAATCAATTATTTCCTATCTTTTTTTGAAATCTGAACCAAAAAGGGTAATTTTAGATAAAACTTTAGCTAGAAATGCTGAAGCAGGAAATTTCTCAATAGATTATAATCAGACTAAAACTGAACTTTTAATGAGGTATAGTAAAAGATGATAAAAAGTATTAAACTAAAAAATAAAAAAGGTGACCTTCCAGTAACACTTTTTGTGATTGGTATCTTTGCTGTTTGTGGATTTGCCCTTCTAACTTTTTTTATTTCAGATTTTAAGACTACTAATTCTTTTGTAGGGTTAAGTGTTTTGCAAAAAATAAATTCAAATGCAGATGAGTATCTATTCTATAAGAATCATGGAATGTCAGAAGGAATGTTAAGCACACTATTTAATATTACAGAAGAATATGATAGGAAATATTTTTATAAGGAGAAATCAGAATTTCAAGGAGGATTCTTTGGTTTTGGGGGTAAAGAAGTGCTTTTATTCTCCGTAAAGTATCAGGTTCCCTCATAGGAAGTTTTATAAATATTTTTTACTATATTTAGTTCAACAGAGATGATATCCCAAAATAAAAAAGGTCAAGGATTGAGCACGAGTACTCTAATTCTTTTAATATTGGGTTTAATAATATTAGTTATTCTTATTTGGGGTTTTGTTACTGGATGGAGTAATTTTAAATCTTTGATTAATCCTACAAATGTGGATTCAGTTGTTGAAGATTGTTCTTCTGCATGTTCTATTGGAAGTCAATATAGCTATTGTTCTGGAGAAAGGACCTTAAGAGTTAATGAAGACAAATTAAGTATCAAATCAACTTGTGCTGTTTTTTCAAGTATAAGTACCTTTGCAAAATATAAAATTTCTCCTTGTCCCACAATTA
>PCVV01000058.1:0-2386 GCA_002762735.1 Candidatus Pacearchaeota archaeon CG11_big_fil_rev_8_21_14_0_20_30_13
ACCAGATAATCTTATTTTAAAAAAAGGAGACAGACCTTTAGAGAGAGAGATTTGTAAATTGTGCGGAAATGAAATTTGCTTAAATGATGGGACTTCCTGTAATCCCTTATATGACGATGCAAAATGTGGTTCTGGTGTTTGTAATATTGTGGGTTTTTGTGGAAGTCAAAAAGTAGTTGATTGCCCAAACGGAAAGTTGAATTGCCAAGATAAAATTTGTTTAGAATCGTCTACTAAAGAAGAAGGGGAAAGTTATATGTGTTCTTTTGAATGTAAATCAGATAGATTTGATAATGGAACATGCCTAAAGAGTTCTTTGATTTTGCAACAAGAAGAAGATAAACGAAATAAAAATTTTATTATTTTTGGAGTTATTGTTTTAATCATTTTATCTGCCGGGGTCGGATATTTTGCATTTTTCAAAAGAAAGAAAGAGGAAAAATTAAAAAACCAAATTTTAGAAGAAAAAAATTCTCTTTTAGATGAAATTGATAATTTGAAGAAAGATAAAGAAGATCTTCAAAGTTCTATAAAAAGTTTAAGTTCAGAGATTGAAAATATGAACTTATTAATTAGTAAAGGAAAAGATAAAATAAGTTCTCTAAAAAAAGAGATTAAAGATACAGAAGGAAAAGCTAAAGAAGAACTAGAAAAAAGATTGAGATTTGAAGAACAAAGACAAAAAGATAGAATTTCCAAGCTAACAAAACAAAGAGAAATGTTAGAAAAGGAAGAACAAAAAATAATAACCATAGAAAAAGACCTAGGTTCTAAGAAATTAAAATTCGAGAAAGAAAATAAAGAATTTTTTATCAAAAAAGCATTAGATAAATATAAACAAAGATATCCTAATATTTTTTATGATGAAGAAGAAGGATATATAAAATTTTCAAATAACGGAGATTATTTGCATAGATTCATTTATAGAAGAAAATTTGATAAAAACTTAGGAAATAAAGTTGTTCATCATATTGATACAGATAAATTAAATAATGATGATTATAATCTGATTTCAATTCCCTATGAAAGACATAAGGAGTTAAATCATACTCTTATAGATTTTAAAGATTGGGAATCTGGAATTAAGCAATTAAAAGAGCAATTAGATATGGAAGATTCCGACTTCCCAGAACATATACAGAAAAAAATTGAGGAAATAAGAAGGCAAAAAAGATTAGGTGCTTACGCAAGAAAAAGCAGGAGAAAAAGATGAAAATAGGGGAAATAATTGGATGGATTATTTTTTGAGAAAGATATTTTGAATCCTGTTTACTAAGAAAAAACAATTCCAATCCCAATAACAAAACCTAAAAAAAGTATTACATTCCAAGCAATGCTCCATCCATGGGCAACATTTTCTTTATCCGGGTCGCTATGGTGATACTCATCCTCCACATATCTATCAACTCCATAAGCAATTATGTCAAATAAAAACCACCAAATTAACCCAATTATAACAAAAGTGAATGATCCCTTCTGGACAAAAGGGGTTTCTAAAGACTGAACGGGAACAAATAGGGAGATAACAAAGATAACAGAAGCAATAAATAAGATAAATTTGTGAACTTCCTTTGTTGAGAAATAAGTCTTTATCGGGCTGTCCATCATTTTTAGAGACTCCCGTATTTTTTAAAGATAATGATTCTTCTTCCCCGCATCTTGTATCAAACCTGCTACAAAGACTCAACCAAGAACATTATAATGATGAACTACTGCCACCTCCAAACAGTTCGCGCAATGTAATAATAGTATGGGTATATGAGGGGATTTTTCAGGAAATTAAAGAAAAGTCCTATAATAGCAATTAGAGAGATTATTTATAACTGCCAGGACGTTGTGTGTATTTTATGATATTTAGTTCAAAAACGAGTACTGATGAAGAAACAAACCCCCTGCATCAATGTAGCACATCCATAAAAAAATCTTTTAGTTAAACGCCCCGACCGAGATTCGAACTCGGGTTACTGCCGTTCTCTGAAATTCAAAGGAAAACCTTTGAGACTCAGAGTTTCTAAAAAACTCTTCCGAAGAGAAGGTTGCATTGAGATGCTAGACCTTCACCTTTCATCAAGATTTTTGTCACCTCTTCTCCAAAAATTTCTTGAGAGGGCAGCGTACTTGGCCACTGTACTATCGGGGCTTATATTCAAAATCAAAGTTACCGAACTTAAAAAGATTGTCCTTTCTCAAGACCAATCGAATTTAAATATAGAAAGCAATTAGAATTTTAATGATGGAAGAAGAAAAATGCCCTCAATGTAATGGAACTGGAAGAGTAACTGAAAAAGACGGAACTTTTCATTGTTGTTTCAAATGCCTAGTCGAAGGCAGACTTAACCAACATTCAAGAACAAAAGACGCGAAAATAAGATTATAATTTTCTTAT
>PCVV01000058.1:2404-10384 GCA_002762735.1 Candidatus Pacearchaeota archaeon CG11_big_fil_rev_8_21_14_0_20_30_13
AAAAATAAAATGACTCAATACTTAATGAGAAAAGAAAGAGACTCTGAAAATCTAAAAAATGCGATTAAAAATTATGAACCATTATGGTTTAATGTAAGACCTTTCAGTTTGGGAAATGCTAAGACAAAAGTTTCAGAAGATCTTCTGGGGAAAAAATTTAATTTTCTTTTTTTAGATGGTCTAAAATTTTCAAGTGATAGAGATTTAATTTGCCTTCCGCTGAAAGATTACAAATTTGGTTTTAAAACTGAATACCAAAATAAAAATGGTTCAAGGATATATCCTTATTATGATGATCCAAATGACCCTCTTCTTTTAGAAGTTTCATTAACTTGTCTGAGAAATGTAATAGATGACTTATTAATTGAAATAAGCTTTAAAGGAAAAATAAAACTTGAAATGGAATTATATACTAATCGTAGAAAATATTGGAAGATAGAATAATTTTCTTACTTAAACTTTTTAGAGAGAAATTTACCAAGATAATAAACTGATCCGAAAAAAATTATTCCAGGTAAAAAGGCTATCCCTGCTGCAGGCAAAAGTAAACTTGTTCCTACCGCCCCGACAGTTCCAGCACCAATTGATTCTAAAGCTTGAATGGCCTTTGGGACACTTTTTTCAACACCTTTTTGCAATGCATCAAATTGCATAACCAATTTTCCTTTTTTCAAAATTCTAATCTTCTTATCTTCTTCAGAAACAACCATCACAAGATTCTCTCCAACTGCAGAGCTTATTCCAGCACTGTGCCTTGTTCCAAAATTTTTCAAAACTTTTTTAGACTTTACACGGACTCCATACGCTTCCATAAATCCCTTACCATTAATTATTACAGCCCCATCCATTAAGGCAAGAGATTCCAAAAGTTTTGGATTTCCAATTACATTAAACGGCGGAACCGTTTGATCCACAAGAGGTTTGTATTCAACCTTTCCAACAATAAAAAGTGCACCTTCTCCTCGTTTTGCGATTCTAAGTCCAACTTGAATTAAAGTTTCTTCAATTTTTTTTATAAAATCCTTATCCATTAAATTAAATAAAAAAGGAAATATATAAATCTTATCAAACAGAAATCCTCTCAAAAAGGTTAAATTTTAATACCTTTTTCATCTAACTTTTTAATAGCCCCGTAGTCTAGTGGTCAAAAATTATTTAAAGATTGAAGAGATCTTTTAATTATGAGAATAAAATTAAAAAAAGGAAAGCAAAAAGAGTTAATTATTCTTGCGAAAAATAATCTAAATTGGGAAAAATTGTCCGAAAAAATAGGAATAAAAGAGAATTATCTTCAAAGAGATTTAAAAAATGAAAAAATATTAATTAAAGAAAAAACTTACAATGAATTATGTAGGATAGTAAATATTAATTTTGATAAATTTATTTTAGACAAACTAAATGATTTTTGGGGAAAATCAAAAGGAGGGTTAAATTCTAAAGGTTCAACTATTCAAATAAAAATTCCAAGAAATAATGAAAAACTTGCAGAATTAATAGGGGTTATTTTGGGAGATGGAAATATAAGCAAATATCAAAAAGGGAAAAAGACAGGAGTTTACCAAATTAATATTACTGGGCATAAAGATTTGGATGAAGATTACCATACAAATTACTTATTTAAAATCTTTCAAGAATTATTTGGATTGAAACCAATAACAGTTTTATCAAAAAATAGCAAAGGTAGACACTTAATTATTTCCAGTAAACAATTAGTAAACTTTTTTTCAAAACACGGTTTAAAAAATGGGGATAAAATAAAAAATCAATCAACATTTCCCACTTGGATATGGAAGAAAAAAAATTTCCTTAAAGCATGTGTAAGGGGATTAATAGATACTGATGGCTCAATTTTTAGAATGTCTCAAAGAGACTATAATTTAATTAGGATAAATTTTACTAATCACAATCTTACTTTATTAAAAGATACTAGAAAAGCATTTTTAAATTTGGGATTTAATCCTTCAAAAATAATTAATAATAGACAGTTTTATCTATCTAGACAGGATGAGATAAGAAAATATTTAAAAGAGATTGGTTTTTCAAACGTTAGACACCAAGAACGTTTAAAGAGTTTTAGCCCCATCTTCCAGCGGTCAAGGAAACGGGACTCTGGATCCCGTAACCCAGGTTCGAATCCTGGTGGGGCTATTTTTTAGCAAAATGAAAATTCAAACTAAAAAACACTATAATTTTAAGATGAACATTTTTGGAAGGGATATTGATTATACTGGAAAAATTTTAGAAATAAAAAATGGAGAATTTAGATTAGAAACTGAAGAAGATAATGGGTGTAGAGCTTTAACTTTAAAAGAAAAAGATATTATCTCTGGAAAAGAAATTCCAGAGCCAAAAAAAGAAGAAAAAACTTGGATAATAAGAAAGACTAAAGCACAAGATTATGAATTAAAACCTAGTGTAGAACCTGATTTCTAAATTAAGAAAAACCTATTAAACTAAATTAGACTTCTTTTTTTATGGTACAATATACTTACTCCTCACATCGAACAAGGCATCTTGATAAAATTAGAAAACAGAGGGTAAAATATCCTCAAGTTGCAAAAAATATAGTGAATACATCAGATATTCTTTTGGAAGTTCTTGATGCAAGATTTTTAGACAAAACAAAAAATTTAGAACTCGAAAAAGAGATTGAAAAACAAAAGAAAAAAATAATTTATGTAATCAACAAAACTGACCTAGTGAAATCTTCAAAATTAAGCGAAATTAAAAACACTTTTTTTCCGTACGCAATTGTCTCTTGTACAAAAAGAAGTGGAATAAAAGAATTAAGAAACTTGATAAAAAAAACTTCTAAACAAATAAAAAAAAGAGAAATGAGAGAGATAAAAAAAGATCGGGTTGTTTTTGGAGATGACAAAAGAATAAAAGTTGGAGTTATTGGATATCCCAATGCAGGAAAAAGTTCTCTCATAAACATTTTATCTGGAAAATCTGGTGCTGGAGTAGGATCAGAAGCTGGATTCACAAAAAATGTTCAAAAGATTAAACTATCAGAGGGAATTGTTCTAATAGATTCCCCTGGAGTAATTCCGGAAGACCAGTATTCAATGAGTGACAAGAAAAAAATTTCCGAAAGTGCAATTTTCGGAGGTAAAAGTTATACCCAAATAAAAGATCCTGAATTTGCAGTAAATGAACTTTTTGAAACTCAAAAAGAAGCTCTTGAAAAACACTACAAAGTTAAAGTGGAAGATTCGGATGAACTAATTGAAAAGATTGGAAGAAAAAAAGGAATTCTAAAAAAAGGGGACGAAGTAAATGTGGATCAAACTTCAAGAGAAATTTTAAGAGCTTGGCAAAAAGCAGAAATTAAATTTTAATTTCCCCACATAAACAAGAAAAATATTTTGGAGAAAATTCTTGATTAAGAAAACTTGATTCTTTTATTGGATCTTCTGAATAAAATTCGTGAATTTTTATTGCATATGATTCTCTTGGACCATCTCTTTTTAAAATCTTAACACAATAGACTAAACATTTTTTATTTTGAAGATTTAGGGGAATATAAGAAAGAATCCCATTAATAAAAAAATCATGAATATTCACTTCAATTTCTTTAGAAAAAACTAAATTTGAATCAGAGACAGAATTTTTTATACTTTTCATTTGGGGAAAAAATTGTTCAAACTATAAATACTTAACCATATAGGTTCCAACTAATTCATAACCAAACTTTTTGTAATATTCCCTTACCCCAATTCCAGATATCACTGCAAGCTTTTTGTAACCATTTTCTTTGGCAGTTTTTTCAGCTTCGAGTAAAAGAGTTTTTCCAAAACCAATATGCTGAGAAGTTTTTCCTTTTTCATGAAGATTTAAAGCTTGACCATATACATGTAATTCTCTAACAAGAGCGCAATCTTTTAATTCATCTAAAAAAGTTTCACCCGGAAATCTCAATCTTAACAATCCAAATAAAACATCTTCAGAGTTAACTATTTCCAAAAAAAATTCCTTCCCTTTAGAGGAGAAATATTCAATTATTTTTAATTTTGTATTTGATTTTAATAAATTTTTATTAAATCCAACTTCTCTCATTCGAATTTCTTTTATTGAAGTTTTTTTATTTTTAATTTCATCTTCAACTTCTTTTCTAATTGAAGTTGAGGCAGCCTCATTGATCATCTTTTCCTTTGGAATTTCTCTCATAACTCTCATCACCCTGCAATAATCAGGAATAATTGCCATCATCTCAGTTAAAACTTTTTTTATTTCTTTATCAGTATATGTTTTATAATTAATTTTTTTGTAGACTTTGGCCAAAGGAGAATCTTCAACAATTTGGCAAGGATAAATCTTTAATTGATCAGGCCTAAAATTTTGATTCTCAAAAAGAATTTTGAATTTTTCAATATCTTTTTTGACATTTGAATATGGTAATCCGGGCATAATATGATAACCTACTTTGAAACCTGCGTCCTTTAATCTCTGAGAGGCTTCAATAACTTCTTTGATTGTGTGTCCTCTTCCGGTTTTTTTATAAATTTCATTGTCTAAAATTTGAACTCCAATTTCGACACGTGTTGCACCAAAATCCCTCATTAATCTTATTTCTTCCACCGAACAATTATCTGGTCTGTTTTCAATACACATCGCAACTACTCTATGTTTTGCAGTTTCATTTATCTTTTGGGCCTCTTTCAAATCTTTCGATTCGACACCATTTAGCACCTCATAACATCCTTTGATATAATCATATTGGTAGTTAAATGGGTACTGCAAAAATGTTCCTCCAATGATAATTAATTCAATTTTTTCGGTAGGATGACCCATTCTTATCAAGGCATCAAGTCTCGACTGAACTTGTTTCCTAACATCAAAATCAAATGTCAAAGCACGCATTATTGCGGGACTTTTGTCCGTATAACTTTGGGGAACATAATCTCCTCCAGGGCAATAAATACACGTTCCATGATTACATTTTCTAGGTTTCAAAACCACCGTCAATGGCGTTACACCAGAACCAGATCTAACCGGCTTTTTTAATTTAATTTCCGATTCCATAAAAAAAGAAGAAAGAAGTTATTTTTAAGGGTATTGAAAATGTTTTTAACTTCAATTAGATAAGAATTAATATGGAAGACCAGGAAAAACTGTGGGATAAAATTGCAACAGAATGGCATGAATATAAACAAAAACCCTCTGAAAATGCAAAACTCTTTTTAGAAAAGGCACATGGAAATGTTCTTGATTTGGGATCAGGTTCGGGGAGACATCTAACTAAAATAAAAAATGGAAAAATGTTTCTATTTGACTTCTCTGAAAAAATGTTAAACTTGGCAAGGGAAAAATCAAAAACAGAGAATATTGAAGCAGAATTTATACATTCTCAATTGGAAAAAATTGAAAAATTAGATGATTTTTTTGATTTTGCAATCTGCATTTCTGCACTTCATTGCGTTAAAGGAAAAACTAAACGAGGAAAAGTAGTAAAAGAACTTTTTAGAGTTTTGAAAAAGAATGGTAAAGCTTACATTGGGGTTTGGAATATTCAATCTAAAAGATTCAAAAAACAATTCAAAAACAAACAAAAAGAAAAAATGGTTAGATGGACAGACAAAGGAGACAGATATTACTATCTCTTCGATGAAAAAGAGGTTCATGATCTATTCGAGAAATCTGGATTTGAAATAATCTCAACGCAAAATTCAGAAGCGATGATAAATTTTGTAATAAAAAAGCCATAAACTTTTATACATGAAAATTCTCCATATAATATGAAAAGTTATCATACCCAAAGTTATATTGAAGAAAGAAAAATAGAACCAATAAATATTCTTATAATTTTTTTACTCGGACTTGCAGCAGGACTATTTATTTTGGGAGCAATTGATTCATTCAAAATGACCAACCTAAATCAACAAACTTTGATAATCGTAGTTGGAATTGTTTATTTCATTTCTCTAATTGCATTTTTATACCCAAAAAAAAGAAGAACAAACTTGCATACTCCAGAACCAGAAATTATAGAAAAAGAAAGAATTGTTGAAAAACCCATCTTTAGAGATGTAATCCACTATCGTGATAGAAATGTAATAAAAGAAGTTGAAAAACCAGTTATCAAAGAAAAAATTGTCGAAAAAGAAAAACCAATAATAAAAAAATCTAAATATCTAGGCTCAAAGTATAATCAAAGATATCACCTACGAACTTGCAGATTTTCAAGAGCAATAAAACCTGAATATCTCATTGAAGAAGAAGATAAAAATTATTTCAAACTTAGAGGATACAAACCATGTAAAGTTTGTCACCCGGAAAAAAGTTAATTTGAGAAAATTTTTATAAACACTACAATTAAAACGATTCTATGAAAATTGCATGGATTGATTGATATTATGGAAATGAGCCAGGACTTCATAAACAAGAATTAGAAGAATATCTTTCAAAAAATGGATTAAAATTTAAAGTAGATATTGAGGAAAATCTTGAAAGATTTAATGAAAAATTTGGATCTTTAAACAATTACCAAATTTTACTTCTACATGGAGGAATAAAAAGACAAGAAGGGTACCTTAATCAAATTCCAAGAAACCATCCTAATCTAGAAATATTTCTTTTGTCTTGTAATCCGGAAGATTACTCTAAGGATGAAAAAAAAAGGATTAAAGACCATTGCAGTTTCATATGCCATTTAAGAAGTCATAGAAGAATCTGAACTTGGAGAACTAATCAAAAAATTATCCAAGGATTAATCTTTTTTTGGAAGATCTTTCTTTTTAACGACTCGCATCATATCAAAAAAACTTTTCTTTTCAAAGAGTATAATTTTATCTTCCTCTAAAGAAATATTAGCTTTTAACAATCCTAAATTACTTAGAAATCCCGTCATAATCAAGAAATCCTTTCCATCGAGTCTTTGCAAACTAAAAAGAAGTTTTTGAATTCTGCCATTAACCTTTTCTTCGCTCATTTTCTTAAATATCATTTCTTCAAAATGTTCAATATCAAAAGTATAATCTGTCGAAACTTTCTCAAAAACTTTTTTTTCGAAATGCTCAACATCCATGAATTCAACTTTTCCATCTACTCTAAATGAAGCCATTTTCTTTTTTTCAGGAAGCCAAAAATCAAAATGAATTTTATTATCCTTTCCGGAATGCTCTCTATCTAAAATAAATAAACAACTACAAAGGTAAGCCTTTGGATTTTTTTCCATAAAATCTTTGTACGCTTGGGAATATGCTAATTTTTCGTAATAAAATTGAAAGTTCATAAAAAATACAGAAATGGGAAGTTTATAAGATTATTTCAAAGACTTTTTTTAGAGATTCTCCTTAGAGTGTGATGATTCTAAAATGACAAAGATAGAAAATTTTAAATATTAAAAAAGGTCATGAAAATTATGAAAGAAATCGTAAACATTAAAGCAAACCACCTTGGTACAGTAAAATAAGCTCCTTACTTAATAAGAGAAATAAAAAAAGAACTGCCTCAAGCAAAAATCAATATTTTCTTAGATAATGATCAAACTCCAAATTTTTCAACTAAAAAAATTTTGAAAAGGGATTTAAATTATGAAGGAATTGATCCTGAGAGAATTAGAATCTTTAATAGAAGAACTGATCAAACAAGTTTAAATCATGTAACAATAAATCTAGACTTTTTTAATGATTCCTATCGTGGAATGAAAAGATTTGACTTTTATGTTGATCCCCTAAAATTTGAAAAAAGAAGATTACTCAGTTTAGAAGAAATTTCCAAACTGAAAGAAGAATATTCAATTTCTTCAGAAAAAGTTATTCTGGGTGGGTCCCTAAATACAAGAGAAATTAATTTCCTTATAGAATCAACTAAGAAGATAATAACTCAAAATTAGGGGGTTCAAGTAATAATTGTTCCTAGAAGATTCGATAAAGAAGAAATAGAAGAAATCAAAAGATTGGACATAAAGTTTAGAGTAGATAAAGTTCACCAAAAGAATAAACCCTACTTAATTATAACTCAAAGAGGGGGTTTAGA
>PCVV01000058.1:10412-10609 GCA_002762735.1 Candidatus Pacearchaeota archaeon CG11_big_fil_rev_8_21_14_0_20_30_13
AAGAGAACTATATCTGGAATATTCAATTGTAATAATGTAAAAGCATATGATGGACTAACAAAAAACGGATTACTGAAAAGAATTTCTTCAAATTCTTTAGAAGAAGAATTATTAAAAGAAATTCCTGAAGATGAAATAACAATTTATAGAGAAAATGCTAAAAAATTCATTGAATCAAAGCAAGGCGCTGCAAAAGT
>PCVV01000049.1:0-147 GCA_002762735.1 Candidatus Pacearchaeota archaeon CG11_big_fil_rev_8_21_14_0_20_30_13
TTAATATTGAAGGATTAGTAACTATTATTGAAAAAGAAATAAAATCAATAAACCAAGGGTCTTTTAAAAATCTCAATATTGAATATCCATTAAATAAAGGTCATTATTTCCATGAAGCAACTAATAGAACTTATGAATACTCCGAAA
>PCVV01000049.1:199-7676 GCA_002762735.1 Candidatus Pacearchaeota archaeon CG11_big_fil_rev_8_21_14_0_20_30_13
AAAATAATTACTTAAACTTCCTTCTTTCAGCCATCAATTTTTTGTTTCTTTTTCTTTTATAATACCAATAACCAAATCCTACAATAATTACAAGAATAATTATCCAAGTTGTTTCTAAGTTTCCATTTTTACTTGAAAATCTATCTTGGAAATATTTTGATTCATAAAGAACTTGTTTATTCAAAGTTCTTCTAACGTTTGATTTATCTGTATATGAAAGTTCTATAGAGATGTTTCCATCTTTTGGAACTGCCTCAAAGTCTGCAGTGGTATATTCATTAGAGTCTAAATCTCCTACAATATTAAATTTAGCTCCTTTAATCTGAACATTTTCTTGATCTGGAACCTCGACAGTTAAAGCTTTTACATCAACTTTTGCAACATTCAAAATTTCAAAAGTTAATGTTCTGGTAGTAGAATCATAATTTTTAACATGAACCTCAAAGTTCGCTCTCGAGTCCTGAATATTCACACTAAATTTCTGTGAAAACATATCAGTAGCAGGAGTATTAACTCCAGACGCATAATAAACTTGAACTTCAGCATCTCCGTCCAATGCACCAGAATTTACTTTAAGTGTATAAGGAATCAACCAATCATTTTTGTAGCTTTGAGCATAAGTACTCCCAGAAAGAATCTTTGTATCTGCATCAACTCCATCAGCAAATGAAAATGAATATTCCGGATCTAATCTAAAAATGGTTCCTTTACATTCTGGATTTTGAACTCCACTCACTTGGAACAAAAGTTTAACACTATCTCCTTGAACTGCAGGATAAGGATCTTGATTAACCAGAGAAATTTTTAAATTACAAGCATCAGCAAGAACTCCAGTTAAACTCAAAACAAAAAAGAATCCAAATAAAATTCCGAACACCACGCCATTTTTCATAACTCAATTAGTTAAATTTTATTTTTAAATCTTTTTAATTAAGAATAAAAAATCTTTATCTCATTTATGTCAACGTTTTCAGAATTATCATAATTTTTTAAATTTCCTAGTTCATAATTCAAAAAAAGATCCCAAGGAGTATTTCCAACTAAAGTAACTTCAGTAATATTAACAAGAATATCTTTTGAATTGGGATCTATAACCCCTGTTTCAAATAAATCATCCTTATTTAATTTAAAATAAATTTTATGACTAAGATCATAAATTTGAGAAATAATTCTATCTTCCATAAGAGAAGAAAAATCCTTTTGATTTAATCTCACTTCAAGATTCTTTTTCTTTTTATCAAATTTTGTCTCAACCATTTTATTCTCCAAATATTTTAACTAATTCCTCAATAGGTGCAGTGTAAAGTTCATTTATATCTCTTCTATTTCCATTGAATTTTTTTCTAAGAGTTTCTTCCCATGAGAAATAATCTGAAGGTATTACCCAACTAGAAGGTATTAAAGGAAATCTTAACAAATTCATTTTGGCATTTTTAAAATATTTGTCTGAAAGTTCTTGTTCAATCAAGCTAGCATCTCCTTCAATAAGCTTTGTTAAAGAAGATACTGTTGAATGGTTTTCTTTCCAAATTCGATTAACAACTTCAAGAGTATTACAAAATTCCGGAAATGAATTGTCTTGTGCACTGTGAACCAACTCATGTCCTAAAAGAAGTTTGGTAAATTCTTCATTTCCTAAGAATCTATTTCCTATTGAAAAATTATTCTTGCTTCTATATGACGCAACTCCAGGGGTAATCTTTTTTAATTTATTCTTGGGTAGAATTATTAAATTTAAATCAGTTAAATCGCATTCCAGTCCACTTATTTCTTCAACTAAAGGTGCTACTTCTTCAATACAATTTGTTATATATTCTTTTGTTAATTTCATAAAAAAGAGATGGTCTTTCTATTTTTAAAACTTTTTATGTGTTACTTTTTAAAAATGGTTACTAAAAATTTATTCATATCTCAAAGCATCAACTGTATTTATTTTTGAAGCTCTGATTGCAGGGATAACTCCAGAAATTGCTCCGGTAATTCCAGCAAATAAAATACATCCTGAAAAAAGCCAGAATGAATAATAAGGCGCTAAGAAAGACCATCCTAAACTAGCTAAAACGCTTTCAGCAACGCTTGTAAAGAGAAACCCCAGTAAAACCCCCAGAACTCCTGCTAAAATTCCTAGGAAAGCAGATTCAAACAAAAAGATTCCAAAAATTTCCCTATTCCTTGCACCAATTGCTTTCAAAACTCCAATCTCCTTAAATCTTTCAAGAACTGAAGTAATCATAGTATTTGTAGTATTTATTCCTGAAACAAAAACTGAGATTAAGGCAATTAAAATCACAAATCCAATTATAATATTCAAAGCAGAGGTATATGACTCTACTAAATCTTGAAATGATTGAACGTAGAAATCTTCTTCACCTTTATTGACGTTTCTTTCACTTCTTAATCCCCTTTCAATATTCTGAACAACCCAATCTATATTCCGGATGTCTACTCTTGCAACAATTTCGGCATAAGAATCTTTAGATGGAAAAAGATTTTCAAAATAATCATTAGTCACATAAATATTTGAATCATCTTGAGGGTTTCCAACTGATTTCAAAAATCCTACTATGTTCAAGTTAGTTCCATTTATTGTAATTTGTTCATTTATATCTAATCCTTTTTTGAAAATTTTATTATCTACCATATAATTATATCCAAGTAAAACTTTTTTTGTGTCTCCAGATTGTAAAAGCCTTCCTTTTTCAACTTGGGCATTAAATATATCTAATATTAAAGGAATCTTGGGATCATAAGAAGTAACAAAAGTATATTTTTTTTCATCTCTTTTTTCAACTTGAACAACTTGAAAATACAGACTTGTTGCTTCGTAAACTCCCGCTGCACGATTAATTGATTTTAAATCATCATTAGTTAATTTGAAAGTATCATCTATTCCAGGAGCTCCAGTTCCTTTTGCTAGGATTAAAACCTTGTCAGCTGAACCTCCACTGGTTAACTCTTGGGTGTAATTATAAAGACCTAATCCAAAACTAATAAAAATAAAGATAGTAGTTATTCCGACAAGGATTGAAAACACGGTTAGAAAGCTTCTCCCTTTTCTATGTCTTAAATTTCTTAAAGAGTATTTTACTGATTCCAGATTTATCATATTTTCACCCCAAATTTATTCAAATCTTTTTTTAATTGTGCAGCATTTTTAAAAAGAATAGTTTTCACACCAAAATTTTTTGGGACCTCTAAGTTAATTTTCATATCATCAATAAAAACAATTTCTTCTGGTTTATGTCCCAATTTTTTCAAAAGTATCTTATATATCTTTTTCAAAGGTTTTCTTGTATTTAAATTAATAGATTTTATATTTGATTTGAAAAAATCATACACTCCTAAACTTTTTCTTATCAGATCATGAGAGTAGTTAACATCTGTTAAACTCCAGATTAAATATCTTTTTTTATCAAGTTTTTGTATTATTTCCAATATCTCTTTATTAATCTTAAAATTTCTTTTCTTTAATTCCTGCCAATGATTAATAAACTCCTTGGGGTCTAATTCAAATTTTTTAGCAATTTTTTTTTCAAACCAGAAATCTTCTTTCTTTCTAATCAGAGATTTGTTCAAATATTTAAATTTTGTTTCTCTAAATCTATCTCTATTTAAACTAAATTTTTTAACTAACTTATTTTCAATTTTTCTATTTTTTTCAATCAACAAAACTTCTCCAATATCAAAAATAATTGCCTTTATCATTTTAAAATTTTCTCCCAAAAAATTTCACCTTTTTCTTCTTTAATTTTTTTATAACCTAATTTTATAACAAGTTTTATCGAAGCCAAATTATTTAGATCATTTATCCCAGAAATTTTTTTAACTTTTTTCTTTTTTGCAAAAACAAATAATTTTCTAATTGCTTTTTCAGCAATTCCTTGATTACGGTATTCCTTGAAAATAAATGCACCAACATTAAAATTCCTTCCTGAAAGTTGAGTCAAGTCCAAACCCCCAACTATTTTTCCATCAGACAAAATCATAAAAAGATATGACTCTTTTTTATCTTTTTTTCGCAAGAAAATGTTTTTAAAAAAATTATTAACAAATCTTTTATTAAAAATTCCCATACTCTTCAAAGTTTTAAAATTTAGTAAATTATAGATATACTTAAGAAAATATTTTTTATCATAAAGTTTTATTTTTATTTTCATTCTCGTAAAGCCTCCACAGAATTTTGTTTTGCAGCACTAAGAGCAGGAACAATGCCAGCAATTCCTCCAATCAAAAAACTTCCTAAAAGAGCACTGAGAAATAAACCAAAATTTAATGTAATTGGCAAATTTCCATTTATGAAACTATTTATTCCAATGGTTCCAAAAATTCCTATAAGTTCTCCGAATAAAGCCCCAATTAATCCCCCTACAAGACCAAGAAGACTTGATTCAATAAAAAATTGCAAAAATATTTGGTTATTTGTTGCACCAATAGATTTCATTATTCCAATATCTTTTTTTCTCTCGAGAACTGACGTAGTCATTGTATTTACTATTCCCAATGATCCAATAAAGATTGAAATTGAAGCTACAATAACAATAAAAATTTTCACCCCCTCCAGAACTTGATTTATTAATTCTAAAGAAGCCTCGGGAGTAGAAACTTGAAAATTTTCTTCACCAACTTTTACATTTCTTATTCTTCTCAATGTTTTTTCTACATCTTCTTTTGTTTTTTTAATTGAATCCTTACTAATTGCTTGAACCGCAATTATATCCACTTTATTCCCATAATTACTAATTTGATCAAGATCTTGTTCATTCATATAGACTACACTATCAAAAACAAAACTTCCTTTTTTTTCTAATATTCCAATTACTTGAAATGTTTTATTTTGAATCACAACTATATTTCCAACTCTTACAACTTTTTCAAGTCCAACAGAATCAGTATAAAAATTGTAACCCAACATAACCTTTCCCACATCTCCATCTTTCAAAAGTCGACCAGAGATTGTCTTTGCCTCAATTTGATTATATATAAATTTTCTATTCTCTCCTGATGGAATATTTGTTGCATATCCAAAAATTGCTTTTTTATTGTATTCAAGTTTTCCAGAAACAATATTCCTTCCAATTGCTCGTTTAACGCTGCTTAATTTTTTTATTGCATCTAGCTCTTTTGTTGTTAAAGGCTCAACTACTCCTGTCCCAGGAGGACCCATTCCAGAAACTCCTCCCGCCTGAACAGTCAAAAGTTCAGTATTACTAATCCCAAATTGACCTGCAACTGCAGCTTGTAACCCATTACCTAAAGAGATTAATGAAACAACCGCTGCAACTCCAATAAATATTCCTAACAAGGTTAACCACGAACGAAGTCCTCTATGCCTCAAATTTTTCAAAGACAAAATAAAAGCGCCGCGAATCATTTTTCACCTTAAAACATAAAATGAATATTAAGTTATAAATTTGATTGTTATTTCAAGTTTAGAAAAAAGTGGGATTTATCTCAACCGGATTTTCAAAAACTTCTTTAAAAAATCTCTCAAGATCCTTAGATTCATGAACAAAACTATTCGGAACTTCTCTTAATGTATGCAAGTTTGAAAAAGCAGAATCATCCTCTTTACTTGGATACAAATTTTTGCCGTTTCCCCAATCAGTTTCATATATCCATTCCTCTCCAAGAGATACAAAAATATTATTTTTTGGAGCAACCTTTTTATTATGAAATAATTGGTCGGAAGTAGAATCAATAATTAAAAATCCTCGCTGTTGAGTAGAATCTAATAAAAAAGGTAATCCCAAATATGCATGATTCCCCTTCCAATTTCCAAAAATTGAAGAATTTGGATATCCCCTTTTTAACAAACTAAAAAAAAGATCTATTGAAGAAGTATAACAACAATAAGAAGGAAATCCAAATTCTTGTTCCAATTTTAAAAGATAATGATTATAGCTAAGTTCATGAAGATTTTTTATATGTTTTTCAAGATCTTTCTTATTTTTTATTTTCATAGAGCAAAATCCAGGAATAGATTTATATTTTTTTAAAATTTTTTTATTTATTTCTGAAATAGGATTATAATAACCCCCATTAAAGGGAATATTCCTTTCAAATGTTCTAATTAATCCTGTTTCTATTCCATTTTCTAATTTTTCAATTTCTACTCCATATTTTTTATCAAGTTCTTTTTCATACATCCAAGGAACTATTGAAAAAGGAGCTATTTCTTGCACCGCTTGAGATCCTTCTGTCATAACAAAATAGTAACTATTTGAATTTTTAAAACTTTTCTTATTAGAAAATAAGATCTTACTTCCATCCAGGAACTAACTTTTTCAATTCACCATCAACATGCTTTTTACCAAATTTCTTCTTTATAATCCGTTCAAGTTTCCCATCTCTAAGCCAATATACAACTTCTGCATGATGTTCAGCCAGTTCAGGCTCGTGAGTAATCATAATTATTGTTTTTCCTTGCTTGTGGAGTTTATCCAAAAAATGCATTACAATATCCCCTGTTTTAGTATCAAGATTTCCAGTTGGTTCATCAGCAAGAATTACCTCCGGATCATTTGCCAAACTTCTTGCAATTGCAACTCTCTGCTTTTGGCCTCCAGAAAGTTCATTAGGATAGTGATCCATTCTATTTCCTAAATCAACCAAAGTAAGAAGTTCTTCAGCTTTTATTTCTCTATCTTCCAAAGGAATATTTTGAAAAGTCATTGGAAGCATGACATTTTCTTTAGCAGTCAAATTTGAAATCAGATTAAAAGATTGGAAAATAAATCCAATTTTTTGTCCTCTAAGTTGAGCAAGATCGGACTCTGAAAAAGTTGAAATGTCTTCCCCATCTAAAAAAATATGGCCTTTAGTTGGAACATCTAAACTTCCGACAAGATTCATAGAAGTTGATTTTCCTGAACCTGACGGCCCCATAATTGCAACAAATTCACCTTCTTTTACTTTCAAAGAAATTCCATCAACTGCTTTCACGATATTCTCGCCCATGTAATAATATTTGAAAACATCTTTAAGTTCAATTAATGCTGAGTCTTTATCACTTCTTTTCATAAACTAAAAATGCTAAATAGTTATTTAAATGTTTTATCTAAATGAGTTAAGTTTCTGCCAGTCAAAGATTTCCCAACTAGCAAAAGGAAAAAGTGAAACAAATCTTTTGAGATTATCTTCTTTGTCCGAAGAAAAAACTAATTTTTCAAGGATCAAATTATATCTTTCACTGGTTAATTTTGAATCTTCAAACCAATCAGGTCCAAATTCTTTTGATGCAGATCCCCTCATTTCCATAAAGTCAAGAATTGATTTAACAAATTTTTGTTTTTCTTCTATCTTGTAACAAATATCTGCTTCTTCGAGATCCGTATTGTGAACTGTTCCTTTCAACTCCTTATCTCTTTCTTCAGATGTCAAAACAGAAATTTTTTCTTCTAAATTATATGACCTCCCCTCCACACTAAAGTGTGGAGTTTCCATAAGTTGAGTGATGTTCACTTTGGTTCTTCACATA
>PCVV01000002.1 GCA_002762735.1 Candidatus Pacearchaeota archaeon CG11_big_fil_rev_8_21_14_0_20_30_13
ATTCTCATTTACCATTGTATTATCCATTGAATTAATTTGGGAAATAACAGAATATTTTGCAGACAACTGGTTTCATTTAATTTTAGCAGGAGTACATATTGCTGGAGAACAAGCATTTAAACCAATAGAAATGGTGTCTTCTTATGAGGATACAATCTATGATATGCTTCTTAATTTTATTGGAGGAACAATCTTTGCAATAACTGCATTGTTCTTAACCAGAACCAAAAAGAAATTGGCCAAAAATTCTAAAAAAGAGTGTCACCATAAAGTTTAAATAAAACTCTCAAGACAAGACTTTATGAACTTTATTCTAAAAACAGGTTTTGGAATTAAAAAGATAGTTTTGCCATTTGGAAAAAGAAAATTTAATACAATTGACGAAACAGAACTTCCTTCTGGGAAGATCAAAGTAAAAAAAACAAATAACTCTTTTGTAAATAATAATTGGCTTATTGAACAGTATAAGTTCTGTTTTTATGACAAAGAAGGAAACTTGGGAAGCTTTTTGTTAGGAAATCCAGAAGGGAAGAATAATTTCTATGTACAAGAAATGAGGAACCTAAAATCGGATTTACCTTCTAGTTCAGAACCTTTAAGATTAGTATATGAAAAAGCAAAAACGAGATTATCAAAATATTTTAAAATAAAAAGAAACAAAAAAATTCCTTTTTCATGTGAAAGAAATTTAGTGTATCTTTGGAATCATACTAAAAATTATCTTAAAGAGAGAGGAATTGAAAAGTTGTTAACTCAGGCTGAATACGAGGTAGTCGATACTGCAGAGATTGACTTCAAACTTGGATGGCAAGATGTGAATAAGGAAAGAAAGATAGAACAATATGTTGGAAATCTCCAGGAAAGAGAGAAAAATTACACTATTTTAGAAAAATTAACCGGAACCATTTATTTAGAACGTCCCTTAAAATAAAAAAGCAAGATTTATATGGTTTCATCTTCTTTTTAAAAAAGAATGGCCTTATTAGATTATGAATTAATGTCCAGTTTCTCTCCCTTGTGGTACGCTCTTCTTGGAGGATTTTTTGGAGATTCATTTATGATTTTCGTGGGATTCCTTTATGCCCAAGGAGAAATTTCCTTTTTTGAACCAATCATTTTTACATTTATAGGCCTAATAATCGCCGATTGCCTTTTTTATTTCATAGGGACCAGTAAATATTTTGAAGAGATAAAAAACACTAAGATCGGTGGGAAAATTTTAAGAAAAACAAATTCAACAATAAATTTTTTAACGGGAAACAATCTTATAGTTGCATTATTTTATTGCAAGTTTATTACCGGAGCAAAATTTATTATTAATATATATCTTGGAGAAAAAGGGGTTCCCTTCGGAAAATATTTCAATTTAAATCTTTTAATGGCACTTTTTTGGACAGTTGTTTCTTGGGGAGCAGGATATTTAAGTGGCAAAGGATTCAAATGGATATTGGACTATTTTGAAAGCTTAACAATTGCATCATTTTTTATAATAATCGTTGTTGGAATTGCTTTTAATTATTCAAAAAAATTAAAGAAACACTTTGACAGTAAATATTCTAAAAAGAGATAATCTATTTTTTAAATTTCATGACTTTGAATTCTTTGAAAAGATGCTTCTTCTTTTCAATTTCTTTTGCTAAAATTTCAAACTCTTTTGGAGCAAGTTCAATCATTCCAGAACTATTCTTTCCCCTAAAACAAATTGCAATAGATTCATCATTTGGATTAAGAAAATCCTCATTTATGAGAATCTCTTTTAAAGATCCAGAACTTTCTAATCTTACAATTCCATCCTCATTTTGCTTTTTTACTTTTACTTTCATATCCAGACAAAACAAATGTAATTTATAAGAATATAGAAGTTACAAAATAACTTTAGTAAGGGTTAATAGAATAAATTTTAAATTTCTTCTTGAACATTCGAAGCTAAGGAATACCACCAAGGTTTCTCAAAATTTTTAATTTCTCCATTTTCTGAATTTATAACTGCTTTCAACTTCGCAGTGACCTTGAATAAACCCAAAATCTTAACTAATTTATCGCTTTCAGCTTCATAAACAACGCTTGAATTAGCTCCTTCACCAACTTCTTTTAGAACAACAGTAATATTCTTATTTTCAAAAACATCAATTGCAGTTTGTGAAGCAACATTGGGCAGAACTTTTATTTCTTTTTCCATTCCATTTGATAAATCAACCCTTAATCTGCTTTCATTCCCCTTGTTCTCAACACTAATTTTAAACTTAGAAGAAATTGTATATCCGTTAAAATTAAATTCATGCTCATTTTCCTGAACTTCTCCATTTTTCATTTTAACTTTTGTCCTAGTTTCAATCTCATACTTTTTCCCATCTTCACCTATAAATTGATAATGTGTTTGATTTTCAAATTCGGATTGATTATCTTCTATCTGCATTTCATTCCTTTCCATCTCCCTATCTTGGTCTTGAGAATCAATTTCTAGAGAAGAGTTCAATTCAACTTCTTCAGAGTCATTTATTCCTTCTTGATTATCATCATTTGATCCAGTACCATTCTTGTCTTCGTTATCTGCATAAGCAAATCCTATGATACTAAAAAGCAAAATAACTGATATGAATAAAACACCTAATTTTTTCATATTTTCTAAAAAGATTACAACCTTATAAAATTATCTCAAAAACAGAAATCAAATAAAAAAAATTTTAGAAAAATAAGATAAAATTCCTACCTTAAAATAAATACAAAGCGTTAAAAAGCCTCTAAAATTTGTTAAATGATGTTAGGACAAGGGAGGACAAGACAATGAAATTATACGTAGGAAACCTACCTTTTAGTGTGACTGAAGAAGCTTTGAAAAAAGTATTTTCAGAATTCGGAGAAGTTGAAGAAGCAAATGTTATTGTGGACAAATTCTCTAGAAGATCTAAAGGATTTGGATTCGTGACTTTTTCAAATGATGAATCTGCAAAGAAAGCAATCGATGCTTTGAACGAGAAAGATTTTGAAGGAAGAAATTTGAAAGTATCCGAAGCAAAGCCAATGGATGAATCAGAAAGACCTAGAAGACCGCCAAGAAGAGATTTCGACCAAAGACCAAGAAGATATTAAATTATCTTAATAATCATTATATTTTTTATTTTACTTTTGTAGTTTATTTTTTGAATGTACCAACAAAAAGTTGGTTTAAAAAGAATTTTATCTGTATCTACTAGAACTTCTAGAATTACTTCTACCTTGAGAGCTACTTCTTCTTGAAGTTGGACCTCGACTGTGTGAAGCTCTAGATGAACTTCTTCCTCCACTCTCTCTTCTTAATGAACTACCAAACTGTTTTCTTCCGGGACTTCTACTAAACCGACCACTACTTTTTCCTGAATCAGTTTTTATTCTAACCGTTTCAATTTCGGGCAATTCTTCAGGAACAATCATAATCTCTTTTGATTTCATCAAATTTCCAAAATTTTCATAATCTCTACTAGCAAGAATTGTAATTGCTTTCCCTTCTTTTCCTGCTCTTGCAGTTCTTCCAATTCTATGAACATAATCTTTAGCTTCAGCAGGAGTATCGTAATTGTAAACGTGACTTACTCCTTTGATGTCCAATCCTCTAGCTGCAACATCAGTACAAATCAAAACTCCAAAGCCCTTGCTGTGAAATTCCTCAAGAACTCTTATTCTCTTTTTTTGTTCAATTCCCCCATGAATTGCTTTTGCATGAATTCCTGCCCTACTTAAATTTTCAGCAACAAAATCAACATTTCTTCGAGTATTACAAAAAACCATTACCAGATCGGCATTTTCTTTTTTCAACAAAGTAACTAATAAAGAAAATTTTTGATGATCAGGAACATCATAATAAACTTGCGTTAATTTTGAAGAATCAACATAAGATTTTAAAGAGATTTCGACAGGGTGAATAGTATATTTTTTTGCAAGGTAATCAATACTCTGAGAGATTGTAGCAGAGAACAGCATAGTTTGTCTCTTGGAAGGGCACTCTTTGATTATTTTTTCAACATCTCTACTGAAACCCATATCAAACATTCTGTCAACTTCATCAAGAACAAGGAATTTGACCTCACTTAATTTTAGAGTTCTCCTATTTAAATGATCTATAATTCTTCCAGGAGTTCCTACAAGAATATCCGTTGAAGGAATCTTTCTAATCTGAGATTCGATATTTACTCCCCCATAAATTGCTAACACATTCAATTTTTTATTTTTCCCAAAGTTTCTTATTGAAGTTGCAACTTGTTCTGCGAGTTCTCTTGTAGGAGTCAAAATTAATGCTTGAATTTCTTTACTTGGTTTTAAGTTTTCAATTATTGCAGATGCAAATGCCAAAGTTTTTCCGCTTCCAGTCTCAGAACCGCCGATGATATCTTTTCCAGCTAATGCTAAAGGTATTGCTTTCTCCTGGATCTCGGATGGTTCCTTGAATCCAAGTTGTTTCAACACGTCCGTTAATTCTTTACTTAATCCTAACTTAGTAAACTTTTCCATTTTACTTTTTGGTCAATAAATGACACTTAACAAAAAAATCTTCAAGAAATATTTCTTGAGCGTAAGTCGTTCGAAACATTTTTACTGCTCAAGACTTACTAACATGTTTGTTACATAAGAATTATCAAAATGACAGTTTATAAATTGGTTGGTTAAGAATTTCACCCTAATCAAACCACCCTAGCTTCTCTTTTCGAGACAATTGCTTTATCTCATATTCGCATTTACATGCTTCGGATTTATCCTTACATTCTTTAGTTCTAAGAAGTTCTTTGAATCCTTTTTTGTAAACATACTTACTACCTTTTCCAGTAGCGTGTGCTTTCATTCTCGCCTCAACATCATTAGTCACACCAGTATAAAATGAACCATCCTGACATTCAAGAAGATAAACAAACCCCTTCTTTTCCATCCCAAAAGAAACAATTTATTCTTTATAGAAGTTAACTAAAGATCCCCTCAAATATTTAATCAAATTCTTTTTCTCAAAAGATCGTTAAAAATCTAAAATCATTGTGACATATGTCTATATACTTGAGATTACTTGATTTTTCATGAACAGAATAGAAAATAAAGAAAATGTAACAAATTGGTTAGTTTGGCCATTAATCTTTTTATTTATCGCGATAGTTACAGGTCTATTTGGATTTGGAATTATTTCTGGGGTTTCATTTGCAATAGCAAAATGGTTAGCAGTAATTTTCATAATCCTATTCATAATTTCGGTTATAGCTCATACAATCAAATCTGCTTAAGCTTAAAATAAATTGATATTTAATTTTAAAATGAAAAATGCTGAGCTATCATGAAAAAGGTAGATAAAATTTTAGAAGAATTTTCAAATTTTGAAATAAAAGAATTAGAAAAATTAAAATTTTCTGGCCTAGGTAAAAAAGATGTTTATAACATAAGTAAAAGATTTATACTTGGTCAAAATGAATTTTTATTTGGAAGAGTTGAACCAAGAGATAATTCTGAACTTTCAAAAGTTTTTTTATTCAAAAAATTCAATGATTCTTGGATTCCAGACGAGAAATTTATTCCTTTAGAAAATTCTGAAGACCCTTTCATATCCAAAATAGATAGTAAATTTATTTTGGGATGTGTGGAAGTTATCAAAAATAATTATGAAAATAAATTAGATTACAGGACTATTCTTTACGAAGGAATAAATCCTTGGAATTTAAAACGTTTTTTTGAAGGCCCATGGGGAATGAAAGATATAAGGTTTATCCAATTATTGGATAAAAGAATTCTTGTACTCTTAAGACCTCAGGGGGGAAAAGCAGGTTTAGGAAAAATTAGTTTTTTGGTAATAAACTCCTTAAACGAATTAAATAAAAAAGAAATTTATGACGCCCCACTATTAATAAATTTCTCTAAATCAGAATGGGGAGGAACAAATGAAATTCAATTATTGGATAATAAAAAAATTGGTGTTCTGGGACATATTGCAAAACGAGATAAAAATAATTCATTATACTATTATCCCATGGTTTTTACAATTAATCCTAAAAATATGAAACATTCTAAAATAAAAATAATTTTGAAAAGAGGGCAACTTCCGCAGGGAGAATCAAAAAATGAAAAATTAGTGAACGTCATCTTTCCTGGAGGTTCTGAAATTAATAATGATGGAACAATAAACTTATATGTTGGCGTGGGAGATGCCGAAGCCTATAAAATTAAAATAAAAAATCCTTTTTTGTAATATGCTTTAATCAAAAGAAAAGTTTTTCTTAATTTATTTCTTGTTGTCCTTTTTCCTTAGAAAAATCTGAGCCAATAGCGCAAACACAACTCCTAATGAAGAAAATGATAAATAGGGAGATAATGATAAATTGGGGATGGCAATTGAAACTAATAAATTAAAAACAAAACCGATTAATCCCGCACCAGAACCCAATAAAATAAGAATTCTTCCAGACAATCTCTTTTTCTTTAAAGCCAGAATACCCCCTGCAAAAACTGAAAATGCCCCCAGAGAAGCAACAATAAGTATGGGAACGAATAGATCATCCATCCCTGGAAAATTTACATAATTCGCAACTATATTTCGAATTTTAACCCAGTTAGAGAATCCATTAGTCCCAGAAATAAATAGAAACAGTGAAGAAACCATTGCTAAACAAAATGCAACTCTATTTCTTTTTAGTTTTCCATCCCTCAGAATTTTATAAGGATCTGGATATATTTAAACTTAAACGAAAGTAGCACATCCATAAAAAAATCTTTTAGGTGAAACGCCCCGATCGGGTCGCCATCAGAAGCACAACATTTCCTCAATATTTTTATATTCGGAATGTTTTGTTATTACTTAAAATACGTCGAAGTTTATATATTTTTGTGTTTTCTAAAAAGAAGTTTGGCACCCTCAGAAAGATTTAAATACTAATTGTTATCATTTAATACCATATGGTAAGGGAAGAAAAGAAAACAATTCAATTAGGTTTGAGAATAGATTCTGATTTATTAAAAGATATCGAATATCTTTCAAAGAGCGAAGGCGTTGATAAAATGTCTTGGATAAAAAGAGCACTTGCAGATTTCGTTAATGAAGAAAAAGATGCAATGTCAAAAGAAGCTGTTAAAGATTATATTGGGCTTGTAATAGATGAAAGAGATTTCAGAGAATTTACGGGGTTTTCAAAAATTCCAAAGGATATTGAAGAAGCAAGAAAAGAAGTTCTAAATAAAATAAAAGATGAGGCTATTGAAAAATGAAAAAACAATTATTATTTTTCTTTGTAGGTTTATTTCTTATAAATTCGGTTTTGGCTTTAAATTGTCAGTATACTGAAACAGAGAAATATACAGAATTTGGAACTTGGATATATAATTCTGACGGAGATTATTTTGGTGAACCTTTAGAATTAAAAGATTTTGTTAGTGAATATATGAATATTGAAGGATGTAATCCCCGACCTTCATTTAAAATCTACAATCCTTATGATTTTGAGATTGAAATGAATATATTTTATACTTCTCTTCATCCAAATATAAATTGGGCATATCCAGAAAGTGAACAAAAACATATAAC
>PCVV01000044.1 GCA_002762735.1 Candidatus Pacearchaeota archaeon CG11_big_fil_rev_8_21_14_0_20_30_13
AGAAATAGTTTTTTATCGAATTACTCCATTTTGAAAAATGGAGATTTCTACTTAGTTAAAAAATGATAAACAAGATCTGAAGAAATATTCACCAAATTTGACCTTGATTTGTCCCGGATATTTTCAAGAATTCTACAAAAGAGTGGCTTTATTGAATATCGCATCTCTCCATAAATAAAATCTCCTTCTATAAATGCCGAAACCAATTCATTATTTTTAGAATTTATTTCATTGTACTCGGGAACTTTCTTTTTGATTGTTTCTAAATAACTTGATTCATCAAAATTTTTTGCATCTTCACTTAAACTTCCTCCAAGAACCATTAAATATTTTATCTTTTTTCTTTCAAACTTTTTTAAAAATTTATTATATTTTTCGTCATTCCGTTTCATAATGATCTTCCTTTTATGAAATCTTTAAGTAAACTAACCACTTCATTTTTTTTGTAAGGGAGAAAATTAATTGAACCAGCATTTTTATGACCTCCACCATTAGTAAAAGCCTCGGGTAATTTCTTATTTAAAAAATTAATAAATTCATGAACTGAAAAATTAGCTTCATCAGTTGCTCTTAATGTGATTGCAGTATTCATTATCCCCGCAGTAACTAAACTTGTAACTTTTTTTTCAGTTTGGTAATCATCATGTATTAATCCCACTGCTCTTCCTGGTTTAGGGAAAAAACCAAATCCTGGGAAAGTTTGTTCAATTTCAATTGTTTGAATTGTAACCTTTCCAATTTTTTCTTGCTTTGCATTACTCTTTCCAATTTCAAGACCTTTTCTGTCCAAATCACGAATATAGGGGGCCATTAAACTAACAAGTTCTTTTTGCCTTGCTCGAGGTTCTCCAAATAAAACTTCTATATATTCACGAACTTCCATGAATCTAACTTTTGAAGAAACATAATCAATCACCAATGCAATATCTGAAAGAAGCTCTTTAGAATAACCTTCCTTTTCTGCAATTTTTAAATATTCGCTCATTACTTTAGGATTTCCAAGATCAATTCTATCGGCAAATCCTGCCATAGCCGGAATTTGAGCAATATTCTCAACATTTGGATTTATGAATCTTGCAAATTCACTACAAAGCATTCCAGCTGAAAAATGAGCTCCATCTTCCCCAACTAAAAATGGATTAATATGAACTAAAACTTCTTCACTTATAACATCTTTATTGAAACCGTGATGATCTACTACAATGAAATCAGCCCCATGAACTTTTCCTTGCTTTATTGCCATAAGATCTTCTAGACTAGAACCATTGTCTGCGATTATAATCAAGGGCATTTTATTTGAAAACTTTGCGACGTTTCTCAACGAATTTGCCATGTCTCTTATAGAATCATCAATCTCATAGAACGGAGCTTGACTTGGAGCTCTCAAGAAAAATTCCCAAGGCGCTTTAACAGAACTATGTTGTTTTACAATTAAAGGAAGTATTGCTCTTTCAAGTGAAAACCCAGAAGAATATCCATCTGCATCATTATGATGTCTTACAATTATTGGTCTATCTTGAATTATCGCAAGTCTAACCTGTGTTGCAGCTTCTATAAATCTCGACCTTAATTTTTCCAAAATTTGACTTTTCACTAAAAATTCAGGAGGCGTTACTTTTGCTCTTTCTTTTTCTAGAATTTTCAATTCTCTTAAAAATTCTTTATGTTCATAATCATTTAACTTTTTTACGAATTTAATTTCTCCTTCGATTTCACCTTGAAATTCCCCAATTGAAACAACTGCATTTATGGAGTCTCCTTCTACAATATCTGGATAAGCCCTAAGTCCTGGACCTATAAATCCCTTTAATGAAAGGTTGCCTGTTCCATCACTAACCACAAAAACAGTTGGTCCTCCAGTTTGAACAATTCGATTGATAATTCCAATTATTATAACATCTCCTTTAGAGTTCAAATCTACATTTTCTATAGAAACTTTTTTCGGCTCTGATCTACTAAACGATTTTGTTACAGGTTTTCTAAAATTATTATTTTGTTTTCCTTTGTTTTTTTTATCTTTCATTATCTAATCTTACAGACTAAAATATACTTATCTAATTAAAAAGCTTTGCATGAAACTAGAAATATTCTATCTATTACAAAGAGAAATGAAAAGGTGTATATAAACTTTTGGATTACTTTTTCACTAATTTTTCCAAATCTTTATAACTCACTTTCTCACTCTTTGAAGAAAAAAATTTCATATTATCCAAGCCAGAATCAAGAAATTCACAAAGAATTCCGTGATAAAACTTTCCAGTCAAAAGACTACGTCTCAAATTTTGAATAACTCGATTATCTTTTGAAAGATCTTCTAACTCTCCTCCACAACCAGAACAATAAAATTTTATCGGGTTGAGAGTTTTATACCTATCCATCTTAAAAACAAGAAGTTAAACTTAATAAGATTTTCCAAATCTCCTTATCAAAATCTTTATAAATGAACTTCTATAAAATAATTCATGGCATTCAAAATTAATATCGGTGAAAAGTCTGGCAAAACATACAAATTAGAAGCAAGCGCTCCGGGATTAATCGATAAAGAAATTGGAAACAAAATAAATGGAAAAGAGATAAAGGGCGATCTTGAAGGATACGAATTTGAAATAACGGGCGCTTCTGATTCTGCAGGTTTTCCTTTATTAAAAGAAGTTCCAGGTCAAATTCTTAAAGGAGTTTTATTAAAATATGGAAAGGGTATGCACAAAAAACCTCGTAGAGAAGGAAAAAAACCTGCAACCGATAAAAAACCAAGAGGACTTAGATTAAGAAAAACCGTAAGAGGAAGAGTAATCTCTGAAGCAGTTGTCCAAATTAATTTAAAAGTTTTAACCGTCGGTAAAAAACCCCTTTCTGAAGTTTTTGCTCCCACAATTGAAACTTCAAAAGCTGAGTAATTGTTACTATTCATTAGACACAACAGAATAGAAAGATTTATATATCAAATATTTCTAAATAAATTATGACAAACGATAAATATAACATTCCTTATAGAGAAAATGATAGCATAATTGGAAAACCCTTACAGACTAATCCAAAAATTCAACCAGAAAGATCGGAACTTTTGAAAAAAATTGTAAAAAGAGTTATACTTCCAATCTCAATAGTTGGAACAATCATTACTGGATCTCAAATAGAAAAAATAGAAACACTTTCCTTAAAATATCAAGGATGGTATCCTTCAAAAACAGAAGGAAGAAATGTAATTATTTTTGATGAGAATAAAATTGAATTAAGAGAAGGAAAAGATCCAGCGTATAAGATTTGGAACTACCCAGAAAGTTTGAATTTGGACACTTTAGAAATGCAAAAAAAATATAAAGTGACTCTTGAAAAACACAAGATTGGATTTTTATTCCCAGATAAAATCACTTCAATTGAATCAGAAGTATCAAAATAATTCCCGTAACCTTTTTTAACTTACTTTTTCTAAATTTTTAATGACAAATGAATTGCCAGAAATAAATGTGGGAGTTGTTGGGCACATAGATCACGGAAAGACTACCCTTTTATCAAGACTAACTGGAAAGTTTACAGATACGCATTCTGAAGAATTAAAACGTGGAATTACAATTAAATTGGGATATGCGGAATTAATAATACACCAAGACGGAGATAAATACACAACAGACAAAGGAAAACCAATTCGTTATGTTTCTTTCATCGACGCCCCTGGGCATGAAATGCTCATGGCAACAATGCTTTCTGGAGCAGCAATAATTGACTCTGCGATATTGGTCATAGCTGCAAATGAGGGAATAAAACCTCAAACAAAAGAACACTTTATGGCACTTCAAGCAAAAAAAATAAAAAATATTATTATTGTCCAAAATAAAATTGATTTAGTCTCAAGAGAGAAGGTTATAGAAAATTACAAAAAAATTAAAGAATTTGTAAAGGGAACTATCGCTGAAAATGCACCAATAATTCCAATTTCTGCACAGCAAAACGTAAACATAGACAAACTTTTAGAAGCATTAAGCGAAATTCCGATTCCAGAAAGAGACGAAACAAAAGATCCAATTTTCTTAATTGCCAGAAGTTTTGATATAAATAAACCTGGAACAGAAATTAAGAATCTTCACGGAGGAGTTTTGGGAGGCATCTTAAAACAAGGAAAATTAGAAGTAGGAGAAAAAATTGAAATAAAACCCGGAAGAACTGTTAAAAAAAATAATCAATATTCATATGAACCCATTACCACAAAAATTATTTCCCTTCACAAGGGAAACTCTCTAGTAAATGAAATTCTTCCCGGAGCAAGTATTTCAATAGAAACAGAATTAGATCCTTTCATGACAAAAACAGATTCTCTCACTGGTTCAGTAGTTTCGACCATAGGAAAATTACCTGAGATCACTTCAAAAGTAAAAATAAAGATAGAACTTTTCAAAGAAGTTTTAGGAGAAGAACAAAAAGAAAAAGTAACTAATTTGAAAACAAAAGAAATGCTCATGCTATCTGTTAACACGACTATTACAGTTGGAACTGTAGAAAAAATTTCAGATGATCTAATTGAAATGAATTTGAATATTCCTATTGTAGCTCTAAAAGGGGATAATGTTGGTGTCGCAAGAAACATAAACGGACACTGGAGATTAATCGGATTTGGAGAAATTGTAGATTAATGGACGAATCTGACTAAAACTTTATAACTTAATTCGACATTTTAAATTTATGACACTATATTCACATTCTAGATTACAATCATTTGAACAATGCAAATACAAATACAAATTAAAGTATTTGAATAAGATTCCCCCTCCAATAAAAAAATCAGTCGAATCTCATCTCGGGGAATGTGTTCATGATGCCCTTGAATGGTTCTATCAGAAAGTTATAAATGGAAAAGTTCCTGAATTGGATGAATTAATAGAAAAATATTCTTCATCATGGAGTGAAAAAGACGATGAAAAAATGTTAATCGTTAAAAATTTGCCAAAACAAGATTATTTTAATAAAGGAGTGAAATTTCTAATTGATTATTACATTAAAAATAAACCCTTTAACGACGGAACTCTTGAAACCGAAAAGAAAATTTGGATTAATTTGGAAAAAGATTTTCCTCACAAGGTGATTGGATATATTGATCGATTAGTCTATAATAAAAAAGAAGATTTATACGAAATTCACGATTACAAAACTGCAAATGCACTTCCAGCTAAAATAAAATTTGAAAAAGACAGACAACTCGCACTTTATTCAATTGCAATAAAAGAGTTATATGGAAATGAAAAACCAATCACATTAATCTGGCATTATTTAAACCACAACATGAGGATAACTTCAACAAGAACTAATGATGAACTGGAAAAATTAAAAAAAGAAATAATAAATTTAATCAATAAAATAGAAAAAACAAAAGAATTTCCCCCTAACAAATCTATTCTTTGTGATTGGTGTGAGTATAAACCATACTGTAAAATATGGGGAAATTCTATCCCTAAAGAATTTCTTCAAAAACAAACAAAACTTGATTTTGATGAAAAAACCATGAAAGAAGAATTTCCAACCACTTCTAAATATATAGTTGATTAAATTTAAAGAAAACTTTATATATTCATATGATTGCCTTTTCATATGAATAAAGAAAATTTAAAATGTAATTCTTATCATACATTTTTCAAGAATTTATCTAATGGAGTAAAAACTCAAATTATAACCTCGTTAAAAGAAAAACCAATGTCTGTAAATGAATTGGTAAAAGAACTAGATCTTGAACAATCCAAACTTTCTCATTCTTTAGCAAATTTAAGGTTTTGCAATCTTGTAATCTGTAAACAAGTTGGGAAAAAAAGAATTTATTCTTTAAATAAAAAGACTATTCTTCCCATTTTAAACATAATAGACAAACATCGACAAAATGGGTGTGAAGGATGTAAATTGAGAAAATGAAATCTGTTTATCTTGATAATGCAGCGACGACAAAATTAGATAAGAAAATTCTTAAAACAATGCAACCTTATTTTAAAGAGTTCTACGGAAACCCTTCTTCAGTTCATATTAAAGGGCAAGAAACTAAAAAAGCAATTGAAAATGCAAGAAAAATTATTGCTGATTCAATGAATGTTAAACCAGAAGAAATTTACTTTACTTCTGGAGGTACAGAAAGCAATAATTGGGCAGTTAAAGGACTTTTTTTTCAAAATTTTCCAAAGAAGAACCATTTAATTATCTCAAAAATTGAACATGATTGCATTCTAAACGCTGCAAAATGGATAGAAACCAAAGGAGGGAAAGTAACTTATCTTGATGTAAACTCTGAAGGATTCATAAATTTAGATCAATTAAAAAAATCTATTACAGAAAAAACTTTTCTTGTTTCAATTATGCAAGCAAATAACGAAATTGGAACAATCCAAAATCTTGAAGAGATAGGAAAAATTTGCAAGGAAAAAAATGTACTCTTTCATACTGACGCTGCTCAAAGTTATACAAAAATTCCCCTAGATGCAAAAAAAATGAATCTTAATTTAATCACAATAAACTCACATAAGATTTACGGACCGAAAGGAGTAGGTGCACTTTTTATAAAGGAAGGCACAAAAATTGAAGCATTGATCCATGGAGGAGGACATGAAAGAAATTTAAGAAGCGGAACTGAAAATGTTTATGGAATTGTCGGATTTGGGAAAGCAGTAGAACTCTCAAAAAAAATTGACTATAAAAAAATCTCAAAGCTAAGAGATAAACTTCTTGAAGAAATTTTAAAGAACCTCTCTGAAACAAAACTTAATGGTCCAAAAGGAGAAAAAAGACTTCCTAATAACGTAAACATTATCTTCAAAAATTGCGAGGGCGAAGCATTGGGAGCATATCTAGAAAATAAAGGTATTTACGTTTCTACTGGTTCAGCTTGCATGTCAAATACAAATGCCCAAAGTCATGTCTTAAAAGCAATAAAAATTCCTGGAAAAGATCAGGATTCATCAATAAGATTTACCTTAGGTAAAGAAACAACTGAAAAAGAGATTCAATATGTTCTAAAAATTCTTCCTGAAATTGTAGAAAAAATGAGAAGAATAAATGGTTTAAAATGAAAAAAGAACTGATCAATAAAAAAATGAGTATTTTGGAGATTATAGATAAAAAGCCAGATGCTATTGAAATTTTACTTGAATTTGGACTTGGTTGTGTTGGCTGTGCATTTTCAGAAGTAGAAAATTTAGAGCAAGGTGCACTGAGTCATGGAATGACTAAAAAAGAAATAGATCAATTAGTGGAAGAAATAAATAAACTTTAAACATTACTCCACAAAGTTTATATATG
>PCVV01000048.1:0-147 GCA_002762735.1 Candidatus Pacearchaeota archaeon CG11_big_fil_rev_8_21_14_0_20_30_13
AGATTCTCCGTCACATTCAGAGGTATCCTCCAAAAAACAGGAATTCGGAAGCTTGCAAGTTTTATCTTGAGGAGTATTCTTAAAAAGAATATGATACAAATCTATCGCCAATCCTTGATAAATTCCTCCTCGAATAAAGAGAAGATA
>PCVV01000048.1:234-7474 GCA_002762735.1 Candidatus Pacearchaeota archaeon CG11_big_fil_rev_8_21_14_0_20_30_13
AATTTCATTGAGTTTAGAAAGAAATTGGTCTTCAGTTAACATCCCATTTTGCTTTGCTAAATTTTCTTTTAAGAGATCCCCTAAATTTTCAAGAGTTTGATTTTTACTTATTTGAAAATTAAAAACATCTTGTGCAGAAAGGCTTTGCCGATCAATCCAACATCTCATGTTTATATTATCACAATATCCCACATCAACCCATCTTTGGTTTAAACCGGGATAACTTAAATCATTATTTTTTCCGGGATTTTCAGTTGCACAAATTCTTGTAACTCCCTCATTAGCTATCTCTGGGGAAGCGACATTTGAAATTCCTGCTTCTAAATTTGGATTCAAAAGACTAATCAAGTTTGGAGTTCCTGAAATACATTCGCTTTGACTAGTAATATTATTTATAATAGATTGATCCTTTACATATTGATCTCCTAAATAATTAATTACAAAATCCGTACTTACAGTTCCAAAGCCACATTCTTCTTGATTATTCACTTGAACACAAAGTTGTTTATATCCTTCTGAAGCTGTAAAATCTTTGGTATTAGTTTCATATTCTCCTGGAGGGATATACCCAGAATCGACAGCTAAAGAGTAAGAAGCATCGCTGTAATAAGAAGAACCATCTCCCTTCAGATAAATCCTATAATAAGCTCCCTGATCATTTCCTGCAAAGATATGATAAAAAACTTTGTACTGAACTTGAGGAGGATTCGTTACACTTGAGAAAGGAATCACATCGAATTTTGCAGTAAACTGCGGAGGACTCTTTGATTGCGTCAAAGCATCAAGAGCCCCTTGACCTTGAGGATAAACCACAGATAAGAAATTTTTACAAACTAAACTTCCAACTTCTTCTTGGCTCTTTGCTTTAAACGCACTATTTGCATTTAATGAATAATACTGAACTAAATAGTCTGCAGAATTTTTTGCATTTTGAAGAGCACCCTGTATTCCTCCGACGTACTCTCCTCCCCCTTTTGCTCCACCACCAAATATTAAACTATCGATTTTAGGAACCGCTAAATTTAGAATCGGAAGAGCTTGTCTCCAGAAAAATTCACACATGTAAATACTATTTATTTCATCACATATTCCGGTTGTTGATCCAGTAGCTAAACTTGTATTAAGACATTCCCTATAAGATTTTGCAACAGATATAAAATTGTCAACCCCTGCTTTCACTCCAGTTAAGCAAACCGGAACATAAATCCCTTCATTCCAATTAGGTAAACAAAGCATTACACTTCCAACAACTCCTGATTGAACCACATTTTGAACAGTATATTCTCCTCCATAATTACATCTCGAAGAAGGACAAATCACTGGGTCACAAGCATTAAATAAAATTTTGCATTCCGAAGGGCTCATCACATCTGTACATTCCACAGTTGGAGTATTTACTTCCGGAACTCCAATATCGTAAATTTTCCCGTCTAATTTAATATTTTTAATTCCATCTTTATATGCAGTCGAAACAGTCTGAATATTTTTTACTGCGATATTCACAAGTTTGATTGAATCACTAGAGCTTAAAGTTCCAATATTAGAATATGTATTTACATTTCCTAAATTAATCAATTGACAAGCATCATTCATCGGATTATACTCCATTACTCCATCTGAACCCGCATTGCACACCCAAAAACTATTAACTCTTCCAGAAAGATCATAAGTTTTTGATGAAGAAGGGATAGAGGCAATCTGAGGAATATAAGCATACCATCCTTTATCTGAATCTATTGGGACCAAAGCTGGAAGACCTTTGTAAGGATCTGTTTCGTAATATTTTATTTCTGGATTCTTTATCGGAATTCCGTCGGAGACATCTGCTTTTTTAAAGTAGATTTGATAAAATTCTTTAGGAAGATTTTCTTTTGAAACAATAGACTCTCCATCTTCTGAATAAACCATCAAAAATTCTGTTTCATTTTTCTGAATATAAAATTGTCCCTGAACTTTTTCTTCTAAAATTGCATAATAAATGTTGCCTTGAGTACTAATTATTTTTTGCACAGGAGTTTCAGCAGAATGTTTTTTACTAAAATCCAAATTTTTGAAATTTGTAACCGTTCTTCCAGAATAGGAAATTGATTTTATATCTTTTCCAACTTCTAAAACAGAAATATCTCCCTCAGAGATACTATCCTTTTTTGCAGCTTCTACAATTCTAAGAGTGTTATCATAATTTTTCTGAACTCCATATAAAAGAGTAAATAATCTTTTTTTGTAAGTAGAATCTTCAGGATATTTAGAAGCTAAATTTGCATAAAGTTCGATTTGTTTTGCATCTTCAAAACTATAAAGTTTTCCTAAATTATCTCCAGTTATAGAATTTAAAATCTTTGGCATATCAACCGTTTCCACTCCTCCATCTGGATTTTTAAATGTTGAATCTAATCCATTCAAACTAGTTTTAATCTGATCAGCATATCCTTTCTCCATTAACACATTTTGATTAACTTTATCCTGGCCGAAAAGTCCTCCAGAAGTTGTAACTCCGTCGATAGATTGAAGTGTTTCAAAGGCCTTAGTTTGCCTGTCCATCTCTTCACTAACTTGTTTAACTTCTGCTTCAATTTTATCAGAATTATCAAAAAGGCATTGGTCTTTTGTGGAATAGGTTTTTGTTCCGACTCTCAAACTTTCACATTGAGAATTCCATCCTTTTTCTCCATTCATAACAGTCTTCCTTGCAATTGAATCTATTCCAGAATTAAATAATAAATTTTTAGCAGTAAGAACTGCACCAGTTATTTCACAAGTTGTTTGAAAAGTTTTTATCGTCGACCCAAGGTTTTCTGAGATTACACCGAGGGTATTCAAAAGTTTGTTTAATTTTTCAATTCTAGATTTAGTTTCCTCAGGAGAAAGTTGAATGGATCTTTTTTCGATTCCAACTGTAAAATTAAAATCAATTTTGCTGAAATCTCTAAATTGGGTATGCACAGAAACTTTTGCAACTTTTTTTAAATTGATCTTTGTGATAACAAAAGTATAATCTGTCCCATCAACATTGAATGGAATATCTTTTTCAAGAGTTCTGGATGGGGAAGTTAAAAAAGACCCTGCAGTTGAAAGAACACTCCTATTTTGCAAGCTAAAATCAAGATTTGCATATTTCTCATCCTTTATTTCATTTAGTTTTATGAACTCTTTATTTGAATTAGTTTTTCCGGAAGTACTAAAAAAAGAATCTAAGTAAACAGTCTCTCCTTTTGCTAACTTAATTGGACTATTAATTGTTTTCTCTCCCTTCCTCACCATAATTTCTATTCCATAATCCTCAAAACTAGGCTCACGAATCCCCTCTAAAGAAACTTCTTTGTAATCCCCATCCATCAAAATAGTTTGACTTGAAACTCCTTCATTCGAATATTGAGGAATCCCTTTACAAGGAGAGATATCTAAGTTAGAGTTTGGATATTTTGTTTCAAATTCATCACAATATTTTTTTAAATCTTCTTTCTGATTTAAAACATTTGACAGATTTATTAATTGTAAAAGAGCATTTTCTCCAAGGGAAGCCGAATCCTCTTCAGGATATTTTTCATTTGCAAAATTCTGTTGAATTTGAATATAATCTCTTACAGCATTATTTTTATACCCTATAAGCGTTTGATTTTTTAAATCTAAATTTGTTCCAATTCCAAAACTTTTTATTTGAACTCTTATTCCAAAAGCTTCTTCTGCTGGCCCATAATTAATTCTCTTAACAGTATTTCCATTAAATAGCCGATCAGAACTTGTACTCAATAAACCAAAAAGAGACTTTAAATAATCCGAAGCTGTTTTATCGTTTCTTAAATCATTTTTTGCATATTTTGCAACTTTGCTTAGAGTATCTTGATCTAATTTTTCCAGAGGTTCTCCGGGAACTGTGACTAAATAGATTAACGAATTTCTTAGAGTGTCTGATTTAGATTTTGGATCTGTTCCAACGTATCCCAAATAAATAGTTTTTTCATCAAAAGAATATCCTAAAGGATCTCCAACGTGATAAGTTTTTTCTACTCCGCTGTTTATACTTAAAGTAATAGTTGGTTCAATTGCCAATCCAAATGTTTGGGATTTATCATCTCCTGCACATCTCACTTGGACCGTCTCTCTTAAACCTTCTCTTAAAGGATCTGAAACTACTTGGCATTTCCCGTCATAGAAAAATTCTCCATTTGTGACCTCAAAAATTTCAGAATTAACTTTCAAAACTGCTCTAGTTTCTTGTCCTTGAACTGCATCCAATTTAAACGAAGAAGAAGCGAGACATCCAAAACCTGGAAGAAAAAAAGAGGAAGATTCTTCTCCAACATCTAAACTACGACTAAGAATTTTTTGTTTTTCAATTCCATTTTGATTTGAATTAAGCCCAGAATATATTGAAATTGAAGCCGAATTTGATTGAATATCATCAGCTCTTAAATAACCCATATGATTAAAAAAAGCATATTGACCTTGCAATTCACTAAATTCGGAGTCAGTCATTAATGGAAGATAAAATTTATAATTTTCTAATCCAAAAGAATCTCTAAGAGAATAACGAATAGTTGCCGAAAGTCCTCCAGCAAGAAATTCCGGCATTGAAGATTCATTCGCATTTCTTTTCAAAAAAATTACTGCATATCCAATATTTTCCCATGCACCATTGCTTAGCTGCCTATCTAATCCCAAAGCGGGATAGCTTGGAACAAATGCAACCGTACTAATTCCCTCAGGATAAGTTCCTCCGAAGCTAATAGAATCTATTGAACTAACTGTAATCAAAGGATTTACTTTCAATGCTTGAAGTTTACAATAAACAGGAACATTTTGCTCTTCAAGCAAATCACTTCTAACAACAGGGGGGGTACATCCTCCTGGAACAATTCTAATAATAAAATCTTGACCACTTGTACAAATTTCACTATTAAAATTCACCTCAGAAGTCGTTCCAGAACCTAAGAAAGAGCTCCCAATTCCGGGTTGAGTAAACTGAACACTTGAAGTAGCATACGAAGCAGAAACAGATCCAAATAGAAAAATTAAAAGAAAAATTCCAAAATAAAATTTATTTGATTTCATATAAACTTAACCCCCAATCCTTTTGCATCAACGAGGGTATAAACAATTTGAAGTTCTTGAAGTGAACTTGGAGAGTTATATCTCTCAACACTTATTTCTAATTTCTTATTTGAACTCAAATCTGCTTCTGAAAAAGTAAAACTCCCGCTTCCCCCTCCAACCAAAACATTTGTAAGATTCTGAGCAGGAACATTAAAATTGCTACATTCTTTATGGGTTATCCCGAAAATTCCTCCAATTCCAGAAGGGACCTCTACACATTGCTGAATCGTAGACGCATCGAATTTTATGCTAGAATTATCATACAAATAAATTTTTACTTCGTAAGTTCCTGCACTTAAGTTTATTTTATTTCTTTCTGGATAACTAATAATATTTGATTCATCATCTAAAGAAAAATAAATAATTGCCTTTTCATTAGCATGTGAATTTTGAACTTTTAGAAAAACTTGCTTTTCATAATTTTTATCCATAATTAAAAAAATAGATCCATCATTAACGGTAGAAAAAAATTCAGATTTTTCTTTGTATCCTGGAGAGTTCACCACAATTTTCCCATTTGCACATTGTGGAAAAACTCCTTTCAAGGTTCCATTTTTAGTTGAACCTATATAACATGAAGATCCTAAACAATCATAAGAAACTTCTCCTTCAACAGAGTTTAAATTCGAGCTAATTAAACTAACGGTTAAATTAGAGAAAGGCCCTTCACATAAATTAATTGTATTCTCTTGAATTGGACTAAATGAAGTAGACTTTTTTGCAACATTTCCCTCAAGAATTATTGCCAAAGGAAATTGAAATGTTTCATCATTTCTTGTTAGTTGAACTAGAACGGGGTACTTAACATTGTAAACAAAATGGTATGGGACATAGCAGAATCCTAAAATTCCCAACCCTTGTTGAGTTCCGACAGGCTTTGATACCAAAATTTGTGAGTTTGCAGGATCCACCTCATAACTATTTGGCCAATCAATTGAATTAAAAACTTTAATCTCAGAGTCTACTGGTATATTAAGATTAAAATAATCAGTTTTTTCTCCAGAATTTTTAAGAGCAAGAAAATTGTCTTGTGTTGCAATTTTTAAAGTGTCGAAAATTTCATTTGCATTCCAAATTTTTGGAGCACAAGTAAGTTCAACCCCGTCGACAGGAGCATAATTTCTTAAAACATCAACTGAATAATTCTCTAAGAAACTTTCTTTTTCTTCTTGATCATAAAATTTAATTGCATCACTATAAAGAGATCCAAGCTCCGAATTGATTTCTACTTTATGATTTGCTAAAATTGCACTTTCTTCTCCTTTACCAACGTTCAAATCCATATCTAAAATCACCTGTACTGAATTATCTTTAATTAAAACTTCCGTATTTGGATCTCCCTTCAAAATGCTGAATCCTCCTTTAGTAAATGAATTAAAATTACATTTTGGGACCTCATGATTCAAGTAATTTGCAAGTTGATTTTGAATCTCTTCTTTTGTTGGAACTTGATTAATTTCAAAATTATTTCCACTAACAGAATGCCAGTAAGGAATTGAGACTCCCAAGAAATCTAATTGTGAAGAAAAGGGCATGTACTGTGATCCAGAAACAAAAATTGGATCAGAGATATATCCTCCTTTTGATTCAATTATTTTAATTCCAGTCTGTGTTTTTTCTTGAATACAATTCAAAAAATTTGTTTCAATAGGATCAAAAGTAGAAGAAACTTTTACTGGAAAAAGAGTATCTTTGAATATGAAATATGATGCAGCTGCAACAACTAAAACAATTGCAAGAATTACAAAAATTGTGACCTGTCCGGCTTTATTCACCCCTCTTCCGACCATAGGTAAAAAATGAAAAACACGTATATAAATATTTGTTTAAAAACAGGAAAATCTCTTATTTAAAAAATCAGTAAAAAATTAAATTCTTCTCGAAAAAAGAATAAGATAAAGGAAATTAAGTGAGAGTAAAATCCCTCCCAAAAAAGTGAACAAAGAATCTACTGTTTGACCAAAACTAACTGCTCCCAAAAATAAAAGTTTAGAATTTAGAAAGTAAATTCCCAATAAAGCATCTAATAAAATCAAAACCCATTTTTTTCCATCTCTTCTATATACCCCAGCTCTCATAAAATTAATTAGATTTTCAGGTATTTAATTCTTACTCTTTTTATTTTTACCTCCTTTTATTTGTCCCC
>PCVV01000023.1 GCA_002762735.1 Candidatus Pacearchaeota archaeon CG11_big_fil_rev_8_21_14_0_20_30_13
CATATTTTAAATCTTCCCTTTTTCCGGCTTTGTCCGATAACTACTTAAAAAATTTAATTCAAAATTAATTGATTGCACATCATCGTCTTAAATTTAATTTCCTGTATCATGTTCTTTTCTTTTCGGCACATAAAAAATTCCCCAAATCTTCTTTTGAAAACAGAATACCAACATTCCACAGGCTCCCTTTCACCCATCCCTCTTTCTTTAAACCATTTGTCAAAGCCAATTCTATTCATTCTTTTTGCTTGTACTGCTCTCAAACTCAAACCATGTGGTCGAGCATTTTTTCTAAGCCGGATAAATGGCACAATTTTATTTTGTTCACACCAACTCCACAATTCTTTTTTATCATAAGCCCCATCCATAAATCCTTTTTCAACTTTTGAAATCTTTTGGGATTTTTTCAAAAGTTTCTTTGCCTGTGAAACATCGCTAACTGAATCTTCAGTCAGCTCCATCGCGATAGCCTGATTTGTTTTTGTGTTAACAGCGACGTGAAGTTTAAGAAAAGGTTTCTTTTCATTATGTTTTTCTCTAACCCACTGCCCTGAAAATCTTAACTTGATTCCAGAGGAATCAAGTGCTACATTTTGTTTTTCTTTTAGAATAATCGTTTCTTGATAATCAAAATCAAGCTGATTAAAACGGTTGCTGAGTTGAGATTTTTTTGGGATTCTTGGAATCGGAATCCATTTCTTTAATGAAGATAAAATTCCAACTACTTGTCTCCATCCCGTCTGAAATACAAACTTGATTCTTGAACAACATTTTATCATCGAATCAGGATATTCAAAATGTCTCCCATTTTTATTCTGGTTGATTTTCTCCAATTCGTTGTTCCAATCTTGGAGAAAATCAAAAGAAAAATATAAATATCCTTCTTGAATATATTTATCCGTAGCCTCTTTTTTATGGTTCATAACTTAAAAAAGATTAAAGGCTACATTTATTTTTCGGTTATCGGACAAAGCCTAAAACAATAATCCTTATTAATTCCATTTTTTTATTTTTCATATGGCGGAAACAAAAATTTCTTTTGGGAATTATGAATTGGATAAATTTTTTGAGGGCGGATATGAAAATGATATTATCACTACAATTTATGGACCAGCAGGATGTGGTAAAACAAATTTGTGTATGTTGGCAACTGTTTCACAAACAAAACAAGGCAAAAAAGTAATTTTTATGGATACAGAAGGAGGTTTTTCCGTCGATAGATTTAAACAAATCGCCGAAGGCGATTATAGTGCTCTTTCAGATAAAGTTTTATTATTAAAACCAACTTCATTTGATGAACAAAAAAAAGCATTTGAAATTTTATCTAAGGAATTAAACAAAACTCCTATTGGATTAATTATTGTCGACGGAATGACCATGTTATACCGCTTAGAACTTTCAAAAGACAAAGACGAAAATAAAATCTA
>PCVV01000005.1 GCA_002762735.1 Candidatus Pacearchaeota archaeon CG11_big_fil_rev_8_21_14_0_20_30_13
ATCTTTCAGCTTTTTATCTTTTAAATTTTCAAAATTTATTAAAGCATTTGGATGAATTTTTATGTATGAACTAATTATAAATTCCTCTCTTGCTAATCCCACACCATCATTTGGAATGAAGCTTTGTTCAAATGCCTGTTCTGGAGTTCCTGCAATAAGCATAATCTTTGTTTTAGTTTTTGGAATTTTTTTTAAATTGTGAGTTATAATTTTATATTTTAACTTTCCAGAATAAACAAATCCTTTTTCTCCTTCGGCGCAGCTTACAGTTACAAATTCCCCATTTTTTAATTTATGAGTTGCATCGTTTGTTCCTACAATTGCAGGGATTCCGAATTCTCTTGAGATTATTGCTGCGTGAGAGGTTCTTCCGCCTTTTTCTGTTATAATTGCAGAGGCTATTTTCATAATTGGTTCCCAGTCAGGATCGGTCATCTCTGTAACCAAAACTTCTCCTTTTTTGAAATAGTTAATTCCGGAGGCATCTTTGATGATCCTTACTTTTCCAGAACCAATTTTAGAACCAACACTTTTTCCTTCGACTAAAATCTTTCCTTTCTCTTTTAGAAGATATTCCTCAAGTTTGTTTAAGTCCTTTTGACTTTGAACTGTTTCTGGTCTTGCCTGAACGATAAAAAGTTTTCCCAACTTTCCGTCTTTTGCCCATTCCATATCCATTGGTTTTTTGTAATGTTCTTCGATTGTTACTGCCCATTTTGCTAATTTTAAAATTTCATTATCTGTTATTGAATATCGATTACATTCTTTTTCATTTACAAAAATATTTTTTACAGGTTTATTGCTTTCTTCAGAATAAATCATCTTCAATTTTTTATCTCCAACCTTTTTTGAGATAATTGAATTGAATCCTTTCTTTAATGTTGGTTTGTGAACATAAAATTCGTCTGGGTTTACTGCACCTTGAACAATATTTTCTCCTAATCCATAAATTGAAGTGATATAAACTACGTCTTTAAAACCAGATTCAGTATCTATAGAAAACATTACTCCTGAAGAAGCGAGATCACTTCGAACCATTTTTTGAATTCCAATTGACAATGAAATATCAAAGTGATCAAACCCTTTATCTTCACGATATGAAATTGCTCGATCTGTAAAAAGTGAAGCAAATGATTTTTTACAGGCTTCAAGAATTTTTTCTTCACCACGAATATTTAAAAAAGTATCTTGTTGTCCTGCAAATGAAGCATCTGGTAAGTCTTCTGCTGTCGCTGAAGAACGAACTGCCACATCAGTATACTTTTCTTTGTATTCATGTGATAATTTTTTGTAATGATAAATTATTTCTTTTTCAATCTCTTCTGGAATTTTGGCTTTTAGTATTTCTTCTCTAACCTTCTTTCCATGAGCCATCAAATTTCGAGTATCTTTTGTATTAAGAGTTAATAGAAGATCTTTTATCTTTTCTTTTAATCCAGTCACACTCATAAAATGTTTGTAAGCAAAAGCAGTTACTGCAAAACCATTTGGAATCTCAACTCCTTTTTGTTTTAGTTCTTGATACATCTCTCCAAGTGAAGCATTTTTTCCTCCAACAAGAGGAATATCTTCAATTTTTACTTCATTGAAAGGAAGAACAAAATCAGTCTCT
>PCVV01000034.1:0-515 GCA_002762735.1 Candidatus Pacearchaeota archaeon CG11_big_fil_rev_8_21_14_0_20_30_13
AAACCCTACTTAATTATAACTCAAAGAGGGGGTTTAGACAAACTATATTCCATCTGTGACATTGCAGTGATAGGAGATTCCTTTGAAACAGGAAATGGACAAAATCCCCTAGAGCCTGCATTTTACGGAAAAAGGATAATCTCCGGTATGAGTAATCAAATGAATGTTCAAGCCTATAACGGACTATCAAAAAGCGGATTATTAATCAGAATTTTTCCATGGAATTTAGAAAAAGAATTATTAAAAGAAATTCCTGAAGATGAGATGACAATTTATAGAGAAAATGCTAAAAAATTCATTGAATCAAAACAAGGCGCTGCAAAAATATATGCCGAATTTATCAAACAATCATTAGAAGAAACACTAACTCAAAGAGAATTCCAACATAAAATGGGATATCTATTTCAAACTTTCAAAAGGAAGTTCTCCATATAAAAGTTTTCCGAGAGTTTCTTCCAATTTTTCAATCTTAATTTTCTTTTGTAGCGTAGTATCTCTATTCCTAATGGTTACTG
>PCVV01000034.1:530-7085 GCA_002762735.1 Candidatus Pacearchaeota archaeon CG11_big_fil_rev_8_21_14_0_20_30_13
TTCCAGAATCAACCGAATCGCCATCAATTGTAATACAATAAGGAGTTCCAATTTCATCCTGTCGTGCATATCTTCTTCCAATACTTCCGGATTTATCATAAACCACATTCCATTTTTTTCTTAAGTTATGAAAAATTGACAATCCAATGTTTTCAAATTCTTCTTTTTTTATTAAAGGGAAAACCCCAACTTTCACAGGAGAAAGTTTTGGATTAAAATTCAAAACAATATTCTCCTTTTCTCTTTCATTATATGCCTCATATAAAAAGACCAAAAGAGCTCTCTCCACTCCTAAACTTGGTTCGCATATCACTTCAGGAATAAATCTTTCTTTTGTTTCTTCATCTAAAACTTCCATTTTTGTTTTTGAAAATTTTTGATGTTGTTTCAAATCATAATCACTTCTGTCAGCAATTCCTTGAAGTTCTTTCCAACCAAATGGAAAATTATATTCAAGGTCCCAACAATCACTTGAATAATGTGCAAGTTCTTCTCTATCGTGCTGTCTTATTCTGAAATTATCTAAATTAGCCCCTAAAGATTTGAAAAAGGAAAGCTCTTGACCAAGCCAATAAGCATGCCAATCTTTTTTTATAATCTTTTTTTTATGAGCTTCCTTTAAACTCATTTTCTTCTCTTTTGTTTCACCTGATGCTAAAACTAAAACTTCGACATCTGGAATGTCATAAGGACATTTTTCTTTTGGTTTAATAAAATACTCAATCTCCATTTGTTCAAATTCTCTACACCTAAATATAAAATTCCTAGGAGCAATTTCATTTCTAAATGCCTTCCCCATTTGAGCAATTCCGCAAGGAAGTTTCATTCTAGCCTCGTCAAAGACTGCTTTAAAATTCGCAAAAATAAGTTGAGCTGTTTCAGGACGTAAATAACCATAATCCTTAAGTCCTACTTCCGTTTTAAACATCAATTTAAATTCTTTCGCGGAAGAAGAATCATACTCTCCACCACACTCACATTTTACCTTTCCAAGTTCACTTTTATCAACTTTTCCTGGTTTTTTACATTTCTTACATACTACAAAAACATCACTAAAACTGTCCACATGACCCGAAGCCTTCCAAACATCTGGATGAGTTATAATGGCTCCATCAATTCCCTCGATATCATCTCTCTCACGAACATGAAATTGCCACCAAGCATTTTTTAGATTATTTTTTAATTCGCTTCCTAAGAAAAGATAATCCCAAAAACCAGCGAGGCCCCCATAAATTTCTCCAGACCTAACAATAAATCCTTTTCTTTTGCAAAAAGCAGTCATCTCATCTATACTTGGTTTTTTTAGAACATTCTTTTTTTCCATTAAGTGAAATAGGTGAAGGATTATTTAAGGGTTTTGGGATAAATTATTTGAAAGGATGTTCGCTAACATAAATCCAATATTCCATTTCTAATTTTTTAACACAAGATTTACAGTAAGGAGGACTAGTAGCATCTGGATCATTAAGACCATAAAAAGATTCTGCTGGAATTTCTTTTCCATCCCTCTGGCATTTTACACAATAATAATCTTCAGCATAAATTTTTTTATCATTACGAGGAACCCCAATTCCATTCCATAAAAGAAGTTTATTTTCAATATTTTTTTGGCCCATATTAACACACAATTTTTTTGTTCATTTTCACATCACAAGGAATGCAATAAGGATAAAGTTCCAGTTTTTCTTTACCTTCTTTGATATTTCTTAACAAGGTAGGCCCAAGAACTTGCGCTTGAGTTTTTATTCCATGCTCATAACAGCAAACACAATAATAATACTCCGCCGAAGAAAATCCATCTCCATCAACAATTTTATCTACATTCCAGATTCCCAGTTTTTTATCTAAAGTCATTTTTATTTTTTAAGAGCTAAAAATCCAAACAAAAGAGAAGCTAAGAAGATTAAAATTCCAGACAGGTTTGCCGAAGAGGAATCCAAATTTCCAATTATATTTCCAGTAAGATTAGAAGACAGAAAAAAAATGCTAAAAACAAAACCTACTAATGAAGAAATTCCTAAAACCCTTTTTTCAAGAGATTTGCCTTTACTCTCCAATTTTTCAATTTGAGCATTAATCTTATTTATTCGCTCTTTAGCACGAGAATTCTCAATTTTTCTATAAGAATTTTTATTTTTTTCCAATTCTAAAACCATCTCTCCATAATTATCAGCAACTTTTTTCAAACTAGTCCTATCATTTATATTATCCAATCCAACTTCTTCAAATACTTCTGCTGCTGCAGCATATTTTTCCATTTTAACAAAATTCTCAGCTAACTTCATAAAGTCCCCTTTAGAAGCATGACCTTTCCGATAACACATTGCTGCTAATTCCGGTTCTGAACTTTTAGAATAAATCTCTCCTAACTTCAACCAATCTTTATTTGTAGCATTTCCTCTTTCAAAAGATTTTATTCCATTAAGTTTGACATCATTTCCAGAACTTGCATACTTAATTCCTTCTCGAATTTTTTCTTCATCCCTCATTCCTCTAAGCGATTCATACTTGGAAGAGCTCAAGGTTACATTACTAGATCCCATATGTGCTACCTTTTTTTTCAAACCCATCCCTTCAAGAACTTCTTCAAATCCCATGAGGAAAGAAGTTTTATAGATTATTTAAACATTTCTTCAAATAAAAACCTACTTTCTATTCTTAATTTCTTTTTTCAATCTTGAAACAAACTTAGTCATATTTAAACCGTGTTCAAGACTTCCATCACGTGAACGAAGACTAATTGTATTTGATTCTTCTTCTTTGTCTCCGATAGTAACCATATAAAAAACCCTCTCGATTTGAGCATTTCTAACTTTCTTACCTAAACTTTCATTGCTCTCATCAATCTCAACTCTTAACCCTTCTTCTAAAAGTTTTCCTTTAATTTTTTCCGCAAAAAGATTATTCTTCTCACTCATAGGAAGAATTCTCACTTGCACTGGACTAATCCAAAGGGGCAAATTTCCTTGCGTCTTTTCCAAAAGATAAGATATAACTCTTTCAGTTGCACCAGTAGATGATCTATGAATTATCATTGGAATTTTTTCTTTTCCATCTTTATCCAAGTAAGTCATCCCAAATTTATCTGGAAGTGCAAAATCAATTTGAACTGTAATTAAAGTATCTTCCTTGCCATAAACATCTTTATATTGCAAATCTAATTTTGGTCCATAAAAAGCAGCCTCCCCTTCTTTCTCAACATATTTTATTTTTAATTTGTCCAATATTTTTTTCATTGATTGTTGAGTTTTTTCCCAAGCTTCGGGATTATCCACATATTTCCCTCCTTCATTCTTAGGATCCCATTTTGAAAATTGATACCAAACTTCAATTCCAAAAGTTTTCATAACATAATTTATCAAATCAATAACTCCAAAGAATTCCTTTTCAACTTGTTCTGGAGTACAAATTAAATGGGCATCAGCCAATGTAAATTGCCTTACTCTTGTAAGACCTCTAAGTTCTCCAGATTGTTCACTTCTAAAAAGAGTTGCAATTTCTGCATATTTTTTTGGTAAATCTTTGTAACTTCGTGGCTTTCTTTTGTATAAAACAAATTGAAAGGGACAAGTCATAGGACGAAGTGCAAAATCTTCTTTTCCTACTTTTAAAATAAACATTCCATCCTTGTAATGTTGCCAATGACCAGAAATTTTATACAAATCGCTCTTAGCAAGAATTGGTGTCGAAGTATGTTCGTATCCCCTTTTTAATTCTTCATCAACAATAAACCTTTCAATCTCTCTCTTTATTGCTGTACCTTTCGGAGTGAAAAGGGGTAACCCTTGTCCTACAACTTCATTAACAATGTATAAATCAAGTTCCTTTCCAAGTTCAACATTACTTTTCATTCCATCTTTTCCTCTTATAGATTGAACTCTATTTTTTCCCATAATTCTCCATAATTTTTTTCTTTCTTCCAGAGTCAAATCTTTTTCCTTTTCTTCATTACCTTTGAAGACAATTTCTCTAGACAATTCGCTCAAAGGATGTCCCTTAACCTTAAGTTCAAAAGTTTTATAATACCCAAATGGTGCACGACTTACTTCATAATTATCTTCTTTCAATTTTTTCTCAGCAAGTTCCAAAACAGAAATCGCATCTTTTGGAGAACTCAGATTATTTGATAGATGAGCATAAGGATAAAGAACTATTTTTTTAGTTCCAACGCTCTCTGCAATTTCCTTTACATTTTTAACATATTCTTCTAAAATTCCGACGGAATCCCCACTTTCAACCGCAGTCAAAACAACTAAAGCTTCTTGAACCTTTTTTTTAGAAAGTTCATTTGGAGGAAGGTCATCCATACTTTTCACTGCCTTTTTTAACCCTTGCCATTCAATGTAATCAACATGTAAACAAAGTATTTTCATAAGACAATTAACAAGTTAGATTTTATAAAATTATAGAAAGAGAAAAATTTCAAAAAAAATAACCAAAAAATCATTGGAGATACATAAAACTTATAAACTATTCAGATTAAAAAAATACTAACTAAAAAAGTCAAGTGAGATTTTGAAGATTTTCAAAAAAAAACTTAAAATTTGATTAGACAAAATCAAAAGAAAAGATATTTAAATAGTCACTACATAATAATAACAGATGAAAAAGGTAATAACGAATTTACTAATCTTGGCAATAATGTATTCCCCCCTAAAAGGGCTAATTGGAAATTCATATGAAACCTTCTCCCAAAGATTTTCAACCAATGAATTATTTTTAGATTCAAAAATAGAAGGAGACACAATTTCTTCTAAAAATAAACTTGAAGGAATTGTTTTAGATTCTACCAATCAAATTTTTGAAGAACAAATTGCCTATAATGGAGGGATGAAAATAACATTTGTTGATAAAGATACCACAATCAAAATTCCTACATGGAAACAATTAGGAGTAAAAAAAGGAGATATGTGCTCGCAATACGCCAGAAAACTTGCTTTCAAATTAGGCTACAATTTGACTAAAAGCGACGAGACATGGAATCTCCATAAATATAATCCATGGGTTCAATTTTCAGAAGATAGTCTCAGTAGAGGAGACTTTATTACATTTTACAATCCAAAAAGCAAGTATAATCGAAAAGGACGTAAAGAAACCCACACTGCAATTTATTTAGGAAAAGATGAAGAAGGGGAAGATTATTTCGCAGAACAAAGAGGAACACAAACAAAAATTTCTACTCTAGAAGAATTAAGAAAAGATGGAATGACTCCCATAAAAATAATCAAAACCGAAAAAAGAAACTTATCCCAATAATACAGAAGCATTAACAATTATTGGAGATTTTTCATTCACAAATAAAGAATTAATATCCACTGAATAAATTTTTGAATTTTCTTTTATTTTTGAACAAAGTTCTATCAAAAAATCTTCTAAAACTTTTCTTCCTCTTTTTGAAAAATCCTTTGAAAATTTTGATTCATTAAACATTTTTTTTAATTTATCTTTCGTTATAGGGAAAGATTTTGAACTAATTGCTTTTAATCCTTCTTCATTAGATTGAATTTGACTAATAGAAAGAGAATATTCTAAAAATTCATTTCTTTTAACTAAAACTGAAAATTCTCTTCCAAAGACTATTTTTTTAACAAGTACACCTTCAAAACCATCCATCTTCTTAAGACGTTTAAAATCTTTTATGAAGCAAGTATAATTTTGAAAATCTTTAGCCAATTTAGATTGACCTTTTGAAACTAAATTTTTACCAGAAACCTTTAACACACAAGGAATTCCTACCTTTTTTAAAGAATTTCTTAATCCAAAGCGAGTTGAAAAAAATTCTCGCCTAACGACTTTAAAACCACTCTTTTCCAAAAAATCAAGGGACCCTTTTTCTGATAACTTACTCATTGATTCAAAAAGAAATCCTATTTATATATACTTTTCGAAATATATATTAGAAAGAATATTTCTCAATTAAACTCAAAAAAACAGCCCGAAACCTTTAAAAATAAATTTTTCATCCAAGTCCTATGAAAAGAAGTTCAAGACGTTGGAAAAAGAAAAACCAAATGAGATGGAAGTGGCAAAGAAAAAGACTCAGAAAGGAAAAACACAAACGTAAATTAAGAAGAGAAAGGTCAAGATAATTCTAATTTTGCAATTCTTTATAGTTTAAGATTCGAAATATAGCCTAAAAAAATATAGTTTAGAAAGTACATTTAATTTAAGTCAATTATTTAAATAGGCTGAACTCTAGAAAAAAAGATTATGGTTCAAGAAATGAAAAAGTTAATTCTCAAAGATTATCAAGATTTACTCGCTTTGAATATCCCTATCACCTTAAATGTCAAAAAATTACTTTTTCCTCAAACAATTTTGGGTCACATCCAAGCAGGACATACTTATTTTTTAAAACATCAAGAAATAAACTTTTTGATGGAGGATGTTTTCTTAGCATTGGGAATTGATCCTAATGAAGCAAAAATAAAAAGAGAAACTTTAATTTATGATTTTAAAAACTGTCTAGAAGATTTAATGGATGGGAAAATAAATAAATTAGTTGACAGAAAAGGCAAGCCTGTTTTTGGAAATCAATTCTTAGAAGAAATATTT
>PCVV01000045.1 GCA_002762735.1 Candidatus Pacearchaeota archaeon CG11_big_fil_rev_8_21_14_0_20_30_13
GATCTTCTTAAGATGGAAATGGTAGAAGTGAATTTTAAAAAAATTGAAAAAAAATGGCAAAAACGATGGGAGAAAGAAAAAGTTTTTTTAGTTAAAGAAGATAGTAAAAAGAAAAAGTTTTATTCTTTGGAGATGTTTCCCTATCCTTCCGGATCAGGACTTCATATTGGCCATGCATTGAATTATATTATTGGGGATATTTTTGCAAGATTTAAAATTATGAAGGGATTTAATGTTCTTCATCCTATGGGATATGATGCCCTTGGACTTCCTGCAGAAAATGCTGCGATAAAAGTTGGAACGCACCCAGAAGAGTATACAAAGAATTCCATGAGAGCTTTTACAAAGCAACTAAAGTTATTAGGTCTTAGTTATGATTGGTCTAGGATGGTTGATACCTCAAATCCAGGGTATTATAAGTGGGATCAATGGATTTTTTTAAAGATGTTTGAATCTGGGCTTGCTTATCAGAAAGAATCTTCTGTGAATTGGTGTCCCGAATGTAACACAGTTCTTGCGAATGAGCAAGTTGTTGATGGGAAGTGTTGGAGGCATGAAGATACAAAAGTCGAATTAAAATCTTTGAAACAGTGGTTTTTAAAAATCACAGATTACGCAGATGAGCTTCTTGATAAATTAGATGATTTGAATTGGCCAGAAAGAACTAAAAATATGCAAAAACATTGGATTGGAAAAAGTTATGGAACGGAAATCGATTTTAAAGTTAATGGCCAAAAATGGCCGGTTTTTACGACGAGGCCAGATACAATTTATGGGGTTACTTTTGTAGTTGTTTCCCCTTACCATAAAGAAATCGATAAACTTGTTACAAAAGAGCAAAAAAAAGAAGTTAATCAATTTATGAATAAGTTAAAATCTGTTTCTGAAAAAGATTTAGTTGATCTTGAAAAAGAAGGGGCATTCACTGGATCTTATGCGATAAATCCGATTAATAATGAGGCAGTTCCAATTTACGTGGGGAACTTTGTTGTTGCAGATTATGGAAGTGGAATGGTGATGGCCGTTCCAGCTCATGATAAAAGAGACTTTGAGTTTGCAAAAAAGTATGGAATAAAAATAAAAATTGTAATTGATCCAATTGAATTTGAATTAGATGAAAAAAATTTAACCGAAGCTTATACCGAAAGTGGAACCCTAATTAATTCTGGAAATTTTAATGGGATCTCAAATGAAAAAGCTAAGCATGAAATTAGTGAATTTTTATCTAAGAAAGGTTTAGGAAGAAAAGCAATAAACTTTAGACTTAAAGATTGGGGGATTTCGAGACAAAGGTATTGGGGAACTCCTATTCCGATAATCTATTGTGATTCATGTGGAGCTGTTCCAGTTCCTCTGAAAGACTTACCAGTTAAACTTCCAAAAGAGGTTAAATTTGGAAATGGGAATCCTCTTTTAACTAATGAAAAATGGATTAATATTAAATGTCCAAAATGTGGAAAAAATGGAAAAAGAGAAACAGATACTATGGACACTTTTGTTAATTCTTCTTGGTATTTTTTGAGATATACCGATTCTAAAAATAAAAAAGAGATATTTAACAAAGAAAAAGTAGTTTATTGGAATCCGGTTGATGTTTATGTTGGGGGAGCAGAGCATGCGTGTATGCACTTAATTTATTCGAGATTTTATGTTAAATTTTTAAGAGATATAGGGCTTCTTAATTTTGACGAACCTGCTAAGAGACTTTTCCATCAAGGAATGATTCATTCGGAGGGAGGATCTAAGATGAGTAAATCTAAAGGAAATGTCGTTGACCCTCTTTTGGTTTCAAAAAAATATGGAGTTGATGCTTTGAGATTTTTTTTGGTTTCTGTTGCTTCTCCAGATAAAGATTTTGATTGGAGTGAAACAGGAATTCAAGGAAGTTTTAGATTCATAAAAAAAATTTATGATTATTTTGACAAATTTAAAGAAGGAAAAGACTCAGAAAAAATCTCTTTGAAGATGAATTCTTCTATAAAAAGTATTGGGGATTATATTGAAAATTTTGATTATAGAAAAGCGACAATCGAGCTTAGAGAATTATTCGATTTAATTTCTGAAGAAGAAGTATTAAGTAAAGAGACGCTTCAGAAATTTTTGAAATTGATGAGCCCTTTTTGTCCACACCTTTCAGAAGAGTTTTGGGAAAAATTAGGAAATAAAAATTTAATTACTTCAAGCCTTTGGCCAGAGTTTAAAGAAGATAAAATTGGAAAAAAATCTGAAGAAAATTTAAGTGAAAAAATTATAGAAAATCTTTCTGGAGTTTTGCATAAATTAGAGTCTAATGGAAATAAAATCTCTAAAGTTTATTTTTATGTTCTTCCATTTGAAATTGAGAAAATAAATAAGAAAAAGTTGCAAGAAGGTTTCGAAAAAGAAATTTTTGTCTATTCAGTCAAAGATGATAAAAAATATGACCCCGAAGGAAGATCAAAAAAGGCGAGACCTGGAATGCCAGGATTTTATTTCGAATAAATTTAAATAGAGGTTTTGATAAAGAACTTTATGGAAAAAAAGGAACTTTTAAAAGAATTAGAAAAGAAATTTGGAGAATCAAAAAAAGAATTAAATTTTAAACCTTCTTTTGAAGAGCTAGAAAATGAATTTGCACTTAATGATTTTATCCTTTCTTCTGATTTTGTGAGCGAAAATTTTTCTAGGCAATTGTGCTCTAGAATTGTTGAACATTATAGAGAATGGCATGGATATCTAAACAATCTTTTGCTTCCCAACCCTTCTTATTATGCTGGACAGACGGAATCAAAATTATTCAATTCCGAAGATGACAGACAAAAAATTTGGACTTTAATTAAAATTTCAATGAAATTTTCAAGCATGCATTCTCTCCTTGCTTTAAAACATGACAAAAAACTTGAAACAGATTTTATAAATGAATCCTATTCCTCTTGGATTAATCTCTTCAAACCAGGATTAATCTATGTTATGGCCAAACTTAATGAAGGTTGGAAAAAAGAATAATTCTTTTTATTGGAAGATACTTTTTTATATCTCTTTAACTAAATCTCTTAATGGGAAGTGTTTTAATTAATAAAGAAGAAGAGAAAGTTTTTTCAAAAAAATTTTACCTTTTTATTGTTTTAAGTATTTTGGTGTTTCTAATTGTGGGCTTTTTAGTGTACTCTTCACATGAAGTTGTGAATCCTATTAAAAAATGTGGGGATGGGACTTTTGATGAGTCTTGTTCACTCAAGAAACCTTACTTTTGCTCAGGGGGATTTTTAATTGAAAATCCAATCCAATGTGGGTGTCCAGATTCATTCAAATTTTCTAAAGAAGGTTGTTTTTCTGAATATTCTATAGAAAATCAAGAAAGAAGATTTAATTATTTCTTAGACGGAGAAAAAAAAGAAATCTCTTTCAATGTTTTTCCTGGAGTGGTCGATTATCTCCTAAATTTAACTAGAATAAAAGTGTATTATGATGGAGAAATTCCTCGTATGGATGACTTCAAATTAAGCAAAATTAATGATCCCGTTCAAAGAGATTATATTCTTTCTCTTGTTTCTGAAATTGAAAATCTTGCTTCTAATTCAAAAGATACTCAAGCAGAAATTGCAGTTAGTCTAGTTCAAAATATCCCTTATAATGAATCTCAGTTCAAAGATATTCCAGGATTTGATTCAAAAATTAGGCTTTCAAGATATCCTTATCAGGTTTTATATGAAAATCAAGGTTCTTGTGAAGGTAAATCTGAACTTTTGGTGTTGTTGCTTAAAGAACTTGGTTTTGGAGTGACTTTATTTGATTATTCCGAAGAGAATCACGAAGCGGTTGGAATAAAGTGTCCCATTGAAAAAAGTTATCTTGAAACTGGTTATTGTTTTGTTGAAACGACTATGCCTAGTCCAATCTCATTTAGCGAAGGAAGATATCTTGGTCTTTCTGGAGAAGGTCGATTAATGAGTAAACCAGAGATTATACTTGTTAGTGAAGGGATTAGTTTGTCTGAAAATTTAGAAGATTATGCAGATGCAGATTCTCTCGCAAAATTAGTTGATAAAATAGAAAATACGAGAAAGCTTAATTATTTTGATAAATCTAAGATGAATAATCTTAGAGATAAATATCAATTAAATTTTTAATTATTCCAATATTGCTTTTATTCTTCTAATCCCCAAACTTGAAGATTCTTCTTTTAAAATTTTAAATTTTCCTAACTCTGAAATATCTTTTACATGTGGGCCAGTGCAAAGCTCTTTGCTTATAAAATTTTTTGGATCTTTCTCGTCGTAGATAGTATAAACAGAAACCCTCTCCGGATATTTTGTTCCGAATTCTGCTTGAGCTCCAGAATCAATTGCTTTTTTTAAACTCATTTCCTCTTTTTTTACATTAAAGCCTTTCTTGATTTTTTCATTTATCCATTCTTCAACTTTTTTTATTTCTTCATTTGTTAATTTTCTTGAAAAATTAAAATCAAATCTTAATCTTTCCGAAGTTATGTTTGATCCTTTTTGAACTAAATTTTTATCTTTCAAAATTTGTCTTAATGCTTCATTTAGTAAATGTGTTGCAGTATGAAGACGGGTAGTTTCAACGGAATCGTCTATTAACCCAGATTTGAATTTTCCAGATGAAGCGGTTTGGGATAATTTTTGGTGTTTCTCATATTCTTTTAAGAATTCTTCCCTCTTGAAATTAATTTTCTTGGATTTGCATTCTTCTTCAATTAATTCAATTGGGAATCCATATGATTGGTAAAGAAGAAATGATTCTTCCCCAGAGAGCTCTTTTTTATTTTCAACAAACTTTTCAAACTTTTTTAAGCCATTTTCAATGGTTAAACTAAATTTGGCTTCTTCATTTTTTAATTCTTTTAGAATTAATTTTTCATCCAAATTATATTCTGGATAAATCTTGAACACAGGTTTTATAATCTCAACTATTGAAATTTTATTTTCAGATAAATTTTTTATCTGTCTTATTGCTCTTCTAATTAATCTTCTAAGAACATATCCTCTTTCAGTGTTGTTTGGGAGAACTCCATCGGAAATTATGAATGCTGAAGCTTTTAGATGGTCTGCAATGATTCTCATTTCTTTTTTGTTTTGAGAATATTCTTTTCTAGAAATTTTTTCTATTTTTTTTATTAAGGGTTGCCATATTTCTGAAAGATAGTTATCATCAAGGCCGTTTAATACTGCAATAGTTCTTTCTAATCCCATTCCTGTATCAATATTTTTTTGTTTTGCCTCCATATAGTTTCCTTCATCATTTTTAGTGTATTGCATTAAAACATCATTCCAAATTTCTATCCAATTTTCATTAGTAGGATCAAATTTTTTTGGGGTTTTTTCTTTTACCCTCCAATAAAACATTTCAGTATCGGGTCCACATGGTCCGGTCAAACCTGCAGGATCCCACCAATTATTTTTTTTAGGAAGAGAAGCAATTCTTTCTTTTGGAATTCCTAAATCTTCCCATTTTCTTGCAGATTCCAAATCTTTTGGAGAATCTTTATCTCCTTCAAATACAGAAACAGCGATTTTTTCTATGGGGATTTTTAAAATTTTAGTTAAAAATTCAAATGAGTATTCTATTGCTTCTGATTTAAAATAATCTCCAAGAGACCAATTTCCTAACATTTCAAAAAAGGTATGATGTGTACTGTCTCCTACTTCGTCGATATCCCTTGTTCTTATGCATCTTTGAATTCCTACAAGTTTTTTCCCAAGAGGATGTTTTTGTCCAATTAAAAATGGAACCAGCGGATGCATCCCGGCGGTAGTAAATAAAACAGTAGGATCATTTTCTGGAACTAATGAAGAATTTGGAACTTCTTTATGTCCTTTTTCTTTAAAAAATTCGAGATATTTTTTTATAAGATCTTCTCTTTTCATTGTGATAAAAGAGGAATAGACTTTTTATGGTTTTTGATGTAAATATTATTGACTTAAGCTTTTTAATTTTTCTTGAATTTCTAGCAATTGATCTTCGATTTTTCCTTTCTTTTTTAGAGTTACAACCCCTAATTTTTCTTCTTTAGGAATTAGTTCAGAGTATCCTTTCTTTAATATCTTGGGAATTTTTAAAGAAGGAAGGGTTGATTGAAAATTGGATAAATTTTTTTTAATTTCCTTTGATCTTTTTAGGATTAAAATTCTTTTGTTTAATTCTTCTGAACGAAGCCTTTTATAATTTTCGAGAATCTGAAATATTTTTAGAAGATTTATCTCTGAAGAAAGAAGATCTTTTTTACTAGTAATTGCTTCAAAATTTTCAAGTTTTATGTGAATAAAATTCTCCTCTTTATCTTTTGGAATTTTAGCTGAAGAATTAAATTTTTTTCCCATTTAAATTTTAGAGAAGATATCTTTGTCAACTTTTTCGATTTGGGATTTCATTTCCTGAATTTCTTTTTCCCACATTGACAATTCCTCTTCTTCCCGTTCTTTTAATTCTTTTGTCTCTGAAAGAAGTTTCTCGATATCATCTATTTTCTCTTTTGTATCTTTGAAAATTTCCAATGCTTGCTCAAATTTATCAATTCTAATGAAAACGGGACCCCTTTCTTCTTCTGATTCTTCTTCAGATTTTTTTTGGGGAGTTTTTCTTTCAAAATTATTCTTTGAACTAATCTTTTGAGGAATTTTAAAGGTTGGTATTGGAATTAAAGGTTCAGGCATTTCTTCTTCTTCATCTGAATCATAGTCCCCAGAAATTGCATTTTTTATTGTTTCTTGTGAAAATTTATTTCCCATACTGTTATTTGGAAAACTTGGAAGTTCATGAGGTCCATCTTCAGAGTAATCTTCATCCATCTCGGAAAATTCTGAAGATAAACTTGGGATTTCCGGAAGCCTAGGCAGACTTACATTCTTTGTCTCATCTTTCTTAGAAAAAAATCCCATTTATTTCACCTTTAAGTATATATTAGAAGATATACTTTAAAAATGTTCTTCCTTGGTGGAGTTTTAATTTTTTTATTTTTTAGAATAAAAACCGAAAGCTATTTTAAGGGACTTTTTTTTAATTAGTGATGTTAAACAAACTTCTAGATGAAATTATCGTTTCGGTTGTAGGAAAATCTGCCGAGGGAATTGTTCCCCTCTTAAATACTTCAAAATATGTTAATGAATTTATAATCGCAAAAAAATTAGGGATCACCATAAATCAAACAAGAAATATCTTATATAAAATTTCAGATTATGGGCTTGTTTCATCTGTTAGAAAGAAAGATAAAAAAAAGGGATGGTATACTTATTACTGGAAATTTGAAATTATGAAATGTTTGGAATTCTTAAGAGACTTTTTGATAAAAAGTAGATTAGAAATTGAAGATCAGGTAAAAACTAGGAATTCTAAAGTGTTTTATGCTTGTGAATCTTGCGGATTAGAATACGACGAAGATGAAGCACTTCTTATGAATTTTACGTGTGATGAATGCGGAGAAATCTTTACTGTAAAAGATAATTCAAAATTGATAAAAGAGATGGGAAGAAATACGACTAAATTTGATGAAAAGTTGAAAATTGTTCAAGAGGAAATAGGGAAAGAACAATCAAAGTTGGGAAAAAAGAAAGCAGTGGGATTAAAAAAAGAAGAAAAAGAAAATGAAAAAAGAAAAGCGGAGGCAAAAGAAAGAAGAGATCAAAAGAGAAAAGAAAAGAAAGCAAGTTTGCCAGCAAAAAAGCCAAAAACGGAAAAGAAAACTAAAAAAGTAAAAGAAAATGTTAAATCTAAATCCAAGGAAAAAATTCAATCAAGAAAGAGTGTAAAAAAAAGTTCTAAAAAGAAGAAATAGCTTTAGCAGTGAACTTTAAATAATCTTTTTCATTTTTTTTAATCATGGCAATCTACCAAGTTTTTACCGAAAAAAAGAAAAGTTTTTTTGAAAAGATTAGCATAACTATCTGGTTAATTATTCTCAATGTTTTTTTATTTCTACTTTTTTCATTATTAATTTCTTCTGGAATAATCTCTATAGATTTAATTGCCCTTAAACCTTCAAATATTCTTCAAGGAAAATTTCTTTGGACATTATTCACCAGTATCTTTATGCATGCTGGTTTTTTTCACCTTTTTGCGAATATGCTTTCTTTACTTTTTGTTGGAAATCTTTTAGAAAAAATTTTAGGTAGAAAAAGATATCTTCACCTTTATCTTTTAGCAGGCATCTTTTCCGGAATTTTGTTCGTTCTTTCCTCGCAAATTTTCCCTTCAGATTTAAACTCATATGCAGTTGGAGCTTCTGGAGCTTTGTTTGGATTAATTGGAGTACTTATGTTTCTTACTCCAAACCTTTCAGTTTACTTAATGTTTGTTCCAATTCCCATTAAGATGAAGTATGCTGCTCCTGGTATGCTTGTGCTTCTCTGGTTAATTTCAATTGGGGCAGATATTCCTATAGGAAATATTGCTCATCTTGGAGGGTTAATTGTGGGAGTAATTTATGGTATTTATTTAAGAAAAGTTTTTCCAAATAAAGTAAAAGTTTTATCTAAGAGGTTTAGTTAATGAAAAACAAAAAATTGAAAAAATTTTCTCTTCAAAAATTTGTAAATGAAAAACTGGGCAGTTCCCTTAATCATGTTAAAGAATCAAGGAATTTTATCTATTCCATTATTTTAATTTTTCTCTTTTTTGGAATAGTTGGTTTTTTTATACAATTACCTCAAGACGTTACAGCACAAATTTTAAATTATTTTAAAGAATTAGTAAATCAAACTAAAGGATTTGGATTAGTTGAGATGGTTTTATTTTTATTTAATAATAATTCTCTTTCCAGTTTTATGGGCCTCTTTTTTGGATTCTTTTTTGGAATTTTTCCAATTTTTAATGCAGTGATAAATGGGTTTGTTTTAGGATTTGCAGCCAAATTTAGTGTTTCAGAGAATGGAATTCTCTCACTTTGGAGACTTTTTCCTCATGGAATTTTTGAACTTCCGGCAATCTTTATTTCATTAGGATTAGGTGTTAAATTTTCTACCTTTATTTTCAAAAAGGATAAATTTTCTTATTTCAAAGAATATTTAGAAAAATCTTTTTGGAGTTACTTAATGATTGTGATTCCTTTGCTAGTCGCCGCGGCAATCATTGAAGGAATTTTAATTTTCTCAGGAATCTAATTTTTTAATTCATCAATTCCCATTATAATCAAAACTAATCCGATTAAAATTACAAAAACTGTTAATCCGCCTTTTATCAATTCTAATGCTGCAATTCCCCAATTTGAGAGGGGCATTCCTGGCATAATTAGATATAATGGTATAACCAAAACTAGGAGTCCTAATAAAATTTTTAACCATTTATTCATTTCTTTAGGTGTAAAATAGATTTTAAATATGTTTTTGTTTCCTTTTGAGACCTGTTTTTTTAATTTTTCAAAAATTGAAAAGTTACAAATATTTAAATAATCCTTTAATTTTTATAGAAAATGGATCTTTATGATCCAATTTTAAAGTTAATTAGTGAATTTATTTCTTCAAAAAGATTCTTTTTAAATGATTTTGGGACAAAAGTAAAAGATTTAGGTTTTATAATGAGGGTTGCTCCAACCGAAACTGTTAATGATTATCTTGATTGGCAAGTTTCAGATGGGATTTTAAATAAATTTATTGAACTTGATAATCCTGAAAGTCCTAGTTTAGGGTATGCCCTTGTAAGAGAATAATTTTAAAAACAGGTAAAATCTCCTTTTTTTATGAATAAAGAAAATCTTGCGAGAAAAAACATTTTAAGAAAATCTGAAGAAGCAGAAGGCAAATCAATTAGAGGATATGATTTTGATAATGGAATTGATTATGAAAAAATCTTAGATAGTTTTTCAACAACCGGAATTCAAGCGAGTAATTTTTCAGAAGCAGTGAATATTATTAATGAAATGATAAAAAATAAAGCTTATCTTTATTTAGGTTATACTTCAAACATGGTTACTTCAGGAATTCGTGAAATAATAAGATATCTTGTTGAGCATAAAAAGGTAAATGTTTTAGTCTCAAGTGCAGGAGGAATCGAAGAAGATTTTATAAAATGTTTGGGAGACTTTAAGCTTGGAGATTTTAGAGCCGATGGAAAAAAATTAAGAGATAAGGGGATAAATCGTGCAGGAAATATTTTTATTCCAAATTCCAGATACTGTGCTTTTGAAGATTTTATTATGCCTGTTTTAGAAGATTTTTACTTAAGACAAAAAAAAGAAGGGAAGACAGTTACTCCTAGTGAACTGATTTTAAAGTTTGGAGAAAAGATTGGAAATAAAGATTCAATTTATTATTGGGCATTCAAAAATAAAATTCAGGTCTATTGCCCCGCAATTACAGATGGGAGTCTAGGAGATATGATTTACTTTTTCAAATCTAAGCATCCTGATTTTGTTATTGATATTGCAGAAGATATATGGAATTTAAATAATTCTACTCTGGGACCAGAAAAAACGGGGATTATTATTTTGGGGGGAGGAGCAGTTAAACATTCCATATGTAATGCCAATATGTTCAGAAATGGAACTAATTATGCAGTGTATATCAATACTGCTCAGGAATTTGATGGTTCTGATTCTGGGGCTTTACCAGAAGAGGCAGTTAGCTGGGGCAAAATTTTACCTGACGCAAAAAAAATTAAAGTTCATGGAGATGCTTCAATTATTTTTCCCCTCATCGTTGCAAAAACTTTTGCTAAAGATTAATTTTTTGTTTATTTTAGATAAATATTTAAATAGAAGTAGAGATTTTCACATCTATGGTTAATGAAATAGAAAAAAATGGGGAACTTTTTCTACCTTTTTCAAAAGAAAATATTGAAGGTGAACTTGGAAAAGATTTTGTAGACGTTTTGAGAATGGTTGCTCCAGGAACAAGTCTAAGAGTAGCGCTTGATGATTTTTTGAATGCAAAAATGGGAGCATTAATAGTTTTTGATAATGGTAATTTAGAATCAATCATTGAAGGAGGATTTAGAGTTAATACCAAGTTTAGTGCTCAAAAACTAGTGGAGCTTGCAAAAATGGATGGAGCAATAATTCTTTCTAGGGATGGAAAAGATATTGTAAATGTAAATACACTTTTGTTTACTGACATTTCAATTTATACAAAGGAAACTGGGACAAGACACAAGGCTGCAGAAAGAACTGCAAAACAAGCGAAAACCCTCGTAATTGCTGTTTCTGAAAGAAAAAATAAAATTTCTCTTTATTATGGAGATTCTTCATATCAACTTCAAAGAAGTTCAGAAGTTTTAAGGAGAGCGTCGGAAACTTTACAAATTTTAGAAAAACAGAGAGATGTATTTAATGAACTTTTATTAGATTTGAATTCCTTAGAATTACGAAGACATTCTACGGTAAATGATGTTTGTATGGTTTTACAAAGAGTAGAAATAATGAAAAGAATTTCTGATGTTGTTCAAAGGTATCTTATTGAATTGGGAAAAGAGGGAATAATTGTAAAAATGAGACTTAAAGAATTAATGGGTGGACTTCAAAAAGAAGAAGAATTAATCCTTAAAGATTATTTTGGATTAAGTCATTCTTCTTCATTGGAAATCTTGGAAAAAATGGATTTTGATTTTTTACTTGAGCCGATGAATCTTTCAAGACTTTTATTTGAAGAACTTCATGATAAGAATATCTCTCCTAAGGGAATACGACTTCTTGGAAAAACAAATCTTATTGAAAGATATGTAGATTTACTTGTTGGAAATTTTGAAAACCTTTCTCAGTTATTGATTGCAAGTAACGAAGAATTATTGGAATTATTAGGGAGTGAAGCAATGTTAACCTTTTTTAGAGAAGAGATTTATAATTTAAAAGAAAAAATAAATTTAGGCAAAGGTTTGTGATAAAACAAAGAAATCTTCTAAATCTCCAGAAGAAAAAACTCTCTTTGAAAAGGTTGGAAATTTTCTAGAATATAAATTTTTATAAATCGTTCTTATATTTTTTTAAGATGTCAAAGAAATCTTTTAATTTTCGCTTATCTGATTCCGTCGAATTATTTTTGTATCCCGAAAAAGAAAATTTTGAAGAACTTTTTAAACTTGCTATTTCAAAAGATGTTCTTGAAGAAATAACCTTTTTAGAGAAGGCTCATGATAAAGATCCTTTAAGCCTTTTAGTTTACAATCAGTTTCTTGTTTGGGGAAGACATTTCTCTCCAAAAAATGTTTCTTTAGATTTAATTTCTTATTCTGATAAATTTTTTATAGATTGGGTGGGATGTTCTTTATTCTTAAAGAATAGATTGGTAAAAATTTTAAATAAAATGGATAGTGAAGAAAGTTTTAGTCAAAGATTAAATTTGATTACAAGATTTGATTGGATTAAGTATGACCCTAAAACAAATCTCTTGGAAGAGAGATTGGATCAACTTTGTGGAATTAAAAAATTACTTTTGGGGAAAAAATCAAAAGATGAAATTTATTCAATCTCAGAAAATGGCGATAAGATTAAGGTAAATTATCTGAGAATTAAAGAATATCCCTCTGATACGAGAGTTGGAAGAAATTTCATTTGCGAAGGGAATTCTTCTTCTTATGAAGGCTCAAAGGGTTCTCTTTTAAAGATTATTCTCTCAAAAGATAATAATGCATTAATTGTTGAAGAGCCTCTTATTGGATGTTCCGGAAGAAACGCGGATCTTCCATTATGCATTTCAAATATTTTTTTAAAGGATTATGTAAAAAAGTTAAATCTTAAAATTGATGAAGGAAATAAAGACCCCTTCAAAACCCCTTCTGAAAATTAGAGAACTAACCTTTTTATAGTAAAATAGGTTTTTGTTTTAATGCTTACTAAAAAAGAAATCTCTGAAATTCATGAACATCTTCTTCGTGCTCAGAGTCCCCTTTTTTATTTTGATAATGATCAAGATGGATTATGTAGTTATCTACTTTTGAGAAGATTTTATAATAAAGGAAATGGGGTTCCAGTAAAAACTTCTCCACTAAGTATGGATTATTTTAGAAGAATTGATGAATTCTATCCGGATTATATTTTTATTTTAGATCAACCAACGGTGTCTAAAGAATTTTTTGATGCAATCAAAGAAAAGAATATTCCAGTGGTTTGGATAGATCATCATGAGAATGATAAAAGTTTAATTCCTGAAGAGATCCATTATTATAATCCAATTTATAGCTCCAAAAAAAGTAATGAACCAGTTACTAAACTTTGCTATGAGGTTACAAAAAAGAAAGAAGATTTGTGGTTATTAATTGCAGGATGTTTATCAGATAAATTTTTTCCAAAAGAGTATAAAGAATTTTCAAAATTTTATCCTGATCTGGTCATTGATTCAAAAGATCCCTTTAAAATTTTTTATGATTCGGAAATTGGAAAAGTTTCTAGAATAATCGGAATGGGATTGAAAGACAGAACGAGTTTGGTGATGAAAATGATTCGTTTTCTTATTCAAGCAAGAACACCATATGAAGTTTTAGAAGAAAAATCAGAAACGATGAGCTTGCATAAACGATTTAATGAAATTAATTCAAAATTGCTTAGTCTGGTAAAAAAGGCAAAAGAAATGAAAGGAAATTCTAAATTACTTTTTTTTAAATATTCAGGAGAAATAAGTATGAGTTCTGATCTATCTAATAAACTTAGTTATGAACTCCCAGATAAATTTGTTGTAGTTGCATTTCTTAAAGGGGCGAGAGTGAATATTTCAATCCGAGGAGAGAATGCAAAAGGTATCGTGGAAAAAGCAATAAAAGAATTTCCTCTTGCAAAATTTGGGGGACACAGAGATGCAGTTGGAGCTCAAATGGATGAAGATGAGTTAGATAAGTTCAAAGAGAATCTTGAAAAAATTTTGGATTAATAAGTTTTTCCTATGTAAACCCAATAATCTGCTGGTTCTCCAGAGATTATGCATTTTTTTCCTTCAATAGACTCATTTTTTGGATCTATAAAAAGAACTTTTGCACCTCCGGTTTCAGACTTTAAATTTTCTTCAACTTCAACAGAATTTTTTAGAGGAATTTTAACTATTTGTTTTTCATTTACAAATTTTATCATCTCACTTTTTTTGTCTGTTTTTTTCTGATTTTCCTCAAGGATTTTTTTTGCATTTTCGTAAAGAGTTTTTTGCATTTTTTCTAAAAGATCTGGAATTTTTTTTAGGAGATCATGTTCTTTTATTTTAATCTTTTCTTTTTCATTTCTTAATTTTATTCCCACTTCTTTTTTTTCAATCTCTTTTGGACCTATTTCAATCCTTATGGGAATTCCATTTAATTCATATTGGGCAAATTTTCTACCAGGGGAATTTTCTGTTTCATCTAGAATTGGATTGAATTTTGAAAGCATTTTTTTTATTTCCCTAGATTTTTCTAAAACTTCTTTTTCTTTTCCCTTAAAAATTAGGGGGATAATTACAATTTTATTTGTAGCCATTTTTGGAGGGATCACAAGTCCTTTGTCGTCAGAATGAAGTGCAAACATTGTTCCAAGCATCCTTGTGGTTATTGCGTGAGTGTTTTGATGTGTATATTTTTCTTCGCCATTTTTATCTTGGAATTTTATACCATATGCTTTTGCAAAATTCTCTCCGTCATAATGGAAGCATACTCCTTCTATTACTCTTCCATTTTGCAAATAAGTATGAACTTTTTTTGTGAAGACTGCTCCAGCGAATTTTTCATTTTCTGTTTTTTGTCCATAAATTCCTGGAATTGCCATTAGCCCTTCTGTGATTTTATTATAAGCTTTTATAACTTTCTCTCCATGGATAATCGCTTCTTCTTTTGTTGAAAAAACTGAATGAATCTCATTCCATAAAAATTCTCTTGTTCTAAAAAACGGAACTGGGTTGTTAAACTCCCATCTAACTACATTACACCATTGATTGAATATTAATGGAAGATCTCTCCATGAACGAATCCATTTGGAGTAGGAAGGATAAATTATCGCCTCGGAAGTTGGTCTTACGGCCAATCTTTCATTAAGTTTTGTTTTCCCCGCTTGGGTGACCCATGCAACTTCAGGAGCAAAACCTTTTACATGATCTTCTTCTTTTGACAAAAGTTTTTCTGGAATAAAAAGAGGAAAATATCCATTTTCAACACCTATTTTTTTGAATTCCTTGTTTGTTTCTTCAATTATCTTTTCCCAGATTGAATAAGAGGCAGGTCTGAGAACTATGCATCCCGAGATGTCAGTATAATCTGCAAGTTTGGATTTAATCATTAATTGGGTAAACCATTCTGTAAAGTTTTCATTTTTTTTTGCAATTAATCCTTCTTGAGACTTTTTTTCATCCATCATATAAATAAATTTTTGTAGTTTAAATTAGTTTAGTTAATAAGTTATCAAAGTTTCATTTAGCAGTTGTTTGCTAATTGTATTTACCCCAATTTTAATTTTATCTGCTTCAAGTGCGAAACCGATTCCTTCAGAATTTACCAATTTAAAATTATTCATACCTATTACCTTTCCATCTTTATTTATTAATGGGCCTCCGGAGTTTCCTGGGTTTAGTTGAGCATTTGTTTGAACATATGAACCTGCAGTTCCAAATCCTGTTCTATTTACAGCAGAAACAATTCCATCTGTTGCGGAGAAACTTAATCCTTCAGGGGTTCCTATTGCAAGAACTTCCTCTCCAACGCCAACATTTTCTGATTTTTCAAGTTCTAGTAGAGAAGATCCTATATCTGTTTTTATTAGTGCTAAATCCAGATCTTTAATATATCCAATTAATTCTGCATTGTGAAATTTATTATCATTTGTTACAATTTGTATCACTTGAGAAATTTCTCCATTTTCATTTTCAAGAACATGTTCATTGGTTACTACATAACCATCAGAAATAAAAAATCCGGATCCAAGAGATGAGAGAGTTCTTACAATTACTACAGAACTGATACTTGTTTTTATTAATTCTGAAAAATCTTTACTCGCTTTAATTTTTAGTTTGCTTATTTGGTTATTTGTATTAGTTAAATTTTTATCTAGAAGACTAATTGAGCGTTTTGTTTCTATTACACTTTGTGCAAGTTCATTTATTTTTCCATTGGCCGAAGTTTGTAATTTATAAATTTGATCTTTTAGTTGAGTATTCTCCAAATTTTGCTTTACAATAATCCCATTAAGAAGAATTGCAATTAAAAGGATTGAGGCTAAAACCAATGAACTGAACCCTCCAATTATCACCTTATGATGTCTTTTCATAAATTTGAGAAAATATCAAATTATTTAAATATAATCTTACAAACTAATCTGTTAGTTTTGGCAAATTTGTTCAAAATTAGGGCCTATAGTTCAACGGATAGAATATCGGGTTTCGGCCCCGAAGATCTAGGTTCGATTCCTAGTAGGTTCGTTAAAAATGAAAGGTGAAATAAGGAATTATTTAATTGCTTCCTCAATCTTAATTGGAAGTTGTATTGGAGCAGGAGTTTTGGGTATTCCCTATGTTGCTTCAAAATCTGGATTTTTAATTGCACTTTTTTACATCTTTTTCGTCGGGGGGATAATCCTTTTGATTAATCTTTATTTGGGAGAGGTTGCTCTAAGAACAAACGGAACTCATCAATTGAGCGGATATACTGAAAAATATCTTGGGACAAAATGGAGGAAATTAATGGAATTTGCTTTTATTTTTGGGGTGTATTCTGCTATTGTTGCATATTTAATTGGGATGGGGGAAAGCTTGAGTTTTCTCATTTTCAAAACACTTGATTATTCTATTTATTTTGGAATTTTTTCTGGTTTTGTAATGATGTTCCTTTTATGGAAAGGAGTTCAAGGTCTTAAAAGATTTGAAAAATTTGGGGTGATAATCGTACTTGCACTTTTGATGTTTATTCTTATTCTTTTTACTCCGCTTATTTATATAGAAAATTTAAGTTACCTTAACTTTCAAAATATTTTTTTGCCATTTGGAGTTGTGTTATTTGCCCTTCTTTCATTCTCTGCAATTCCTTTGGTAGTTCATGTTTTAAGAAAGAAAAAAAATCTTTTAAAAAAAGTAATAATTACCAGTTCAGTTGTTTCAATAATCTTTTATTCTTTATTCGCTTTTGTTGTTGTGGGATTTAAAGGAGGAGGAACTCCAGAAATCGCAACTCTTACTCTTGGAGCAATTTTTATTTTTTTGGGTCTATTTACAATGTTTACCTCTTATCTTTCAATTGGTAATGCTCTCGAAGAAAATTTTAAATTTGATAATCTTATGAAAAAGAAAAAATCATGGTTTTTAGCTTCGGTGATTCCCGTTGCAATTTATATTTTAATTAGTTTCACAAATCTTTTTTCATTTACAAAAGTACTCTCTATCGGGGGAATTATTTCTGGAGGCCTTACAGCAATTTTAATTTTGTTTATGGCAAAAAGTGCAAAAAAGAAAAATGATAGAAAACCAGAGTATTCCATTCCCCTAAATTGGATAATAATCATCTTTGCGATCCTGGTATTTGGTATTGGAGTCGTGAGGGAAGTTCTAAGTATTTTTGGAAAGGCGTGAACCAACATATTTTTAACTCTCTGAAGATTTATTTTAAAATGGAAATAGACCAGAATTTTGGGAATCTTGTTCAATTAGAACGAGGAAAAGAAATCTATGAGGGAATATTGCTTCCTAGTCCAGAAAATGGAATTGTTCTTCTTAAACTTGAAAATGGTTATAATATTGGATTTAATAAAAAGGAAATTTTAAAACTTAAACTTTTAAAAAAAATTTCTGAAAAAGAAAAAGACTTTAATTTTGAAATCTCAAAAGATAAACCAAATGTTGCAATGGTAATTCTTGGAGGAACAATCGCTGCTCGTTTGAATCCTCTAAAAGGGGGAGTTGATTGGTTAGACACTCCAGAAAGTTTGTTTAAATTTTATCCTGAAATTTTTGAAAAAGTAAATGTGGTGAAAGTTGAAGTTCCATTTATGAAAGCATCAGAGGATATGGATTATAAAGATTGGCAAAAAATTGCCAGAGTTGTCGAAACACTTTTGAATGATTCTAATGTTAAGGGGATTATTGTTACGCACGGAACTGATTTTTTGCATTATACTTCTGCTGCACTTTCATTTTTTTTAAGAAATTTGAACAAACCAGTAGTTTTAACTTATTCTCAGCGTTCAATTGATAGAGCTTCTAGTGATGCTAACTTGAATTTGCAGTGTTCTGCTCTTGTTGCAATCTCGAATCTTGCCGAAATTGTTTTAGTTGGACACGCATCTACAAATGATGATTTTTGTAATGTAATGCGAGGAACCAAAGTCAGAAAATTACATGCTTCGCGTAGAGATGCGTTTAAAGCGGTTAATGATGAACCAATTGCGAGGGTTTATCCAGAAAGGTTGGAAATTTTAAATTCATATCATCCTAGAAATAAAGATAAACCTAAACTAGATTTAAAGTTTGAAGAGAAAGTTGCTTTGGTTAAAGTTTATCCAGGTCAAGATCCGGGTATTCTAGATTATTATTTGAAAAATAAATACAAAGGAATTATTTTAGAGATGTCTGGGCTTGGGCATGCACCAACCTCCCGTGCGCGTTTGGGCTGGACGAAAAAACTAAAAGAGGTTCAAAATAAAGGTTTGACCATTTGTGCTTCTGCCCAAACTATTTTTGGATGTTTGAATCCAATGGTTTATTCGAATGGACGTGAAATGCTTGAAACTGGAATAATCTATCTTGAAGATATGCTTTCCGAAACGGCTTTTGTAAAATTAGGGTGGGTGTTAGGACATAAAGAATGGAACTTTTCAAGAGACAAGATCAAAGAAAAAATGTTGGAAAATTTTGCAGGTGAATTCAATAAGAGATTAATTGAATAGTTCAATTCCAAATTTCTTTGTAAATTCTTTTATAATCTTGTGCAGCAGTCTTATTTATCTTACTGTAATAATCAATTAATTTGTCGAATTGCTTTTTTAAAATTGGATGCATGAGATAATCTATGAACCTCTCTATTTCATGCTGATTTGAAAAATTATCTTTTATTAGATTATCAATTTCTTTATCTATCTTTGGAATTAAAAGTTTAATTTCTCCTAATATTTTTTCAAGTTTCATGTAAAAAATTATTTAGTTTTTATTTCAATTTTTTCAATTGATCTTTTTATTTCTTCAATTTCTCTTTCAGCTTTTCTATTTACTGCATAATCATATTCTGCTCTTTGTCTGTCTCTTTCATTTTCTCTATTTTGACTCATTAAAATTATTGGAGCTTGGAAAGCTGCAAGGGAGGAAAGAACTAAATTCAATAAAATGAAGGGATAGGGATCCCAAGATTGATATTCTAACCAAATTACATTTGTCATCATCCAAAGTACAAGAAATATAAGAAATCCGATAATAAAGCTCCAACTTCCCGCAATTTTTGTAAGTCTATCTGCAGCTCTTTGACCTTTGGTCGTTGGAAGAGAATTTGGATGTGTTATAGGGATAATTTTCTTTACTTTTTTATCTTGCTCTTTTTTTGGCATATGTTCTCTTAGTTAAAGTCGGTTATAAATTTTTTGATGGATTTCTTTTTGACCAACATATTTTTAACTATCTAAAGATTTGTCCTGGAATGAAAAATGATTATAAAATTTTAGGGTTTAAGGCAGGACTTGAAATACATCAACAGTTAGATACTCATAAACTTTTTTGTGAGTGCCCTTCAGTTTTGAGGACAGATAAACCATTTAATACAATTAAAAGAAAAATCCATGTTGTTGCAGGAGAATCTGGAGAGATTGATGAAGCTGTCAAGTTTCAAGGAAAAGGAAATAAGGATTATTTTTATCAAACTTATGATACTACTTGTTTAGTTGAATTGGATGAAGAACCTCCCCATAAAATTAATAAGGAAGCTTTGAAAATTGCAACTGAAATTGCACTTCTTTTGAACTGTAAGATTTTTCCAGTTACTCAAATAATGAGAAAAACAATTGTTAATGGATCAAATACTTCTGGTTTTCAAAGAACGGTTTTGATTGCTTATGGGGGTTTTATTCAAACTAGCGAAGGGAAAGTGGGAATCGATTCTATTTATTTAGAAGAGGATTCAGCTAGACCAATTGAAAAAACTGAGGACTCGACTACATATCGACTTGATAGACTTGGAATTCCTTTAGTTGAAATTTCAACTAAACCAGATTTAAAATCTGCATCCCAAGTAAAGGAAACAGCATTAAAAATTGGAGAAATACTTAGAAGTTCAAAGGTTAGAAGAGGCCTTGGAACAATTCGTCAGGATTTGAATATCTCAATAAAAGGAAGTAACAGAGTTGAGATAAAAGGATTTCAAGATTCGAAAATAATGGAAAAATGTATTGATCTTGAAGTTGAAAGGCAAAAAATGTTTTTGGATAAGAATCAAAAAAATCCTTCGGAAGTAAGAAATTGTTTACCTGATGGAACAACTGAATTTTTGAGGCCAATTCCTGGATCAGCAAGAATGTATCCAGAAACAGATTTGGAACTACTTCACATAAAGAAAGAATTTATAGATGAGATAAAAAGAAATTTGCCTAAATTAAAAAATGAAATTGAAGAAGAATTAAGAAAACAAGGATTAAGTGAGGAAATGATAAAATTAATTTTTAAAGGTGATAAGCTCGATGAATATAAAGAACTTTATGAAGTTAATGGAAATCCCAAACTTATCTCTAAGATGCTCTTGCTTCTTCCAAAAGAAATTGCAAAAAAAGAAAACAAATCTTTAGAGGAAATTGAAGAACTTTTGAATAAGGACGTGATGATTTTCATTTTGAATGCAGTTTATAATGAAAAAATTCACGAAAAGGATGTAAAACATGTTTTAGAAAAAATTTGTTCCGGAGTACTATTCAAAGAAGCAATCAAACTTGGAAAAAAAGATTTTGATGAAGTTGAAGAAAAAATTTTAAAGATAATTAATGAAAAACCAAATCTCTCCCCTAATGCTTATATGGGTCTTGTTATGAAGGAGCTTAAAGGTTCAATAACAGGTCAAGAGGCAATGGAAATAATTTCAAAGTTGATGAAGTAATTTTTTAGGGGTTACACTTTCGAAAAGTTTATAAGTTATAAAATTTTGAAATGAGCATGAACAAGAAAGATAATCGTTTGCAATGTGAGATTGATAATTTTAAAAATGTAGAGTCCTATAAAAATAGTTGCAACGAAGAAGATCAAGCAACTAATGAAATTAATCCCCTTGATGGAAGAAGATATTATGATCTTCCAGATTTTATAATCAATCTTTTGGATATCCAAATTAGGAAGCCTTTTCCCCATTTGAAGTCAATAAATCCCTTTAAGGATAATGAATTTATAAAATACCAATTTAGTTTAGCCAAAATGGATCTTTCTTATAATAAAATGTCTCAAAACAATTACTCTTTAGAAAAAGATAATGCTCTAGCTCTTTTTAAAAGGATGGATAAATCAAGAATCTCTTTAGATCTTCTTAATTATGCGGGGGGATTTAATTCTGCTTTGGAACAAATTGAAAAAGAAAATAAACATCAAATGAATAGATCTTTAGGTCAAAAACATTTTGCCAGTTTTTAGAAAATTTTCTCCTCTTCCAATAATCTTTTGGATAATCAATCATTTTAATAATTTTTCTAAGATCTCTTTAGCTTTTTTATAATCAGCCCTTTTTTGAGATTCTTTCATTACTTGTCCAATTAAAAAATTAATGGAATTTTTTTCTCCTTTTTTGTAATCTTCCATGGCTTTTGGATTTTCTTTTAAAATTTTTTTTGCAATATTTTCAATTTCTTTTAAGTCTTCAATTACAGGGCCTTTTTTGATCTCTTCTTTAGGAGAATAGGATCTTTCTTTCCAACTTCTTAAAATGTCTTTTGCTTGGAGTTCGGTTATCTTCTTTTCTTCTACGGCCTTTAGTAATTCTACAAAATGTTCAATTTGAACATCTATTTCATCTAATCCTTTTTTGTTATAATTTAAGAAACCCAACAACTCAATGGTAACCCAAGGAATTGCAAGTTCTGGTTTGACTTTCTTTATTGATTCTTCAAAAAATTCGGCAATTTCTATTTTTTTTGTCAGAAGTTCTGCAACTTTTTTGTCTATTTTGTAAGTTTTAATTAATTTTTTTAACTTTTCTTGGGGAGTCTCAGGAATACTTTTTCTTATTTTTTCAATTTCACTTTTTTTTAGATTTATTTCGGGTAGATCCGGATCACTAATAAATCTGTAATCTTGAGCATTATCTTTAGTTCTCATAAGTTTTGTGGTTTTACTTTTCTCGTCGTATGTTCTGGTCTCTTCCACCTTTGGGAGTTCTTTTTTCTGCCTTTCGACTTCCACCTCAATTGCTTCTTTTATTTTTTTTATAGAATTTATATTTTTCATTTCAATTCTTTTTCCTCCAGAAATTGAAACATTCACATCTGCTTTTATTCCAGATTTTTTATCTATAACTTTTACATAACTCAAAGCAATTATCAAATTTTTTAACCATTCAGTCACTTCTTCACTGTCTTTAAAATCTGGTTCTGTTACAATTTCTATTAGCGGGCTTCCCGAACGATTATAATCTACCTCTCCGGTTTCAGGGTTCCATGCTGCAGGATCTTCCTCAAGATGGCATTCTCTTATCCTTATTCCCATAAAATTTCCATTTTCTCCATTGGGAATTGAATGTGGCCCAGACATAGTACTTTGGAATCCTTTTGGAAGGTCTGGCCATGAGTAGTGTTTTCTCTGCCAGAGAAGTTTTTCATTTATTTTGCATCCTAAGATTAAGGCAATTTCTATTGATTTTTTAATTGCTTCATAATTTGGAAGAATAGGTTTTGATCCTGGTTGTCCTGTGCATATTGGACATACATTGGTATTTGGCTGGCTTTCTTTTTTTCCGTGTTCAGATTTACATTTGCAGAATAATTTTTCGTTAGTTAGAAGGTATCCATGAATCTCAAGTCCAATCTTTACCATGTCTAAAAAAGATAAAACAAGTTTATTAAATTGTTGGATTTCATACATCGAAATCATTATAAATAAGTTAAATTATAAATTTAAATGTCAAAAGATTTAGACTTTGGAGAATTTAGTAAGAAGAGAACTTATGTTGCAGATGTTTTTAATTTAGAAGAAGGAAAAGAAGTTGAACTTGCTGGATGGGTTTATGATACTCGTGCATTAGGGAAAATTCGTTTTTTGATGTTAAGAGATATTAGTGGAGTTGCTCAAATTGTAGCCGTTAAGGGAAAATCGGATGAAAATTCTTTTAGTTTGATGGATAATATTTCAAGAGAATCTGTAATTTATGTTAAAGGAGAAATTAAAAATTCGGCTCAAGCTCCAGGAGGGAAGGAAATTATTCCTCATGAAATGAAATTAATATCAAGAGCAGATGAACTTCCAATTGATGTTGCGGATTATTCAAAAACAGAGCTTCCTAAAAGATTAGATTACCGATTTTTGGATTTGCATAGAAAATCAATTCAAGCAATTTTCAAAATTCAATCTACTATGATGCAAGCTTTTAGAGAATTTATGGTTTCAAATGGAGCAATTGAGGCACAATTTCCTTCGATAATTGGATCTTCTTCTGAAGGTGGAACTGAGCTCTTCGAAGCAAATTACTTTGGTAAGAAAGCATTTCTTTCACAGAGTTGTCAATTATACAAACAAATGCTTGCCTGCTCAATGGAAAAAGTATTTACTATTTTTACAGTTTGGAGGGCGGAAAAACATAATACCGTGAGGCATTTAAATGAAGCAAGACAGTTTGATTATGAACAAGCTTTTGCGGATGAGTTTGTGGTGATGGAATTTCTTGGTGAAGTTGTGAAATATATTATAAAAAAAGTTTTGAAAGAAAATAAAAAAGAGCTTGAAATTTTAGAAGTAAAACTTAAAGTTCCGAAAATAAAATACATGACTTTTAAAGAAGCGAAAGAAATCGTTGAAAAAGAAAAAGCTCATTGCGGTGATGATGATTTAAGTACTGAAGCAGAGAAAAAGCTAGGAGAACTTTTTTCAGATACAATTATTTTTGTTCATGATTGGCCAATTAAAGGGAAACCTTTTTACATAATGCCCAAGGGAGAAGGTCTTTCTGGAGGATTTGATGCGATTTATAACGGGATGGAAATAAGTTCCGGAGGGCAAAGAGTTCATATCCCAGAAATTCTTGAAAAACAATTAAGAGAAAGAAATTTGGATCCCCTCGATTTCAAAAGTTATATAGATTCATTCAGATATGGAGCCCCTCCTCATGCCGGTTGGGGAATGGGTCTTGAAAGATTGACTATGCTTATTCTAGGAATTCAGAATATTCGAGAAGTAGTTCTTTTCCCAAGAGATAGGGAGAGACTAACTCCTTAATGAAAATTCTTATAAATTAAGAATACTAGTTATTAACATGGCAGGGTTTTTATATAAAGATTTATCAAAAAAAGAAAGAGAAGAGATTAGTTTAGAATCTAAAAAAATTATCAATTCTTTTGGAAAAAAACTTGAATTAGTAAAAAATTTACCTTCCGAATCTTCAATTGAAAAAAATTCTGGATATCGATTGGAAGAAAAAGAAAGTCCTTGTGATTTAAATTTTAAAAAAAGAATTCTAGAAAATGCTCCCCATAAAACTAAAGATTCTTTCATTTCGGAGAAAAAATCATGGTAACCGCATTAGAGAAATTAAGAAAATATCTAGATAAAATAAGAGATAAAAATAAAGAATTTAATATTTTTTTGGAGCTTTTTTCAGAAGAAGAATTAATTAAAAAAGCAAAGGAAGTCGATGAAAAAATAAAAAATAAAAGGGCTGGAAGGCTTGCAGGATATTTCATAGGTGTTAAACCAAATATCAATGTTTTGGGATTACATGCTTCTTGTTCTTCTAAAGTTTTAGAAAATTATCTTTCTACTTACGATGCTACTGTTATAAAAAAAATAAAAGACGAGGATGGAATAATCTTAGGAATGGTAAATTCTGATGAATTTGCATGTGGTTCATCTGGTGAAACTTCTGCATTTAGTCCTGTTAGAAATCCCACAAATCCTAATTTAATTCCAGGAGGAAGTTCTTCTGGTTCTGCTGCGTGTGTTGCTGCAGGATTTTGTGATCTATCTTTAGGTTCGGATACTGGAGGCTCAATTAGAAATCCGGCTTCTCATTGTGGAGTTGTAGGAATAAAACCTAGTTATGCAAGTGTTTCTCGTTATGGATTAATTGATTTATCTATGAGCTTAGATCAAATTGGTCCTTTTGCAAGAACAGTTTCTGATGCGGCCTTATTATTAGATGTGATAAGAGGAAAAGATGAAAATGATTCAATCAGTTTAAATTCTAAAAAATTAAACTTAAATGATCTTGGAAAGAAAAAGGATTTTGTTTTAGGAATTTTGGACTTTAAAATAAATAATTCCAAGATTCAAAATTTAATTGATAAAAAAATCAAAGAAATTAAAAAGAAATATAATTGGAAAATAAAAAAAATAAAAATAGATCATATTGATCTTGCAATTGAAACATATTACCCTATTGTTTATACTGAATTCTTCTCTGGAACTAGGAAATTAGATGGTCGAAAATATGGGAAAAAAATTGAGGACTTTTGTGGCCCGGAGGTTTTGAGGAGGATTCTTGGAGGAGCAGAAATTACAAAAGCAGAACATGAGGGAAGAAATTATCATCTGGCATTAAGAGTTAAAAAATTAATTGAAAAAGAATATTCGGAAGCTTTCAAAGAAGTGGAGATAATTCTTTCTCCAACTGTTCCAAGACTTCCACATAAAATAGGAGAGAAAATTTCGGTTGAGGAAATGTATTCTTATGACGCTTTAACCATTCCTTCTAATCTTGCAGGCAATTGTTCTATGAGTCTTCCTGTAGGAAAAGTTGAAGGAATTCCCGTGGGAATTCAAATTATGGCAGATAAATTTAATGAACAAAAAATGCTTGAAGTTGCGAGTTTGATTGAAAAAACAAATGAAACCAAATGAAGGAAGATTACAAACTGGAGAGCATATTTTAGCTAAAATTTTGGAAAATAAAATTATTAATTGTAAAGTTAGAATTGCTAAATTTTTTTCTGATTATGGGGAGGTTGAATTTTTGACCACTTATGATTTAAGGAAGATTCCTTTAGAAGATTTAAATTTTGAGATTAATAAAATTGTTAAATCAAATCTGAATGTAAATATTCAAATTTTTAATAAAATGGAAATAAAAGATTTTGAAAAATTAAGGGTTAACAAAGAGCTTGAAAAGATAAGAATTGTTTCTATAGGAGACTTTGATTCTCGTCCTTGTGGAGATCCTCATATCAACAAAACTCTAGAAATTGGGAATTTTTATGTTGAAAAGATAAAAAGGGTGGGAAATAATCGTTATAGAATTACTTTTCGAGTTGAATAAATTTTGAGAAGGTAGTTTTATAAAATATTTTTTGTTTTATGTTTTATGAAGCTTTTGGTGATGGGAGACATTCATGGAAAAACTGAAAAGTTAGAAAAAGAGATTTCAGAACATGAATTTGATTTGGTGATTGGCGTTGGAGATTATGCTGGAATTGAAGAGTGGAGAAGGTATATTAAGTATATTTTTTCTGACAAAAAAAAGCCTAAAATTGGTGAAGGTCCAAATAGAAGATCTCCTGAAGAATTTTATGGAAAAAAGAAGTTTAAAGATCTTTTAAAAAAAGATTACGAATCTGGAAAAAGAGTATTGAATTTTTTTAACAATCTTGGAAAACCCGGATTTTTTGTTTTTGGAAATGGAGATGAAGAATGGTATAATTTTCCATTTAGTAAAGATATTCTTAATGTAAATAAAAGAAATTTAAATTTTCTTAAAGAAATCAAGAATGTTCAAAATTTGAATTATGGAATTCAGAGATATGGAGAAATTACTTTTTTGGGTTTTGGAGGTTATTTGGATGTTAGTGCAAACAAAAAGTCTAGAGATAAAGAGTGGCAAAAAATGGTTGATCAGCGAATGAAAAAAGCAGAAATTAAAATGAATACTTTTACGAATAAGATTCATGGAAAGAGTATCTTTATTTTTCATTATCCTCCTTTGGGAATTTTTGATATCATTAAGGATAAGACAAATCCTCACCATGGTGGTAGTGCAGGTATAGATTTCTTTAGAAAAGAAATTTTAAAAAAGAAACCTTTTTTAGTTTTGTGTGGACATATGGAAGAATATCAAGGAAAGAAAAAACTCGGAACTTCAATGGTCGTTAATCCTGGAGAAGGATCAAAGGGAAAATTTGCAATTGTCGAGATAGATGAAAAAAAAGGAAAGGTTTTGAAGGTTGATTTTTTTGGAGAAGAACATTAATTCTCCTTTTTGGCTATTAAAGCTACACCATTTTGATTAAACATAAATTTGCCAATTGAAGTTTCTAGGCCAACCATTTTTTTTGTCCCAAAAGCAGTATGCCTAAACCAAGCTTGAAAAGGAATATAAAAAAATAATCCTTTTTTTTGAATTATTTTAAATTTTGTTATTTTCAATTTGTTCTTTAGTTGAGAATAGGAATAATTGGTTAAATGTTCAGAGATAATAAATTTTTTTTTGGAACTAAAAACTCGTAAATTCTTTCGACTATCGCTTTTGTAGGATAAGTAATAATTAATGTTCCTGAAGATTTTAATACCCGATAAAATTCTTTTAATACTCTTTCAGGATTAATTACATGTTCTAAAGTTTCTATGCAAAGAATTTTATCGAAAAAGTTATTTTCAAAAGGAAGTTTTTCTAGCTCTGTTTGAATGAATTCTATTTTTTTAGGATTAATTTTAATTACTTTTTTAAAAGCATTTTTGGAAATATCTACCCCATAAACTTTTCTACATTTTTTGGAAACTTTAATTGAAATTTTTCCATTTCCACATCCCGCGTCCAGGATTATTTCTTCTTTTTTAGGATTCAAAAAATTTAACTAAGTAGAAATCTCCATTTTTCAAAATGGAGTAAT
>PCVV01000052.1:0-6419 GCA_002762735.1 Candidatus Pacearchaeota archaeon CG11_big_fil_rev_8_21_14_0_20_30_13
AATTTGGCACAAAGGCGGAGGTTCAACAGATTTTGGAAGTGATTATTTATTTTATGTTTTTCACAGAAACAGAATGATCTACTTTCTTCGTTATTATTCTATTTGGTTTTTTAGCTCAAGGTTTTTTTATGATATTTACAAAGCTTCAAAACAAAAAAGGATTAAACTTTTGTTTAAAGCATATAAAGAAGGATTAAAATTAGTGAAACAAAAAGAAAAACTTCTTCTAAAAAAATAACCAAAATTAAGAACCCCTCATTTTCTTTTTTAGAAAAAAAGAAGCAAAAAGACGGCGAATCCTCAAATACCTTGGTTTTAGACAAAAACCCACCATCCACAAATCTGCACTTACTCTTCGGAATTTTTTTGCTACGCAAAAAACCACTTGCAGTTATTCTTTGCCCTACGCTTCGCTTTGGATACCTTAACAGCGATTAGGAGGTTTCGCTCGGTTGCACCTCGCTTCACCCAAATTTCTTCCGCTTCGCTCCAGAAACTTCTCATAATCCTGACGTTAATTGCAATAAATTTGGAGTCCTACCGACGAGAAAATGGCAGTTTTCCCATATGATTATACTTTCATTTTTTGTCCAAAATTTTCGATAACTTTATATAACAATTATCCTATTTTATAAAATAATGGCACTTGAAGCAATCATTGTATTATTTTTCTTTGCATTAATTTTTCTATTGGTTATTGGCTCATTTTTCTTCTGGATTTTGATGTTAGTTGATTGTGTTAGAAGAGATTATAAGAAGAATGACGAAAAATTAATTTGGGTTTTAATAATTGTATTTGCTCAAATTATTGGTGCCATTATTTACTATTTTGTTATAAAACAAAAAGACAAAAAATGAAAGGAGGTATAAAAAAATGGGAAAAAATAAAACAGTAGCAATTCTCCTATCTTTCTTTTTAGGAACATTAGGTGTAGATAGGTTTTATCTTGGATATACGGGATTAGGTGTTCTAAAGTTATTAACTTTAGGAGGTCTTGGAATTTGGGCTTTAATTGACCTAATCCGTATAATTATAGGAAATTTAAAACCTAAAGACGGAGAATATGAGGCATAATTAATGCCTTGTTTTTTCCAACGGAAAACTGCCCTTGAATTTTTGAATTAGAATTATATTTATTGACGGACTCCAAATTTACTTCTTCGGGCTTTTAGCCCTCGACCACGTTGCACTCTCGCCTTTCGGCATCGTTGCACTAAATTTTAGGTTTCCGTTTCACTCCGACGAATATAACAAGGGTCAAACTCAATAATTTCGAATACTAAAAAAAATTACAGAAAAATACTTCTTTTAACTACACTTGCTATATCCACAATCAAAGCAAGTTGGTTCGCTACATCCAGAGATCATTCCAACATTTGAACTAAAACATTTAGAACAATAAAGATTTTTTATATCTTTGTCTATTTCCACTACTTTCCCATTCCCATTATCAAGAGCATGTCCATTTTCAAGAGGTTTTATTTTTCCAGTTTTAATTAAATGTTTTCTTATTGCTATTGAAAATGCATGGGGTAAAGAATCAACTCTATTCTTTCCAAATCCATATGGTTTCTCAGATTTAATTGAATTTAGATGTTTCAAAATTCTAACAGGATCTCCACCAAGTTCAAGGTATTTAGAAAGTATAATTGCAATTGATGTTGCCATTCCAGAAATTTCGGTCCCAATAGGGGACAAGTTAGCAAAAATTTTGGAAATTCTTTCCTCATTATAGTTAATATGAATATGAATCGGACCTTGGCCAGTTTCAATTTGATAGTAATCAGAGAATTCTGGAAGATCTTTTTTAATTTCTTTCTTATTTTTATCCGTCAAATTTAAAATTTGAAACTGTTTACTTCCGTCTCTATATATTGTAACTCCTTTAGCCCCGTTCTCATAAGCAAGCATATAAGTTTTTTCAACATCTTCGGGAGTTGCATTGTTTTTCATATTTACTGTTTTTGAAACAGCATTGTCAGTGTATTCTTGAAATGCACATTGCATCAATACATGTTCTTTTGGAGTTAGATCATGTGAAGTCAAGAATAAATTTTGAATTTTAATTGGAATCTCTTTTATTCCAACTAATGTTTTGTGATTATCATTTATTTTGGTAAATAATTCTTCTTTTTTTAATCCAAAATAATTATTTTTCTTTGCAATTTCTTCAAAAAGAGGGTTAACCTCAAAAAAAGTATCTTGCTCTTTTGGTTTCTCTCCTTTTTTTAATGCATCAATTCCAGCAGCATTATATCTTGTGTAGACAACGGCAAAAAACGGTTCAATTCCTGCTCCTTGAAGCCCAGCAGCAATACCAATAGTTCCAGTTGGAGCGATAGTAGTTCTTGCTGAATGTCTTGGGAAATTTTCTTTTCCTTTAAAAAATATGCTATCTCGATCATATACACTTCCTTTAAATGCTGGGAAAACTCCTCTTTCTTCAGCAAGTTTTTCAGAATATCCTAAACAAGTTTCATTTATTAGTTTCATAACTTCTTTTGCTTTTTGTAGTGCTTCAAAAGAATTGTAAGGAATTTGAAGTTTGACCAATGATTCAGCCCATCCCATCACTCCCAAACCAATTCTCCTTGTTTTTTTTGCAATCTCTTCTATTTTAGGAATAGGATAATTATTTACATCAATCACATTATCTAAAAATCTCGTAGAAATTTCAACCACTTTTTTTAACCTTTCATAATCAAAATCACTTCCATCTCTTTTAATAAAATTAGACAAATTTATTGAGCCAAGATTACAAGGTTCATATGGTAAGAGTGGTTGTTCCCCACAAGGATTTGTTGACTCAATCATTCCAAGGTGGGGTGTCGCATTGCTTCCAGTAGAATTTATTCGGTCTATAAAAATTATTCCTGGATCTCCAGATTCCCAAGCTCCGTGTACCAACCTTTTCCATACTTCTTTAGCATTTAACTTTCCTGTGATCTCCTTGTTTCGAGGATTAATCAATTCATACTCTTGGTTATTTCTGACAGCATCCATAAACCGTTCGTCAATTGTGATTGAAACATTAAAATTTTCCATAACTCCAGGAGTTTTTTTCATATCAATAAAATTTAAGATATCCGGATGGGTATAATGTAAAATTCCCATATTGGCTCCTCTTCTTGTTCCTCCCTGTTTTACAACTTCAGTTGATTTATCAAATATCTGCATAAAAGAAAGTGGTCCAGAGGAAATTCCTTTAGTAGATAAAACTGCGTCATTAGAAGGTCTGAGTTTCGAAAAAGAAAATCCAGTTCCACCCCCACTTTTATGAATTAATGCCATATTTTTTACTGATTCATAAATTTCTTCTATTGAATCCTCGACTGGGAGAACATAACAAGCACTTAATTGTTGTAAATCCCTTCCAGCATTCATCAGGGTAGGAGAATTTGGAAGAAAATCAAATTTAGATAAAAGCTCATAAAATTCATCTTCTTTCTCTTTAGTTATTTCGGGATGTTTTTTGTTTATTTCTTCTAAATTTTTAATAAATTTCTTGAAATTTTTCCCTCTTTCATTATGGTCTAAAATATTTTTATGAAGTAAATAAGTTTTTATTTTTTTATCTTTAAATTGATCTTCTATAATTTCACAATTAATATCCTTAAAAATTTCTTCGTCAGAAATCTTCTTTGAATGCAAAATTTCAGAAAGAGAAATATTGTGGCAAACAGTTCTAATCCATTCTTCTATAGTAGGAGAATTTTTTAGATATTTGTCTCTAATCACTTTCAATTGATTTATATTCAAATCAAGTTTTGTTAATTTTCTCAATTCGTTATCTAATTCGTTTTCCATTTACAAGCTTTTTATTTCCTCCTTAAAATCTTCAATATCCTTAAAATCTCTATATACCGACGCGAATCTAACATATGCAACTTTATCCAGTTTTTTTATTTTTTTCATTACAATTTCACCGATAGTTTGACTTTTAATTTCTTTTTTTCCTTTTTTCATTATTTGATCTTCAATTTCAAAGATAGTTTTGTCAATTTTATCTTTTGGAACTGGTCTTTTTTCAAAAGCCTTGTCAAGACCTCTTTTTAGTTTTTGAAGATCAAATTTTTCTCTTGAATGATCTTTTTTAATCACATAGATTTCCGTTTCTGCAATTTTTTCGTATGTTGTAAATCGTTTCCCGCATTTAAGACATTCCCGCCTTCTTCTTATTCCTTCAGGAGAATCTCTTTTATTAGTGACCTTAAATTTTGTATCATGACAAAATGGGCAGTTCATTTTTTAATTTAAGTACAATATCTTGTATATTATAACCTCTTATATTACTACAATCTGTATATAGCAAGATTATTTAGAAAAAGTTCTTTTTAAACTTTGTTAACTATTTTTTAATGAACAACTTTTAGGATTTAAAATTCACAATCTTTTTAAAACCGGTTGTGTTTAAAATTTTATGTTCGAAGAAATAATTGCCAATTCGTTTTTTCAATCAATAATCTCCTGGGGATTACTTGCATGGGGATTAACGTGGGAATTGCTTGCGATGTGGAAAGCAGTTAAAAAAAATCATGTTTTCTGGTTCATCGTTCTATTTGTTGTACAATTACTAGGTTCAATTTCAATTATATTTTCAATAGCCGGAACATTTGGAATTCTTGCAATCTTATACTATTTTATTTTTTCTAGGATAAAAATAGAAAAAGACAAATTCCAATTTGAAAAGTGGAAAAAGAAACAGAAGATAAAAAACAAATAATTTTATTAACCTTTTTGAAATATTCTTCTTATGGATTTTAATGTGTATTGGCTTTTGAAAAAAGAAGATTCTCTCAATTTGAAATATTGTCTAGAAAATTTTTCTCCAAAAAAATTTCATGTTAGAAATATAAATGGATTGAAACCAACAATTGTAGATGAATCTGTTGAAGGAAAGACTTTAACTTTTAAAAAGAAAAAAAATAGTCTGTTGTTTTTAATTGATCAAAAAGAATGTTATAATCTCAAAACTCATGAAAAACCTTTTAGTTTAAGATATACTTTAAATGAAAAATTAAAAGAAGATACTGAATTAACAAATGCAGATTATGAAAATGGAGATTATTTAGAAATCACATTTAATGGTAAGATCGAAGTTGAACCTTCAGAATTTGAAAGAGCTCCAGGAATTCCGTTTTACAGAATAAAGAAGTCTTAAAAAACTAAAAGTCTTTCTCATTTTATGAAAAATAACAAATTTGAACTTTTAGCTCCAGCAGGTGATTTTTCTATGCTCGTTGCAGCAATAAAAGCAGGAGCTGATGCAGTCTATTTTGGATTAAAAGAGTTTTCCATGAGAGACAACGCAAAGAATTTTAATATTGAAGATTTAACAGAAATAAATAAAATTTGTGGAAAAAAGATAAAAAAATATCTCACGCTAAATGTAATTATATACGAAGAAGAGATAAAAAAAGTTGAAGAAATTTTAAAAAAGATAAAAGGGAAAGTTGATGCAATTATTTGTTGGGATTTGTCTGTAATAAATCTCTGTAGAAAATTAAAAATTCCTTTTCATATTTCAACACAAGCTTCAATTTCAAATTCGGAATCGGCAAAATTCTATAAAAAATTAGGTGCTGAAAGGGTTGTTTTAGCAAGAGAATTAAATTTAGATCAGATAAAAAAAATCTCCAAATTCGTTTCAGTAGAATGTTTCATTCATGGGGCAATGTGTGTAGCGGTTTCTGGAAGATGTTTCATGTCCCAAGAATTATTCAAGCGAAGTGCAAATAGGGGGATGTGCACACAAGTATGTAGAAGAAGTTATACTCTTAAAGATGATGAGGGAAGAGAACTAAAAATAAATAGAAATACCGTGATGTCTGCAAAAGATTTGTGTACATTGCCTTTTATTGAAACATTAAAAGATGCAGGAATAATCTCATTTAAAATTGAAGGGAGAAACAGGGACGCACGTTATGTAGATACCGTTGTTAGAATTTATAGAAAAGCATTAGATAAAAAATTAAACAAGGAAGAAATTGCTGATGGATTAAAAGAATTGGAGAAAGTTTATAATAGAGGATTTTCTTCAGGATTTTATTTGGGGGTTCCAACAAATGATGATTTTTCAGAAGTTGAAAATTCTTCAGCAACAACAAAAAAACAATTTGTCGGGAAGGTAACTCATTATTATCCAAAATCTCAAGTTGGAACTATCTTTATTTCAACTGGAGAAATTAAAATTGGAGATGAATTAAACATTATAGGACAAGTCACGGGAATAGAAAAAATAAAAATTGAAAGAATAGAGATAAATAAAAAGTCAGTTAAGAAAGCAGTTAAGGGTGAAGAAATTGGGATAAAACTTCCAAAAGTGAAAGTCAATGATGAAGTTTATATTATAAAATCTTTAAACTAGTTCTTGGCTTTCATTGTTTCCTCTAGCCTCTTTTTCTAAAAACTATAAAAA
>PCVV01000052.1:6467-6724 GCA_002762735.1 Candidatus Pacearchaeota archaeon CG11_big_fil_rev_8_21_14_0_20_30_13
ACTTTTGTGGCATTTGATATTGTGGTATTTGCTGTGATAGTCTTTGGTTGTAATGGGGTAAAAAATTCTAGCGGATCAATGACCTCACTGGGCTTTCCAGCAGCATCAAAAAAGACTAGTTTAACACCAAATGAACCTTCTCCCGCAGCACTTCTTTGTAACGTTACACTATAATTCATATTTTCAGCATTTAATGCACTCGCATTTACTACTTTTATTGCTTTGATATTTACATCAAGACATTTTGTTTTATCAAT
>PCVV01000037.1:0-576 GCA_002762735.1 Candidatus Pacearchaeota archaeon CG11_big_fil_rev_8_21_14_0_20_30_13
ATGAGTTGTGGCTATATTTCCAAGGAGTTATCAACTGGATAAAGGCAGTTTTCCCAAAATATCGTAAGGAAATGAAAGGTGTTCCTTTTGGAATTTTGTATAATGAATTTAAGAATAAAGACTTTGATTCAAAGAAGATGGAGAAAGAAATAACGGAACTAATGTTAGATGAAGATGTAACTAAAAAGTCTGGTATTTACCAATATGTTTTAACCAAAGATGAAAAATATCTTAGTATTAGAGCTTTCACAGATAAAGAAAAAAGAGAAGCATATGAAAGACAAAAAGGAATTTGCATCAAATGTAAAAAGTCCTTTGAAATAGAAGAAATGGAAGCAGACCATATAACTCCTTGGCATGAGGGGGGAAAGACAACAGCAAAAAACTGTCAAATGTTATGCAAAGAAGATAACAGAAGAAAATCTGGAAAGTAAGCTTTTCGGACACTATTCGGACAGATTTAAGACTTATCGGATAGATTGATATTTATCGGACTGCATTGTTAACTACCACACATTTTATAAATAATTTTTTCCTATAATAAATGTGAAATAGAGAAAAAAATGAAAAAAATTT
>PCVV01000037.1:634-6663 GCA_002762735.1 Candidatus Pacearchaeota archaeon CG11_big_fil_rev_8_21_14_0_20_30_13
AGTTTTAGTATTCAACCTCATTCAGTTTATAATTTTGGAGATAAAATAAATACAACTCTAGACATTTCTTCAAATGGAGAGTTTAATGAGATTATTTCGATTAATCTTAAATGTGGAAATGGAGAAGTTCAAGTTTACAAAGAATTTTTATCTCTTAGTGAGAATATTCAAAAGAATGTAATGGTTCCAGTCGTAAAGAATTTTATTGGAAACCTTTCAGGAGAATGTAAACTAGATGTTTTTTCTGGAAATAAATTAGAAATATCTTCTTCACTTTTCAAAGTTTCTAATTCATTAAAAATAGAATTTCTTAATTGGAAAGATTCTTTTACTCCAAATGAGCAGATAAGAATTGAAGGTTCAGCGATTAAGGAAAACGGAAATAATGTTGATGGAACTTATTTTGCAACAATAGATGATAATAATTTTAGTGGGGAAGTTAATAATGGAGAATTTTCTATTTCATTCAAAAGTCCAAGTGATTTTTTAGCAGGAAATCATAAATTTATTTTGAAGATAACTGAAGAAGAGAAGAATGGAGAAATTTTGAATTATGGTGAAAAAGTAACTTTTTTGAATGTTCTTCAAGTTCCAATAAGTATAGAAGTGGTGCTTGACAAAAAGGATATTCTTCCTGGAGAAAAATTAAAAGGAAAAGTGGTTTTACATGATCAAACTGGAGAAAGTATTCCTCGTGTAGAAGTGTATGTTGCGGTAAAGAATAATAATGGAGAAATTATTAAAAAAATAATTTCTAAAACGGAAACTCCTTTTGAATATCTTGTTGAAAAAAATCAATCTCCTTCAATTTTTCAGGTTTCTGCATATTCAAATGATTTAATTAATGGAGCTGATTTTAACATTTTAGAAAACAGGGAAATTAGTTCTGAAATAATTAATAGAACTTTAACTTTAACAAATACAGGGAATATTTTTTATGAGGGAGATTTAATCTTGTATATAGGATTAGACAATGTTAGCATTCCTCTTTCTTTGCCTGTTGGAGGTTATGAAAGATATACTCTTAGTGCTCCTGATGGAGATTATGATATTACCGTGGGTTCATTGAAAAAAAGAGTCTCTTTGTCTGGAAATGCAATTCAAGTTCAAAAAATAAATCAAACTGAATATTCATTTACCCCCTTTATTTGGACTTTTGTTTTAGTGGTTCTTGCTTTTGGAGCATATTTCATTTTTAAAAAATGGCACAAACCTCATACTTTTGCTAGAAGTAAGAAGCAGAAAAATGTTAAAAAAATAAGTGAAATTAGAAGTGTTCATGAGAGCATTCCCGTGTTTGATTCAAAGAAAAAAGTTGAGCTTTCACTTTCAATTGTAGGAACAAAGCAAAATGCAACCTTAGGATGTATTTCAATAAAGAACTATCCTGAGATTAGTTCGGGACAAGGAAATGTTAAGGAGACTTTTTTAAGAATTGAACAAATTGTAGAAGAGAATAAAGGTTTTGTTTATCAGAATGAAAGTTATCTTTTTTTCATTCTTGCTCCGGCCATAACAAGAACTTTTAAAAATCAGAAAGTAGGTGTGCTTATCTCACAACAAATTAAGAACATTCTCAATGAACATAATAAAAAATTTAAACAAAGAATTGAATTTGGAATTTCTGTTAATTATGGGACTGTAATAACTAAGATTGAATCGAATAAAATTCAATTTATGAGTCTTGGAACACTTATTACTACTTCAAAAAAACTTGCAAGTTTTTCGTTAGGAAAAATTATTGTGTCTGATAAACTTCTTGAGAATATGGAAGAAAAAATCAAAGGAGATCTTGTTCAAGTTGGAAGTTTAAAGGGGTACAAATTAGAAAACCTTGTTGATAAAAATAGCCATTCTACCTTTATTAAAGGATTTTTGGCAAGGCAAGAAAGAGACAAACTTAAAGAAACCAATTCTGAAAAGAAGAATTAATTTTTTTTAGACTTTTTCTTTTCTTTTTTTAACTCTTCCTTTACTTTTTCTCCGGCAATTTCTTTTACTTCTTCTTTAGTAAGTTCCTGAGTTAAATCTTTTTTAAAAATAGATTTGATTAATTCGTTTAGTTTAATTCCCAAATCGAAGAATTTTATTCCTATTCCTAATGAAATCAGAATTATTCCAAGTATAATCATAATCATAAATACATCTGCTGCTTTAGTAAAAAATATTGGGGTTATTTTAAATGGAAGAAATTCTGGAAGGAGCGAAAGTAACCAGGTAATTTGTCTAAAAGGTATTGCTGAGAAAATTACAATTATTCCTGAAAGAATAAATGCACTATGTTTTTCTTTAACAAAAATAAAAAGGAGTACAAAAATGATTAAGGAAATCAATGCCACCGAATAAAATTTTTTTTCCCAATAGGTTTTAGCTTTTTCAGAAATAAGTGCCAAAGATTCTCCTTTTGTTTGTATACATTCTATAAAAGTGCAATTATAATCTTTGTAATAATAAATGGGAATGGATTCATTTATCACAAATTCAATTACTGATTTTCCGTCTTTATTAATGACCTCACAAGGTACGGCTATTTTCTCGGTATCAAAAGTGAAGTCTAATGAAACTTGATCTCCTTTTTGACAAAGAATTTTTTTTGTTTCATAATTTTGGAGAATCAATGCTTTGCTACCAGAACTCATTGCAAAATCTTCTGAAAGATTCTGGATATAAGGTGAAACTTGATCATATTCAAGAGATAAATTGAGAGTTAGAAAAAGATTTCCAACAAAAAGGTCCAAAAAAAGTGCAATCGCAAGAATAAAAACCACACCACTTCTTATGAATCCCATTGATTCTATAGCAAATAGAGATTTATAAAATTATTTAGAAACTTTTCAATGCTTCAATTCTTTTCTCTATTGGGGGGTGTGTTGAAGAGAGTCTTTTAAATGGGTTTGAGAAGAAAAGAGGAGCAATCGCCTTTGAAACTTTCTCATTTGGAGTGTTTTCTTTTCTTATTTTTTCAAGAGCACCAATTAATCCGGTTGGATTTCTTGTGAATTTTACTGCAGTTGCATCAGCTGTAAATTCTCTTTTTCTAGAGATTGAAAGTTGTACAAGTGAGACAACTATTGGAGCAAGAATTGCAAGAAGAATTCCAATAACTATAAAAATTCCAGAATTTTTATTGTCTCCTCCGCCTCTAAACCACAAACTTCTTAGAAAAATTTGAGAAATTATTGCAATCATTCCTACCATTACCGCCACCAAGGTTATAAATCTTATATCATAATTTGCAACGTGCCCCATTTCATGTGCCAAAACTCCTTCAAGCTCTCTACGTTCCAATTTTTCTAAAGAACCAGTTGTTACACACAAAACTGCATGGTTTGGATCTCTGCCGCTTGCAAATGCATTTATTGAATGGGATTCCATAATATATAGTTTTGGCATTGGAAGAGAAGAAGCAACTGTCAGACTTTCAACCAATCTATAATAATCTCTATACTTTATTCTATCTGCTAATTTTGCCCCTACAGATTTTATTGCAATTTTATCTGAATTATAAAAATTGATCCATACATAAAAGATAGAAAAAATAATTGAAACAATCATTATTAAAAAAAAGTAACTTGGATCAAAAGCATTTGAGATTGTCCAACCCAAAAGAACAATTACTAAAATAACAAAAACCATTAAAAAAATAGAGTTTCTTTTATTCCTTGAAATTTGATCTCTAAAATCTATATGTTCCATCTAATTGTTAAGAATAATATCTTTTTAAGGATTTTTCTTAGTCATATTCTCCAAGAATTTTTTTTTGTTTTAATAAATATTTTTTAAATAAAAGTTCAGTTTTTCCAATCCATTCAGCATTTTTAAAACTCTTAAAGTACTCTTCAAAGAAAGTTAGAAGATGAGGATTTTTGTAAGAATCCTTATAATTTACATATTTCCAATTTCCTTTGGTGAATGCCTTTTCATTCGAATTTCTTTCAGTGATTTCTGAAGGAAGGATTTTTTTGAAATTTTCATAGAGCTGTTCATAAGATAAGGGGGATTCTACTAAGAATATTTTTTCAATGTCTCTAAACTGAGTATTTGAAAGGAGTTTTGCCAAATCACTTTTTTCTTCCGCAAAAAATATTCCTGGTCCAAGCGTACCTTCGTAAAATACAATTATTTTTTCTGCCATAATCAGAAATAAATTGTAGTTAGTTAATAAAGATTATTATTAAAAATTAAAATAATCTTAATTAAAAGAAACTTTTGGAACATTCTTTTCAGAAGGTGCAATTTGGATATATTCTTTTGTTTTCCTTCCATATATGCTAGCAAATAATGCTCCTGGGAATTTTTGGCAAATGTTATTGTATGTTAAAATAGAATCATTATAATTTTGTCTTGCATAAGCAACTCTATCTTCAGTACTTGATAATTCTCTTTGCAATTCGATAAAATTTGTGTTTGCTTTTAAGTCTGGATAGTTTTCAGCAATTGCGAATAGTTTTCCGAGTGCTCCTTCCAAAACTCCATTTGCTTTTACTTTACCTGCTAAATTTTTAGCTGAAATCATTGCTTGTCTGGCTTTAGTTACTTCAGTCATTATTGCTTTTTCGTGTTTTGCATATCCTTTAACTGTTTCAATTAAATTTGGAATTAAATCTGCTCTTCTTTTGAGTTGAACATCAATTTGAGAAAGTGAATTGTCAATTCTATTTGAAAGAACTACAAATCTGTTGTAATAAAAAATTGCAATTAATATCAATAATGCAACAATCCCAATTATTCCCCATTCAATCATACCTAATTTTAGCAGATATAATTTATAAACTTATTTGTTAAGTTTTTTAAAAAGTTTTGAAAACCTTTATTAAGTATTTTGCTCTTCATCTTAAATGGTTGAGGAAGAGGTGAAAAGATTGAATTTTGTTAAATGGTTTTCAAAAATTGATAAAAATTTAATTGATTTAGTTGGTGAAAAAGGTGTTGGTTTGGGAGAGCTGTTCAATAGAAATTTTCCTGTTCCAGAAGGATTTGTCGTCACCACCGAAAGTTACTTGGCTTTTCTCGAAAGTGCAAATTTAAAAGATCAAATTGAAAAAATATTTAGCGGGACTAATTTTAAAAATAAAGAGGAAGTCTCAAGAAATTGTGATAAAGCAAAAGAGTTGCTTTTGAAAGCTGAACTTCCAGAGAATATAAAAGAAGAAATCTTTGAGTCTTACGAAAATCTTGGTGCAGATAAACTTGAAATTGAAAAAGGGAGTGCATTGGATATCTTGAATAATGTAACTGAACCTATTTTTGTTTCAGTCCGAAGCAGTTTGCCTTTTAATTTTTCAGATTTAGTTGTTAGAGAACAAAATACTTATTTAAATGTCAAAGGAAATGATTCTTTACTTGATCATATCAAAAATTGCTTTATCTCTTTATTTAATCCCGAAACATTGATGAGGGAATTCTCTTTAGAATTTGATTCTAAAAAATTAAAGATAGCAGTAATTGTGCAAAAGATGGTTCCTGCGGAAAAATCTGGAATTGTTCTTTCAAGGGATTCTTCTGGAGACAGATCTATCTATGCAATTTGGGGTCTTGGCGAGGGAATTAATCTTAAGGAGGTTTCTCCGGATAAGTATATTCTTTCAAAAGAATTGGATTTGTTAGATAAAAAAATTGGTGAAAAATCTTTTATGGTTGTAAGGGATTCATCAGGAAATTTAAAGAGTGTAAAATCAAGTGAAGAAAGGAAAAAATCGCAAGTTTTAAACAGCTATGAAATTCAAAGACTTGGAGATCTTGCTGAAAAAGTAGAGATTCATTTTGGAACTCCTCAAAAATTGGAATTCTCAATTGATGAATCTGGAATTTATATCTTGCAAACAAGAGAAATAAAAAATTCTGAAAAAAATGAAATCCCAAAATTTGAAGAGCTAAAATCTTCTAGTATTAGAAAAGAATTGAAGCAGACCAAAGAAATTTTAGTAGTGGATAAAGTGACAAAAACAAAATTAAAATTAGTTTTAGATTCTCCTTACATTGCGAGTGATGCCAGTTTGAGTGGATTGAAAAAAGTGGGAATTTTAAAA
>PCVV01000056.1 GCA_002762735.1 Candidatus Pacearchaeota archaeon CG11_big_fil_rev_8_21_14_0_20_30_13
GTTCGTTAAGAAAAATTGGGGACTGAACAGCGACGCTGTGAGGCAAATCTAAAATTTAAATGAACATAAGATTATCAATAATAAACTATTGATAATCTTCTAATTGGGTATGAAAACAATAAATTTTATTTTTTACAAATCCTTTTTTTCGTAGAGGGCACTTGGAGCTTCTCCTCCATGCCATGTAAATCTTGGTCTCATTCTCATAGGATATATCCTTTCTGAATTGTCGTCAAGAATTATTGCTGAACCTTTTAATCCAGGAAGGTCATTCATGTATCCTTGAATTGTATCTGTCAAGTAACTTTGCATCATATTATTCAAGGCTTCTATATCTGGTTTTGAGGTTACTCTGTGTGCGAGGACGATGTCTGCTTGAGTCATAACATCAGTGTGGATTTTTCCTGGCTGTTGAGTTGCAAGAACTATTGAAATTCCAGGTTGCCTACCTTCCCTTAAAATTTGAATTAATGCATCTGTCGAGATTATCTTCTCATCTTTAGGTAAAAATTCGTGGGCTTCGTCAATAAATAACCATACAAGAGGATATTCTTTTTTTTCTGTAAAGCTCGAATAATCAAGTCCCCTAGAAATTGATCTTACTTCTTCAATTCTTCGAGAGTTCATTCTTTCTTGAAAAATTTTTCTTGAAAGGAGACTGATTACGAGTGCACGAACATTAAATGCTCCAATTGAATTATAAGCACTCAAATCTAGTATGGAAGTTATTCCTCCTTTAATTAAGTCTTTTGTCTTTGTGGGTTTCATCTTTTCTCTTGCAAAGATGCCCCAAGTTTCAGCAGCTTCAAATAGTCCAACTGCTGCGTTTATCGTTTCTTTTTCACTTCTTTTATCTTTTTCTAAATCTTCAAGAATATTTTTAATTGTGAAATTTTTTTTATTTTCTTTTAAATTAATTAAGGTTCTTTCAATCAAAACTGAAACAGGATTAATTAAATTTAATCCAAAAGTAATTATCCAATCTTCTGGATCAAGTTCAGTTGGGTCTAGAGCAAAGGATTCATCTACAGGAATTCCGTTGTCTATAAAGTTTGAATAATGTCCAAAAGGAACAAATATCTTTACAGGAAGATTTTTTGGTTTTAAATCCCAATCTTGAAGAAGTGATTTATCTTTTTCATTTTTATATTTCATTGTCCAATAAATGCCCATTGTATCAAAAATTAAAGAGGCAATGTTTTGAGATATCTCTTTTGGAAGTGAAGAAATTTCTTCTGTTAAAACTCCTAATGTGTAAGATTTTCCTGAACCTCTTTTTCCTGCAACTAAAACAACATGACTTCTTGCAACATCCAGATAAAGTTTATTTGAAAGAGAATTATATTGACCCATTTTTACAAATCCTTTTCCAATGTAAATTAATCCATCTTTTCCAAAGAGTTTTTTATCGGATTCATTTCTCCCAAGGGTTATATCATATGACATAAATTAAACAAGTAAATCTTATTTTTAATAGTTTGGTGTTCTTAGAGTCTTTACAAAAGTTTATAATTTTGTTAAATTTATCTTAGTTTATGGATAAGCTTAAACTATTTGTAGGAATCTTTTTTGCTTCTTTATTTCTTCTTTTTTTTCTTTCACCGATGGACCCAGATTTAGGATGGCACCTTAGATGTGGAGAAAATTTTTGGAGTTCTGGTTCATTTTGTGGAGAAAACTCTTTTTCAGTTTTGTTACCAAATTACTCTTGGCCAAATCATGCATGGCTTTATGATGCGGTACTTTTTCCAGTTTTTAATATTGGGGGATTTTTTGGACTTTCATTTTTTAACGCATTTCTAATTTTAGGGTCTTTTTTGTTTCTTTATTTTTCGGTTAAAGATAAAAAAATTGAAAAAACACTTCTAATTCTACTTCTTTCTATTTTTGGATGGGGAGTTTTTTCATTGGGAATAAGGAGCCAGCTTTTTGGGGTTTTATTCTTTTCAATTGAAATTTTTCTCTTTTCAAAATTTAAAGAGAATGAAAAAATTATTTTTTTATTTCCTCTTTTATTTTTAGTTTGGGCTAATTTTCATGGTTCAGTAATTATAGGAATTCTTTTATTTGGTTTTGTTTTGATTGGGAAATTTATTGATCTAAAAAAATTTCAATTAAAACAAATTTTTATTTTTTTTATTTCAATATTAACTCCATTAATTAATCCATTTGGAATGAAAATTTATACTGATGCATGGAGACATTTCGCAGTTGTGGACTTGGGAAAACTAATTGCAGAATGGACTCCTCCAGGATTTTTTGTTGGAATAGTCATTGTTTTTACTGGGATAATTATTATTTTTCTTTCTTTGAAAAATCCCCTTTTGAAAAATAAAATTTATTCTCTTTTAATTTTAGGAGTGGGATTTAGTGCACTCAAGGCAAGAAGAAACCTTCCTCTTTATTTTATGATTTTATTTTTGGTATTTTTTGAACTTCAAGATAAAAGAGATTTTTTCAATCGTTTTTTCGAGAGAGATTCTGTTCAAAAGATTCTTTTAATTTTAGCCTCACTGTTTTTTGTAATTCTTCTTGTATTTTATTTGATTCCTAATGTAAAAGCAGATTTAAATTATAATAATTGGTGCCTTCAGAGTTCTGATTTAGGTTTAAACTATCCATGTAAGGGGGTTGAATTTTTGAACAGTCTTCCACCAGGAAATATTTTTAATACTTTTGAATGGGGAGGTTTTTTAATTTGGAAAATTCCGCAAAATAAAATTTTTGTAGATGGAAGAATGCCTGCATGGGAAACTCCTCTTGGAAAAAGTCCTTATACGGTTTATTTGGAAACTATTCAAACTCAACCTGGTTGGCAAGAAACTTTGAAAGAATATAATTTTTCTTATTTGTTTATTGGATCTGGAACGTTCATGGATTTAGAACTTAAAGTGAATCATGAAAAAGAAGGATGGAATGAAATTTATAGAAATAATTTTTCTGTTATTTATAAAAAAGTAAATCTTACTAATATTTCATAATATAATTTATCTCCTCCTCATCCATCTTTAACTGTTTTTGGATTTTAGGATTTTTTAGAATATATTTTATCTCATTCCATTGGGATAAAGCTTTTCTTTTTCCAACATGTGTCTTTTTTGCAAACTTTTCAGCGATTGAATTCTTTTTTGCATGTTTTTGATTATTTAACCAAATTTTTAAAATTCTTTCTGGTTTTTTATATTTGTAAAATCCTTTTTTATCTTTTTTTCCTTTTGATTCTGAAATCCCAAAACTTAAAAAAAAATTTTCATAAACCAGAAATCTCCAGTATTGCTGTCTATAAATTCTTCCTTTAAATAAATCTACTTTTGCTAATTGTTCATATGCTTTGAATAATTCTACTCCAGAATAAACTTTTGGAAGGTTTTCTTCAATCCATAAAAGGATTTCATCTATGGGCATATCCACTCTATCAAATGTAGAAGTCATTTCTACTTCAGCTTGATCTTGAAAAATATGTTTCATTGCGTGAAAAATATCCATTTTTTTTGGTTTTTCATAAATTTCTATAATCTCTTTTTTCCCTAATTCGGAGATTGTTTCTAATTCATTAATGGCGCTTCTTAAGTCTCCATTTGATTTTATTGAAATTTGATTTAAAGTTTCAGGGTTTATCTCTTTTTTTTCGTTCTCTAGTATCATTTTTAATACCCCTTTAATCTCACTTGGAGAGATTTCTTTTAGTTCGATGATTTCGCATTTTTTTCTTAATGGCGAAAGTTTTTGTGTCCAAGTATCGTTTGAAGTGCAAATTATAGGATACTTTGAACTTTCAATTAAAGAAACCAATTCCGAAACTCCTCCTCGATCAGTTCCAGAAATTCCATCTACTTCATCAACCAAAATTATTTTATTCTTTTCAAATAGAGGTTGCTGTTCCAAAACTGGTTTTAGCCTCAAATTCATAGAAGATTTATTTCTTAAATCAGAAGCGTTAAGTTCAAAAATTTCTGAGTTTATCTCATTTGACATTGCATGGACAATTGTAGTTTTTCCAATTCCCGAAAGCCCATTCAAAATAATTGCCTTCTTTTTACCTGGAAAATTTAGTAAGAAATTTTTAACCTTTTCAATAGCCTCCTTCTGACCAACAATTTCATTTATTTTTTTTGGCCTATATTTTTCTGCCCAGTTTTTCATTTTCCAAGTCCAGCTAAAACAAAACTTGCAACTAAAGCCTGGAGTTGTATAAATGGATCAGATCCTTCAACAATCCTAAATTCTACTTCTCCAGTTTTTTCAGTAAGTTTTACTTTTATTTCTGGTTCAATACTTAAGTTCCAAATTTCTTTTTGCATTGATTTAATAATATCTTGTCCAGAAAGAGATTCTTTTAACATTAAATTAAGAAGCTTTTCTCTTGCATTTTCAAAATCTCCAGAAAGAGCATAATCTAAAACTACTCGTATATCTTTTGGTTTTATCTCAGAAATAATTGTTTTTACTAGATTTTTTGAAATTTTTGGAGAAACTGCTGCGGTGGATTGTAAGAAATTAACAGATCTTCTGCAATCACCATCACTTCCTTCGTAAATTGCTTCAATAGCATCATCGTCAATTTCTATTTTTTCTTCTTTTGAAATTCTTTCAAGAACCTTTTTAACATCTTTTTTTTCAAGTAATTTAAATCTGAATGAAGAACAACGAGATTGAATCGGATCTATTAATTTTGAAGAATAATTGCATGACATAATGAAACGGCAGGTCTGAGCGTAATTTTCCATGGTTCTCCTTAATGCTTGTTGAGCTTCTGGAGTTAAGGCATCTGCTTCATCAAGAAAGATTACTTTGAATGAAACATTTCCAAGGGATTTTGTTCTTGCAAAATTTTTTACTTTTTCTCTAACAATGTTTATTCCTCTTTCATCACTGGCATTTAATTCCAAATAATTTTCCCTCCAATTTTCTCCAAAAAGCTCTTTTACGACAATTAAAGCAAGAGTTGATTTTCCAGTTCCAGCAGGCCCTGCAAAAAGAAGATGAGGAATGTTTAAGGAATTTGTTAAAGCTTTTATTCGTTTAATGATCCCGTCTTGTCCAACAACCTCGTCAAAATTCTTTGGTCTATATTTTTCTGTCCATATATCACTTGTCATAATCATTTTAGCAAATTATTTTTTATAAAGATTGTTTTGTTATTGTTCAGTTGTTTTTTCTGAAAAAAGATGCCAAGTACCAATCTTTTTCATCTCTTTTTTAATCTTTCTAGGAATTTTCTTTTTTTCTTTGAATATTTCCTTCTCTTCTATTAGTTGATATCTTTTGGTAATTATCTTTTTTTCTTTGAATATTTCCTTCTCTTCTATTAGTTGATGTCTTTGAAGAATCTTTTCATAAAAAAGTTCGCTTGGCATTCTATCAAATGATAATTGATAATTTTTAGGTATTTTTCCATATTTTACAAAATTATAATGATTAATTATTGTTGGAAATTTCTGTCCTTTTTCAATTTGGTCAAATCTCCTATGCGAAGAAGACATATTTATCCAGGGAAAATTGTTTTTTGCCCCCAAATAAATTATTTCCGTGGTTTCTTCCGGAGTTACAAGTTCTTCTTTATATTTCCTCCTCCATCTTTTTCCCTCTAATTCCGCAAGCCATTCATCGTATCCGCCTTCTTTAGGATTTTTTACAAATTTAGTATAAGTATCCGTTGCATCAATTCCCCATCCTAAAATCATTGCATTAGGACAATGTCTTAATCCTATTGAGATAATCGAGGCATCATCGCAACATCCAAGTCCGGAATTAGTTCGAATAAACATACTTTCTATTCCCTTTTTATTAGCATTTTCTTTTCCTACAATTAATCCAATTTCCTTAAGATCCTCAATGTCTTCATAAGAATGTCCTTCACATGAGAGTATTAATTTAAACCAAAATCCATTCTGATCTAGTATTTTAGTATTCACAAGAAATTCTTGTCCAGATCCAATTTTTAATTCTTCTCCTGCAAAATTTTTTTTATATTTCTCAACAGTTTTTCTTCTCCAATAATCAGAA
>PCVV01000006.1 GCA_002762735.1 Candidatus Pacearchaeota archaeon CG11_big_fil_rev_8_21_14_0_20_30_13
TGAATTAAACTAATGTACGCATCTTCTGCACATATTGATCTTTCCCAGAATTCACTTTCTTCATCACAGAGTTTTTTAAAAATCTTTTTTAGCCCAGGAGTCATAGAAAGACAATTAATATCTGTTAGATCATCAGTAAAATCATTAAAAACTCCTTCTGTAAAGTAAATCATCTTTTCCAAATGAATTCTTTCTTCATCTGAAAGCACATTCTCTTTTTTTAAAAAATTATTTGATTCTTTCAAATTTTCCAAACTAACAAAGAGTGATTGATGTTCCATGATACAATCTCCAAAGGTAGGGAAAGTTAAATCCAAAATTTTTGAAATATACTTCCCCTCATATTTAATCTCATAACCAAAAAATTCTGCTTGTTTAACAAGATTAGATTCATAGGTAAAAAGGAATTCATTTGCTTTGGACAATTTATTATAATAAAGCTCCAAAAAAGATTCATTTATTTTACGTTCATTGCAAAAACTTGCAACCCTGCTAGTATTTCCTACTGATTTTTTTACCATTTTTATAAACCGATCTTCATCTTCTAATTTTAATTCTTCTAATTTAGATAATAATTTTAAATTTTCCAACCTAGCAAAAGTTTTTAATTGCTCTTTTAAAAGATCATCAAGAGACACCATTGAAAAAGAAACAAACGAGGATTTATTAAAATATTTGCTTTTTAGTAACTATCCCAGAAGACTAATTTCCCTTCTTTGTCCCTAATAAAAATAGAATCTCCCGTAGAGGTCCAAACATATGTAACATTCCAATCCGAGGGAAAAAGGGCAATTTCATCTCCTGAATTCAAAACAGTATTCCGAAAGGTATACTTTTTTCTTCCCTCATCTTTGATAGACCAATCTTTCAGATTTAAACTATTCTCACAAATATTTTTTAAAACTACTCTTTGGCTTTTAATATTCCATTCTTTAAGAACCAAACATTTATTTTCTGATTTTTCACATATATTTATGTTTTTGTCCAAACAGTTTTCCCATGCAGATTTGAAAGATTCATAATAGTTATCTTTTCCCTCTGGAAAATAAAAATTTGAATATCCATTTTCTACAGATTCTGAATTGATATTTCTCTTTCCTAAAAAAACATAAGCCAGTTTCCGTTTATATAAATCAAATTTATTTTTTCCAAAAACTAGTTTTACCTCTTTATTCAGAATTGTTTCATTCAAAAAATCTTTTGCTTGGTCATATCCAATTTCTCCCTTTTCTGGAGAATTTATTCCTAGAAGCCTTATTGAATAATCATTCACAATAATTGTATCTCCGTCGACTATTCTTTGAACTTTTCCATATTCAGAACTATCAAAAGATTTGATTAATAGCGAATCCAGATAAGAATAGTTTATTACCAGAATACCTAAAATAAAAACAATCAATAAAACTTTTTCCCAATTCATTAAATTGAAAAGAAGCAAGATTTTATAATTTTTATTACAAAAGGATTCTATTTAGATTTTGAAATGTGGGTGACAGGATTCGGCTTCGTGAAAGACTCACTCACTGCATTTTCTGCTTTACAAAAAACACAAACCACCGGTTCGAATCTAATATCCATGTGGGTGACAGGATTCGAACCTGCGAAGGCATAAAGCCATAGGATCTTAAGTCCTACCTATTTGACCACTCTAGCACACCCACATAAGCGATTAAAAAGTGAACAAGATTTAACTTAAAAAGTTACCTATTCCTTTTGATTCTCAAACTTAATTCCAAGTTCTTCAAGCCGGGATAAATGCATTTGCATGATCTTTTCGACGTTCTGAACTATTCGTATAAGCTCAATTCTTTCAGCCGCAAGAGTATTGAGAGCACCTTGATGAAAACCAATTTCCATTTCCTTACTCATCTTTGGAGCTTCAACTTTTTCAGCTTTCTTTCCAGAAAGAGCTTTTTTTAAGTTGTCTTTGTTTATATCCATTTTTCCTCCAGAAATTTAATCCTAATTAGGTTTATTTATTTTTTCCTTTGAAAAAAACTATAAATGAAAAAAATTACTTAAAAATCTCAATCCCGAGATTTATGTAAAAAATAAACTAAAATAATTCCCAATAAAATAAGAAAAAAAAGAAATACTAACTCTTCCGTTTTGATAGAATCTTTTTGATTTTCTCGAAATCCCTCTTTAGAATCATTGAAATCTTTAGATTCATTTGCAAAAGAATAATTTTTAAGATTTGCCTGCTCCTTAATAACTCCAAACTGCTCTTTTTTTGTAATAGTTTTATAGCCTTCTTTCGACGCCGTTACATCTAATTCATAAGTTCCAATTTGACTTACTTTTATTGACTTCGGTAAAGTTATAGCTTTAGTCTTTTTGTCGGGATAAATTAATGTTGACATTATTGACAGATCTTCAGTATCGCTAATATAATCTAAATTAATTTCTTCTCCTTGTACAAAAACTTTCTTATCAAAAATTAAATCAAAAGAAAATGAAGGATCAGTAATAATAGAAAAATTCTTTGAAACTGTTTTTCTAATAGGGCTTAATATTTGAACAGAGGCTGCGCATGTTTGGGGTTGAAACCAATCTTCAACTACTTGATCTGTATAAACTGCAGTGTAAAGTTGATTTATTTCTAAATTGACCTTTTTATTTTCTAAGGGTGCAACCATCTTTTCAGAACAAAAGATAGAAGGAATATACATTATTTCAACATTTTGATCTGAAAAAAAAGTGTAATTAAAAAGAATAAGCTCTCCAGAAGAAAAAGAATTAGAAACATCTAAAGAGACATTTAAAGCCGTAACATTTCCAACTAAAAAAATAAAAACAAAGAACAAAATTCTGATTTTAAACATTTTCAACCTCAAACTTAATTTCATAATCATAGGGACCAACAGATTGCTGATTAAAAAAATTCTTATTATTTTCCCCATAATCCTCAATAGATTCTCGCATATACAACCAAACTTCTTTTTTATTTTTACCTATGTCTACTGAATAATTTATAAAATCATCAATAAATTTATAATCATTGGAACTAAATATAGGCAAAGAATCAAACTCCTTTATTTTCCCCTCTTTTATAAAACTAACTTTACTAATATTTAGGGGAATCTTGTCCTCTGGAATATTAAATTTAAAAACAAAATAATTCTTCTCAAAAGTGTTACTCCCTACAAATTCCGAGAAATTATTAGAGTAATTGTAAACAGATTTAGTATATTTATAATATCTCGTAATCTGATTTCCTAATGGATACTCAAAAAAATTATATTCATTTCTACAGGGAAAAACCTCAATCTCACTATCATTTTCACCATATGGAAAAGGTTTAATATAACTAGGATAAGAACATTCTTCAGAAATAACAACCCCCTTTTTTTGTTCAGGCATATTTACAATAACATTTAAAGAATTACTATCAATAAATTTTACTTCTGTAGTCACGGAAGTTTCTGTTTCTGACTTAAAAGGCAAGTTAATTTTAAAGGTAGGATCTCCAAAAAGGGTATTCCAAGAATCATGAGGACTATAAGCAGTTGTTAAACCTGAACCATAGACATATGCCGCAGCTTTATTTCTTGCTTCCTTTGCTATTTTCCCCAAACTCTCTTTTTTATTTCCAATAATCAATTCATTAAAAAAGTCCATGGCTGGATCCCAATTGATAGCAGAAACATCTGTTGTAGCCCCATAATAACCAATTGCACCCCTTCTTAACAAAACTGAACAAAAAAGTTCTGATTTTAAATAAGCCCTGTCCCAAGCACAAGTTCCACAACCCTCACTAAAAATTAAAGGAGAATTTAACCAAATACTATTCTTCTTCAAACTTCTAGTAGAAATAGGACCCCATCCATCAGTCCAAGCATGATCCAAATAAATTAGAATAGAAGCATCCTTGGCTTTTTCATTAATTTCGGTAAAAGAATTATAATAAAGATCCAATAATTCATCTTTAAAATAAGAACTAACCTCAAAATCATTTTTCTTCAAATAACTCTCAAAAAATTTTCCAGAAACTTTCATATTATGAAAATCAGATTGCATAATCAATGCATCTTTTTTATGAATTGCTTTGTCATAAAACAAAACTCTAGAGATATATGCAGAAATATCAGAAGAACTTATAGAAAAAATCCTCCCCACCCCCACTTCTTGAAAAAAATCTTTATCAAAATTACCATAAAAGTAATTATCTACTTCCTCCCTTAATGGACCATTAAACCAATTAGGAAAATCTGAATTTTCCTTTGTCATAGTAATAGCATCAGGCATGGCAAGAATAGTCAAATACTCCACATCATAAGTAGAATCGAATAATTCATCAATCGTTTCCTCAATAAACTTATCAACAGAGAAATAATCAGTTTCTCTAGTGCTAATAATAACTTCATGCTTAGCACTCGCCAAAATAGGCGAAGCTAAAGAAGTTTTAGAATAAATTTCATAAATAGGTTTTCCAGATTTATCTGGTTGAAATTGCTCACTAATTTTAATGTCTAAATCATCTGGATTAACCAAAATAATCTTATCAGTATTTGTTTTCTCAACATACTTTTTTTGTAACTCTTCTAAATTATATTGTTCATCACAATTTCGATTAACGTCTCCCACACAAATAACTGTCCTATTAATTAAATCTATTTTACTATGCCCTTGAATAATTAATGGAGCATTAATCAAAGAAGCATAAGTTGAAGCCATCAATGCTAATTCATAATTATCTTCTACATAAACCACTTCTTTATAAGAACTCCAATAAGAAAAATAATCTTCAGGATTTATTCTTTCAAGAGATTCTTTGATTATTCCAGCCCCAAAATCTTTTTCTGCAACTAACAAATTATCTAACTCTTGCGGAGTTTCTCCAATAATTTTAACTTTTTCTGTATTAAATTGTTGTATAAAATAAATGGAAGAATCAACATCAAATGATTTCTTTTGACCCTCATATATTAATCTATAAGAATATTCTCTTTCTTCCCCAGGATTAAAAATTTTCTCATCATTAATTTCTCTAGCCTCATCTGAGATAAAAAAACCAAGAGGATAATTTCTAAGGAAAAGATAATCCAGTTTATGAGGTTCTGAATGAGTATTTCTTACTTTCAGAGTTAAGTTTAATTCTTCTCCAGAATTAAAATTATTAATCTCCATTATTGGAGTTATATTAAAATAATCTCTGTTATTTGATTCAAAAGAAAAATCTTCCTCTTTAATTTTTATAGATATAACTTCCTCTTCCTCATGCCATATCAGCGTCGGATAAACACAAACATTTTCAGGAGTTCCATAACCTCGCTGACAATCAGAACTGTCTCCTTCTTGTTGAGTCCAAGTTGTTACAGGAACTAAAGGCAAAATATCATGCCAATCTTTATCTGAAATTAAAAAAACTTCTTTCTCTGAATATAAATTTAAATTCTTTTTATTCTTCTTAATAATTACTTCTTCATCTTTCCAATCACAACCATTTTGAATTTCACAAGAATTTTTCTTACTAAAACTCTCGCAAGATTTAACATTTCCGCTACAAGCATTAAATGAATCTCCAGCAACAGTATTTGCAGTGATAGAATCTTGGGGTATTGGTCCCCAAGTACAACTTTTTTGAAGAGCACAAGAAGATCCATCATGAAATTTAAAACAAGGAGTTGGAATTCCAGAACAATTAGATTCAATTGTTTTATTTTCTTCACAAACAAGTTTTCCACAACTCGTGCATGAAGCAGCTTCATAAGAACATCCTTTTGGAGGAAGGGCACACTCTTCAATACAAACTGGATTTAAAATTTCACAATTATAAATTCCACAACCATAAGAATCAGATTTTCCCGTCGATACAGCCTTTTCTCCTTTTGAACAAATTGGTTTTGAACAAACATTTGTACATTCAACATCCATCATTGTATTACTTTGATAAAGAAGCCATTGACCATTTTTGAATTCTGC
>PCVV01000055.1 GCA_002762735.1 Candidatus Pacearchaeota archaeon CG11_big_fil_rev_8_21_14_0_20_30_13
TGATCCTTATGATTCTGAGATTTCATGTAAAGGGGGAAGTTCAGTAATTCCTTGTCCTGCACAGGTCCAATTAGGCTTTTTCGATTGGAGAAATGTTATTGCCGTTGTAATAATTATCTTCGTTCTTTATATTCTTTTGATGAAAAAGAAGAAAGTTCCTAAGAATAGTTCTCCAAAGGTAAAATCAAAAAAGAAATAATTTTTTATATTAATAAAAGTAGTAAGATTTAAAAACTATTTTTGTCTATAGAAGACAATGGTAACAACAATACAAGTTGATGAATTATTAAAGAAAAAATTAGACAGTCTAAAAGTACATAATAGAGAGACATATAATGAACTTCTTTTGAGATTGATTAATCCCCCTTCACCAAGAAATTTTGATAAAGAAAGTCTAGTTGAAACTATCGAAGTTTTGTCTGATCCAGAAACTATGAGGGCAATTGCCGAATCTTTGGAAAGATTTGAAAAAGGAGTCAAAGGAATAGATTTTCAAGATTTAAAAAAAGAATTGGGATTAGATGTACAGTATTAAATTCGATAAAAAAGCTGCTGATTTTGTTAGGAAATTAGATAATCAATTGCAAAAAAAACTTGTTAAAAAAATTGATGAACTTTCAGAAAATCCTTTTCTAGGAAAGCCTTTATCTGGAAATCTTTCTGGATTATGGAGGTTAAGATGTGACAAATACAGAATAATATATCAAGTCAAACATCAAGAGTTATTAATTTTTGTTTTAAATATTGGACACAGGAAGAATATATACGAATCCCATTAAAATTAATCTTTTTAACTTGAAGTCCACAACTTTTATATTCCCTTTATATCTAATAATATTATAAATCCAAAAGTTTATAAATAATTACTGCGTAGTGACAATAAGATAAAATGGGTAAAACATTAAGAAATATTTTAGGAACAGCACTTATTGTAGGAGCAATTCTTCCTACAAAAATAGCGAATGCTCAAGGCGTTGAATTAAATGGCCCTACTCCTTTAGATGTGATAGGAAATCCTTTTTCCCAACCAAATATCACTCTGCAAGTTGGAAAACAGCCTCTAGAATGGTACGGTTCAGGAGATGGAAATCTAAGTGGTAAAGTTGATAGCACAGATGCATCTTTAGTTGAAAATGGGGTTTCAAATAAAATGTTAGATGTGAATGGCGACGGATTAACAAATTCAGAAGACACAAAAACAATTTTAGATTATGTTTCTGGAAAGATTCCTTATCTTCCTGGACA
>PCVV01000020.1:0-19559 GCA_002762735.1 Candidatus Pacearchaeota archaeon CG11_big_fil_rev_8_21_14_0_20_30_13
ATGTATTCCGGAAGGCACTCTCTTTGCAACGATTGATTTTAATTTTAAGAATTATAAAATTTCTGCTTTTCCAGGTAAAGAAGTTTCAAAAAGTGGGAGAGTTGAACATCTTCCTTATCATTGCCATGTGTTTTATTCCGGAAATGAAATAAGAATTATACTCGGAGAATCAATTGTTGAAATGGATAAGAAAAAGATTCCCAAAGATTTGACTAAATATCTTTATGAAAATAAAGAGATAATAAATGAAAAAATTAAAAGGGTTTTTCACTATGGAACTCTTAAATAATTTTTAAATTTAAAATATAAACGAATTAAGTATTAGATCAATTCTCAATTAATTCTTTAACCTTTTCATAAATTTTGGGATACCTATTGGGGTCTAAAACCTCGCTGTGAAAAAAATCAAGTCCGTTACAGGTTCCTTTAAAATAAATATTGCTAGCCCCTTCAAGGTAAGCACTTTCATTCTTTACAATTCCATCTCCAACAGAATTTTCCCAATTACATCCAAGTCCGATTATATTATAAATTGGAACTTTTGGAAACTGAGCTTCATTTAAATTTTTTATAAACAAACTGTTTTTATCCATTTCTGCGCATTCTGTATTTGCTCCGAATACCGAACAGTAATCTATTACAAAACCATCTACCCCCTTATTTGGAACAGTTATAAGAATGACTTTATCCAAGTCTTCGTCTCCATATCTCTGAATATATCTTCTAACCACCAACCCACCCATGCTATGTGAAACAAGAATAACTTTCTCCTTTCCAGTTAAATATTTGACGTTTGAAATTATCTCTCTTAATCTTGTTACATAGATATTAATGTTTGACCAATCTGAACTAAGCACAAAAGAATTTCCTTTTGAAGAAAAGTCGAGATAATAGGTCCCTTTTATAACTACTGAACTGTTCACTTTTCCAAGATATTCTTTTGAAATTTCAGAATAATCCTGGGAATATAATTCTCCTGCATTTATGTAACCATCTTTTTCAAGACGTTGAGAAAAACCGTTAAATGATTCAAAACTTGCTTCTAAAGAAAGAGCTTTATTAAAACTATGACCATGAATGAAAAGAACTGGGTAATTTGAGAAAGAATTATTTATGCAAGTAAAACATTCATTTTCAAAGCAGCAAATTGGCTGAGGTTCAGCAAGTGAAAAATTTTGAAAGCTTTGATTCCAATCCATTTTTATTTTTAACGAGGGTGCCTCTGAAATTAAAACGTTTATTTTATTATTTCTTAAAATTCCTGAAAAATTTTCTTCATTCATGATAGCTAAGAGTTTCTCTTTTTCTTTTTCTACAACATTCAATAAAATTATTTTATTTGCAAGAATATCCTTTTTAGTTAGATTTGAAATCATAGAATTAAAATCATTAACAAAAGATTCAGCAGCAATTACCGAGAGACTACTAAAGTTGTAATCTTCAAGAAATAGGATTTCTTTATGCATTAAACTTATATTTTCAATAAGTAGATTATATAAATTTATTTCAGAAAAAACAGAAGAATTAAAAAACTTAAATTCGGAATTTAGAATTTCAAACTTATTTTTTACAATTGGGAATTCTATCCCAAGCGCAGAATACTCTTGATTCTCATAAAGCGAGTTTAATTTATTTACTTTCGAAGAAAAATTATTAAGAGACTCATTGAGCGAAATGGAAATATTTTCAAATCTTGACAAATCAAGAAAAGAAAAATTAAGATTCATTTTGTTTATGCTATTTTTCACATTGGAAAATTCCATATTTAATGATTCCGTTTGATTTTTCAATTTTTCTTTTCTTGCTTTTTGGACACTGTTTAATTCATGATTAATAGACAAGATTTGTGTTCTAGATTTTGGATAATCTGTTTTTGTATAACATAAGCTCTCTTTTAGAGTTTCACACCATAAGGAGGCCTCATAAAGAGTTTGCCCAGATGTTTCCTCATTTGTTGAGATTGAAATCTCTTTTATTAATGGACTTGAAACGCTTAAATGAACAGTTTCATTATAGACAAGATTTCCATTGCTTAAATCTTTTAATGAGATCAAACAACTAGCTTGACAAAAAGGGCTTGTAAGAACTTTTGCTTGAAGATTAAAGATTCCTTCACCCCCATTTTCAATTATAAGAGTTTTGTTCTTTGAATCAAGTGAAATTAATAAATCACTTCCAAGCAAAGCCTTTACATAAAGATAAAAATTGAGAAAAACCAAAATTGAAACAATAAATAAGAAAAATGCAATCAAATAAACAATTTTCTTTCTTATTTTTAATTCTTCTGGAGAGATTATTTTTTCTCGACTTTTTAAATAAGTCAATTCGGAGACTATCATAAAAAAAACGGAAACGAATATTCCCATTATAAAACTATTAATGAGTATTTCTTCCGTATTCTGAAGGTCACATGTAAAAGAAATTATTGATAATAATATCTCTAATCCAAATATAAATTTTATTATCCCCCTCATAGAAATGTAGAGATTCTCTTATTTAAAACCCTTTTTGGTGAAGGAAATTAAATATAAACTTTTAAACCTAAAATTCTTTAATAAAGGATGTCAATTAAAACATTCTGGAAGGCTTCAATTCCAAACAAGTTACTAATTATTTTTCCGCTGATTTGGATTACTCTTGCTGTTTTCTTTACTTTTTATGATCTAACAATTTCAAAATTTCTTTTTGACTCAGATTCTTTGGTGGGAAATTTTGTAGAATCTTTTGGGGAAATTCCTGGAATATTGTTCGCACTTTTTGCAATTTTTACTCTTGGAACAAACTTAAATATTAAAAATAAAAATTATAAAAAACTTTTTTTCTTAGGAGAAGTTCTAATTTCAACTGGTTTAATTTTATATTTAATTCGTTTATTTTTTAATTATTTCAATTTTAGTTTTCATTTTATCTCTTTAAATGGATTAACTCTTGGACTTTCAGCAATTTTAGTTTCACTTCTTTTATTCTATTTAATGAAAACAAAGTTTTCTAAGTTCTCAGAAAAAAATAATTCATTTGCAAAGTTAAGCGTAATATTACTTTTTATCTCTGGTTTTATTGTTGAAGTTCTCAAATTTATGTGGGGAAGGGTTAGATTTAGAGATCTTCAAGAAGGAATTACTTCTTTTACGAGTTGGTATCTCCCTCAAGGATTGACTGGAAGTCAATCTTTCCCGTCGGGTCATGCTTTCTTAGGGTGGATTTTAATTCCATTGTTCCTTTTGTTTTTAAATAAAAATGAATTAAAAAAATGGATTTTCCTTATCTTAACAATTATCTTCGGGGTGTTTGTCTCTTATGAAAGAATTGTCGTTGGAGCGCATTATGCTTCTGATGTTTTATTTTCATGGGGAATTGTAACAATTACTTTTTTAATATTGTACAATAGATATTTTCCTAAAAAGAAAATTTTTCCGACGATGAAGAAGAAAAAGTCTAAAAAGAGAAACTAAACGAAAGATTTATAAATATAAATTTTCATAAACAAATATGGCAAAAGACAAACCAAGTATGAATATTGTTTTCGTTGGGCACGTTGACGCAGGTAAATCTACTTGTGTTGGTAGAATGATGTTCGATGGTGGAGCAGTAACTGAACAAGAAATGAAGAAGCTTAGAGAAGAAGCTGTTAAAAATGGTAAAGCTGGTTTTGAGTTTGCTTATGTTATGGATAACATTAAGGAAGAAAGAGAAAGAGGGGTTACAATTGATCTTGCTTATAAGAAATTAATGACTGATAAATATCAGATTACAATTATTGATGCACCTGGTCACAGAGACTTTGTAAAGAATATGATTACTGGTGCCTCACAAGCCGATGCTGCTTTTTTGGTTATCGCTGCCCCTTCTGGAGTTCAACCTCAAACTACTGAACACTTATGGCTTCTTAGAACAATGGGTGTAAAGAATCTTTCTATTGCAATTAATAAAATGGATGCTGCTGACTATAAAGAAGAGAAATTCAACCAAGTTAAAGAAGATGTTTCAAAATTACTTCAACAAGTTGGAATAAAACCTGAAGCAACAACTTTTATTGCATGTTCAGGACTTCAAGGAGAGAATATTATTAGAAAATCAGATAAGATGCTTTGGTATAAAGGACCAACATTAAGAGAACAAATTGATTTGTTTCCAATTCCGGACTCACCAACTAATTTACCGATGAGGATGCCAGTTCAGGATGTTTATGAAATTACTGGAATTGGTACTGTTCCTGTTGGAAAAGTTGAAACTGGGATTATGAAAATTGGACAAAAAATTAAAGTTCTTCCAGGTAGAACTGGTGAAGGAATTCAAGGTGAAGTAAAGACTATTGAAGCTCACCACGAAACACTCTCAGAAGCACCAGCAGGAGAAAATGTTGGAGTTAATATTAGAGGAATTGGTAAAAAAGATATTGCTAGAGGAGATGTTATTTGTGATGCAGCTTTCCCAGTTCCAATTGTTGAAGAATTCATTGCACAAATCGCAGTAATAAATCACCCAACTGTCTTAGCTAAAGGATATACTCCTGTATTTCATATTCACACCGCTCAAGTTCCATGCCAATTTATTGAATTAATTGCACAAATTGATCCAAGAACTGGAGAAATAATTAAGGAACAACCTGACTTCTTAAAGAATGGGGATGTTGCAAAGGTTAGAATAAAACCTCAAGGAAAACTTGCTCTTGAAACACAAAAAGATAATCCTTATATGGCAAGATTTGCTGTAAGAGATGCTGGTGCAACTGTTGCAGCTGGAATGTGTTTAGAAATTACTAAAAAAAGATAGATTGATGATTGCCCAGAGAATAGTTCTGAAATACAAAAATGACCAAAACGATTGAAATAAACCTTGTTGAAGTTATGATTAGTTTACATCGTAACGGAGAGCTTTTTAAAAAAAATGAAACATTGGAAAAGACATTTAATAGAAAGTTTCCAAATTTATTAAAAGTTGAAATTAAAAGATTTCCAATTGATTATAAAGAAGCAATGAAACAAGCCGTTGAAGAAATAGATAATTATGTAAAAGCAAACCCTAACTGTAATCTTAGCCCAGAACTTGTTAAATCTGCTTATGAACGCTTAAAAAATTCTGGAGTTATTTATTATTAACAAAATTTCTTTTCATAAATGATTTTTCCGTTTAATCTATGAGGATTTCTTCCACTTCCATAAAGGATGATTCCCCTTTCGTATTCGCTATTCCAATAAATTCCAAAATCAAAGATAATTGTAGAATCTTTTTCTATACCCTCTAAGCTTTTTGTTATCTTTTCTTTAAAACCAAAAGGAAATCCTTCGAAATCTAGCGGTAAATTATGATAAAAGTCCTCACAAATCAAAGCAAGATCAATATCTGAATCTTCTCGATAATCTTCTCTTAATACTGATCCAAACAAAATAATCTTAGTTATTCCTTCAACTTTGCTTAATTCTTTTACTGCATTTTCTAAAAGGCGTTTATGCATGAAAAAAGATTGATCTAAAGATTTTAAACTTTTTGAATAAAAATCCTTAAATACTCGAAATTTCTAAATTCTAGATGAGACAATTTGAAAGCAGAAAAGAAATGATAAGTTTTTTTGAAAAAAATTTGTCAAACGGTCAGAATGCCGAAGATTTATACACAGTATTATTAAATCAAAGTTATCCAAAAAGTATAATCAATTCTTGTTATAATGAAGCGATGTCTAATCTCAGTAAAAGAAAACAAGGGAAAATAGAAAAAGACTTGCTTGAACAACAAAAGACTCAAAAAGTAGAAGTTATTATTCCTGAAAAAGAACCTGGATTTTTTGGAAAATTGTTTGGAAAGAAAAAATAATTTTGGATTACTAAAATCGTTTAGCTGTTTTTTAATAAAAATCCTTAAAAAGAGAGGATGATTATTTTTGTTATGAGTTTATTAACTAAAGATATGCACAAACAAGATGTTGAAAAATTTCTTGAAGGAAAAGGGGATTTTATTCGAATTGATCATTTGGATAGGTACCTTAAACTTATGCCTCCTGTGGAGATGAGAAAATTTGCATACATTAAATTAGCAGAAATTTATATTGCTAAAGAGATGTATTCAAGCGCCGCTGAAGCGTTCAAAAATGCTGCTTTAAACTCTGTAACATTCAGAGAAAAACAAGAAAATTTCCTTAATGAGGCGAAAGCTTATATTTCTTCACTTAAATTTGAAGAAAGTGATAAAGCTTTAAAAAGAGCTTTCGATGAGGCAAATCCGAAAGAAAAAGATGCATTGTATTTCGAATTTATAAAATATTTTAAAATAGAAATCGAAAAAATGGAAAAACAGGGTAAACCGGGACACTTATTGAAACTTTATGAAAAATTTTTAAGACTGAAAATCGAAGAACCTCAAAAAGAGGAAATTAAAGAAAAACTTCTTAAAACTTACGAAAAACTTGGAAAGCTTAAAGAATACAAATTGCTTAAAGAAAGTGGGAAAATTTAAGAGAATCCAAAACTCAATTTTGATTTTTCACTAAATGTTTTTTCAAGACTTTTTTCTGGAGAAAGAGGTCCTTGAGTCTTATAATCTATAATTGAAATTTTTTCTGTATGGGGAGTATAAGAAGTGACAAGTTTGTAAACTCTACTTCCATCTTCTATTGGTTTCTTTTTTTGCAAATCTAGAAAAAACTCGTCCATTTTAAATTCAAAAGAATTACTTAAATCTGACATTTTTCCAATGAATTTATCAATTTTATTAAAAACAACTGAACTATCAAAAAAGATAATTGCAGAATTATACATAAAAACTCCCATTGGTAAAAATGTTTTATTTGCTCTTACAAGATATTTGTTTTCTAAAAAATCTCCAATTGTTGTAACAGAATATTGATTTTCAATAAATGGGACAAAAAAAGAATATTTTGTTTCTTTTAACATTTTCTTTAAATCTAGCATGATAATTTTTTAGTTCATAAATTTTTAAAATTTTCTACATTTAAAGAAATATGATCTACTTTTAATTTAACATGTTTTAATTTAACTTTACTAACTTTTAGTTCAACTTTGTTAGTTTTAAGTTCGACAACATTGTAAGTTATTGGACTAACTTTTACTTCGAGTTTTGATTCTTTGGAATTTACCTCTGAACGAATATTTTCTAATTGACGATTTAATCTTAAATCATAAATTCTTCTTTTAGATTCATTAATCAAAGTTTTATAGGCTTCCGAAAGTTGTTTGAACTTTTCTTCTGACTCTTTACTATCAGAATTTCTATCTGGATGAAATCTCATTGCAAGCTTCCTATAAGCTGTTTTTATTTGGGCTTGACTTGCATTCATTTCAATTTCCAGTGTTTTATAATAATTTTCCATTTTTTATTATTAATTAAATGAAATATAACCTTTTTCAAAATTTTTACTAATTTGACCATAAATTCCTTTTGAATTAGTTTTAATTCTAGAATAAACTCTATCTTGAACACTCGGATTTGCAAAATATTCTAAAGTTCTTTTTTGAAGCAATAATGAAGCAACGGGATCTACAATATCTGCATTAATAAAACTTTGATCCTTTTTAATTGAATTAATCTGATCTGAATTTGGATTGACAGATGAATTTTTTAAATTGATATTTAGTTTAGAAACTAAGAGATTTCCTTCTGGGAGAACATCCCAATTTTGATTCTCTTTTTGATAAACTTTTGTATATCTTCCAGTAAATTTTGGCATTAATTGCATAAAAGCGCAAAGATCCCAAGAAAGATCTCCTTTAAGATTAGAACGATATGGAGAATCATTCATTTTTTCATTGAATTTTTTTATGATTTCATCTGAAGGAGAATTATAAAAACCCAATTGATCAAAATCTCCAAGACTACGTACCAAAGATCCTCTAACCTTTTTTTCAAAAAGATTATGTTTAATTTTAGCCCATCTTTTAACTCCATAAAAGAGACTTCCCAAAAATCCTGAGTCTAAAAATATAAGTGAATTTCCATTTTTGATAGTTGAATTTGAAATTCCAATTTGATTAAAGTATTCTGAGTTAAGACCATCATCTTCCATAACTTGACTTGTTTTGAGATATCTTACTCTCTTAGAAAGATCCTTCTCATTTGCCTGACCAATTCCCCACAAGACATCATATAATAATTCTCCATCTCTTGCAAAAGCATAATAGAATGGTTCTTCTGATTCTTCTTTTCTTAATAACCAAGTAACTATATTTTCAAATAAAGGAAGTGAAGATTCTTGAACTGCATAAATTTTTCCCATCGTTTTTGAATCTAAGGGATACCCCAACTTTCTTGCACTTTCCACTATTTCTTCTTCAGAAAGGGAAATTGCTTCTTCTGAAGAAGGCCTTTCTATTAAATTTGAAAGAATTTCTTCTACTGGCCTTTGAAGAGGCTTTTCTTCTACAAATCTCTGAAAATTAATCGCTTCATCTTTTTTTTTATTCTTTGAAATAAAAAATTTTGTGAGGTCTATCATGTAAAAAACTAATCTTTTTTCTTTTTAAAACTTTCTCTTTGTTATCCCTTTAAAGTTACATAGACTAATTTACAAAACCTTTAAAAACCAGATTAGCCATAAACTTTTATTAGGAAAGTATCTTATAGAAGATTACATTCACTTTCACATTCACATTCAAGTCAAACTTATGAAGTTTTGATTAGTTTTAGAAGATATTTTTCTAGAGAATCCTTTAAGGATTTAGTAAATTAAATAGGAGAAAAAAATAAAATGGCAAAAGTAAGTCCGGTATCTATCAAGTACATGATTCATGCTAGTTTAAACGCTGAGGGTGCTCTTGAAAAGCCCGATGTAATTGGAGCTCTATTTGGACAAACAGAAGGACTTTTGGGTGCTGATCTTGAAATGAGGGAACTTCAAAAAGAAGGAAAGATTGGAAGAATTGAAGTTGAACTTGAAAGGCAGGAAAAAAGAACTATTGGAACTATTAAAATTCCAACTGCACTTGATCAATCTGAAACAACTTTAATCGCTGCTGCCCTTGAAACAATCGAAAGAGTTGGACCTTGTGATGCACAAATCGAAATTGAAAGAATTGAAGATGTGCGTGGAAACAAAAGAGATTACATTATTGAAAGAGCTAAAAAGCTTATGATGGGAATCGAAGGCTCAACAGACTCAAGAGATATTTCAAACCAAATTAAGGATTCAACAAAAATTGCTGGAATAAAAGATTACGGAAAAAATAATCTTGCATCTGGTGGAGATCTTGAAGGAAATGAAATAATCGTTGTTGAAGGAAGAGCAGATGTTGTAAATTTAGTCCGAGCAGGAATAAATAATGTTATTGGGATGAACGGTACAAATCTTCCTGACGAAATCAAAGAATTAGGTAAAACTAAAGAAATTACCTTGTATGTTGATGGTGACAGAGGCGGAAGATTAATCGCCCAAAATGTTTGCGAAAATGCAAACGTAAAATATATTGCAGTTGCTCCGGATGGAAAAGAAGTTGAAGAATTAACTTCAAAAGAAATTTTAATGAATTTAAGGAAAAGGGTTCCGGCAAAGGAATTCCTTTCCAATTTTTTTGATAAAAAACCTTTCTATACAAGAGAAGAAAAAGATGAATCAGTCAAAGAAGCTGAAATTCAAAAAATTGAAATAAATGATATAGAAAAGAAAAAATTAAAAGAGATTTCCGATTTTCTAAAAGGAACTGAAAAAGCAAGTTTACTTGGAAAAGATTTGGAAGAATTAAGAACAATTTCAGCTAGATCTGTTTCAGGAAGTTTGAGAAGAACTAAAGGAGTTGTTGCAATTGTAATTGATGGGACTGCAACAAATGCAATCATAGGTTCAGCTGAAGAATCAAATATTCAAGTGATAGTTGCTAAAAATTTTCAAACAACAGATACAAAAATAAAATTATTGAGCTTTTAGATTTCTTAACATTCTTAAACATTAATTTCTTTATTTTTTTATGGAAAATATTAAATTTGGACCTGCTGGACTTGGACCGGTTGAAAGCGCAATTAAAACTCTTGAGGAATACCATAAAGTAGGATTCCGTGCTTGTGAAATTTCTTTTACTTATAATATTTATATAAAAGAAAAAGATGCGAAGATTATTGGTAAAAAAGCAAAAGAACTTGGAATTCAACTTTCTATTCATGCCCCTTATTTTATAAATTTTAATTCTAAAACTAAAGAAAAACAAGAGAATAGCAAAAAAAGAATTTTAAATTGTCTAGAAATCGGAACCTTTCTTGGTGCAAAATATGTGGTCTTTCATCCTGGTTTTTATGGAAAAGACTCAAAAGAAAAAACCTATGAAAATATAAGAAAAAATATTTTAGAATTACAAGAGATAAAAAAAGAAAAAAAGTACACTCCTAAACTAGCACCTGAAACTATGGGGAAGATAAATGTTTTCGGTTCTATTGAAGAAATTTCACAGCTTGTTCATGACACAAAGTGTTCCGCTTGTATCGATTTTGCACATATTCTTGCAAGATCTGGAGGAGATTACAGATTTGAAGAAACTCTTGATAAGTTTAAAGATTTGACAGACCTCCATATCCATTTCTCTGGAATAATCTATGGAGACAAAGGGGAAAGGAAGCATAAAAAAACTCTAAAGGAAGAATGGGAAAAATTATTAAAAGCTCTTCCTAAGAATAAAGAGATTTCAATTGTGAATGAATCCCCTGAAATGATTGAAGATTCTTTAGAAGGAATAAAAGTATCCAGAAAATCAAAGAAGTAACTGCCTGTTTTGACACTTGGGGGCAAAAGATGTTACTACAAAATTATACGAAACTGTCATCACCATAAAGTTTATAAAGAAAATTCTCGATGAAAAAGTATCGAAAAACAATGTTTTTCGTGTAATTAAATAAATGAAAAAAACAAAAATGAATACAAAAAACCTGGTGGTTACATTCTGTACATTTGCATTGGCTTTATTTTTAGTTGCAAGTGTTAGCGCTGCTGACATTACAACTAATTATCAAGTAGATGTTGATGGTATTCAAGTTGCGACTAATACGGGTCTTACAACAAACACTGCATCAGTTGTTGCTGGTCAAGAATTTACCTTGAAAGTTTACTTCACTTCTAACGTTGATGATACTGACGTTATTCTTGAAGCGACTATTGAAGGTCAAAAAGATGAATACAGAGCAATAACTACTGTTTTTGATGTTGAGGCAGATCACCAATATAGAAAAGTTTTAGTTCTTCAAGTTCCATACGAACTTCAAGATGAACTATCAAACGATTTGACTTTGTCAATTAAGATTGATGGTAAAGACTATAAAACTACTTTTGATGATATCACCTTAAGAGTTCAAAGACCGTCATACAATGCTGTTGTTATGTCTGCTACAACTCCAAGTACCATTTCTGCTGGAGAAAATTTTCCAGTTGAAATTGTTTTGAAGAATATGGGTTACAATGACTTAGAAGATGTTTACGCATCTGTTAGTATCCCTGAACTTGGTGTTTCACAAGGTCCAAAATGGTTTGGAGACTTGGTTTCACTAGAAAACTGTACTGGAGACTGTAATAACGAAGATACTGTTGTTGGTCAGCTTTACTTGAAAACAGCTTATACTACAAAACCCGGTGTTTACGATTTACAAGTTATCGTCCAAAATGGGGACACAAGAACTGTAGAACACAAACAAATTACAATTTCAAATGAATTTGTTGAAAACATCTTGGTTACAAGCTCAATGAAGAGTGTTGCTGTTGGTGAAGAAGCTGTATTCGATTTATTAATTGTAAACCCAACTGATAATGTTAAGGTTTACAGAATCGTTACAGACGGAGACGTTTTGACTGCATCTCAATCAGTTGTTGCTGTTCCAGCTGGATCAAGTACAACTGTTAAGATTGCCGGAAGTGCTAGTGAACAAGGAAAATATACATTCAATGTGAACGTATATGAAGGAAACAACCTTGCTAAAACAGTACCTTTAGAATTGAACGTTGAAGGAAATTCTTCAAACAACACAGTTGTCGTTTTGACAATTGTTCTTGCAATAGTTTTCTTAGTCTTGCTAGTATTATTAATTGTACTTTTAGGTAAGAAACCAGAAAAAACAGAAGATTTCGGCGAAAGTTACTATTAAACTTTCTTTTTTTTATTTTTTTATTTTTATAAAAATACGGGGCAACCCGATAGCCCCTTTTATTTTTAATTAGAAGTCTTAAATGATTAAACCTTCAAACTAATTATTTTTGAAATTCCTTCATGCATGGAGACCCCAAATAGATTTGTGGCCCCAGTAATTATCTCATCATTATGAGTAATCACAATATACTGGCCCCTTTGCATATACTTCTTTAGAAGACCGGAGAGACGCTCTGAGTTCCTTTTGTCCAATGCTGCATCAATTTCATCCAAAATATAAAATGCATATGGTTTTAATTCTTGAATTGCGAAAATTAATGAAAGAGCTACCATTGTTTGCTCTCCACCTGAAAGAGATTTGATATCAAAATATTTTCCATGCCCAGTCTTAACAATAACATCAACTCCTCCTTCAAAAGGCTCTTTTTTATTTTGAAGTTCCAAAAAAACCTGTCCCTTTGTAGAAATTTGTGCAAAATTCCTTGTAAAAATTTCATTTAATTCTGTTAAAGTTCCCAAAAATGATTTTTTCTTTTTTATGTCTATCTCATGAATAATTTTCAAAACTCCCTCTTTCTCTTTGGTAATTGTTTCTACCTTTTCTTGGATTAGATCATATTCTTTTTTAATTTCATCATAGACTTCTAAAGCTCTCATATTAACTGTTCCAATTCTAATTAATGTCTCTTCAGATTTCTTAAGTTTTTCAATTAGAGCATCTCGATTCATTCTGATAATCTCTGCTTCTGGAAATTCTAAGATCTCTGTTTCTAAATTTTCAACTTCTGCGTCTTTTTTTGCCCTTTCAACTTTTAGATTATTATTAATCTGTTCTAAATTATAAATTGAATTTCTTTTTTCCGAAAGGTCTAATTCTGTATCTCTTATTTTTTGTTGAAAGCTGTCCCTTTCTTCAATATATTTCTTGGCCTTTTTTGTTAATTCCTCTTCTTCCTTTCTTTTTATTTCAAGGTTTTTTTCTTTTTCAGATAAACTTTTTTCAATTCCTTCAAGTTCTTCAAGAAGTTCATCTTTCTCCCGTGAAAGCTGTTTTAAAGAGATAATTGTTCTTTCAAATTCTCTTTGCTTGAATGAAATTTCTGAGGACAGATTCTCTTTATTTCTTAATGAAATTTCCTCTACTTCTATTTTAAGAGTTTCATATTTTTCTTCAACATTTGAATTTTCATCAAAGTTATCTTCTAATTTCTTTTTATTTTTTATTAATTCAGTTATTTCATTTTTTCCAGAATTTATTTTTTCTGTTAAATTTTTGACCTGAATATTTTTTTCATGGATTAAATTTAGTTTGACTATATCGTTTTGCCTTTTATTAATCTCGAAACTAATTGACTCTACTTCTCTTTTTAAAGAATTTCTTTTTGAAAGAATTTCTTTTATTTCTAATTCGGCTCCTCTTATTTCTTTTTCAAAATTTTCAATTTTTGGATTTGCCTCTTCCCTAATCGACTTTATATGATCTTCAGTTATTTTACTTTTACATAATGGGCAAATATCCAATTTTCCAACTTTTTCAATAATTTTTTTATGCTCTTCGATTTTGGAGTTGTTTACACTAATTATTTTTTCTATCTCTCTTTCTCTTTTTTCAAATTGGGTTAAAAGTTCATTTTTTTCCTTTAAATTTAATTTTAATTCCTCCACTTTTTTTTCATCTGTTTTTTTATCAAAAAGTTCTGAAGAAAGAGATTCGATTTGCTCAATTAAAAAATTTGATTCGTTATTAGAATTGTTCAAGAGCTCTTTTTTATCATCGAGTCTTTCTTTAATAGATTTCAATTCGCTTTTATTGACATATCTTTTTTTAATTAACCCTTCTAAAACTTCAAGTTCACGTTTTTTTACTAAAAGCTCTTTTTGATTCTTTTCTATAGTTGGCGATTCTTTTTGTAAATTTTTTATTGATACTTCATTTTCTTCCATAGAAGATTGTAGACTTAATTTTTTTCGATCAATTTCTTTTAATTTTTTTTCATGATTCTCTTTTTTTACATAAAGACCTGCAAGTTCTGCTCTAAGATTTGAAATTTCACGATTTAATTTTTCCTGTTCTAAACCGGTCTGTTTTTGAATCTTAGAATTTATTTCTGAAATTTTTTCTTCCAAAGTTTCAATTTCCGTTTCAAAAGATATTATAACTTTTTTTATTTTTTCGCTTTCTTTTCCTTTATTTTCAATCTCTTTATTTATTTCTTCACTTTCCTTTTTTTTCTTTGTTAAATCTGAAAAGAAAATACTTTTTTTGAATTTTCTTACATCCTCTTCCAGCTTTTTATGTTTTAGAGCTGCTTCTCTTTCCTTTTCCAAATTTGAAAGGTATGAGTTTCTTTCTTTTAAAATTGCTGAAACTTCTTTTAATTTTTCTTCTGTTTTTTCAAGTTCTTTAATGGACTTCTCTTTTCTTGATTCATAAATGGAAATTCCTGCAACTTCCTCAATTACCCTTCTCCTTTCTTCAGATTGCATTCGTACAAAGTTTTGAATTTCCCCCTGAAGAACTATATTAAATCCGTTAGGATCTATTCCTGCTTGAGCCAAGATTGATAAAACTTCTTGACGAGTTTTTGTTTCATTATTTATTTTATAGATGCTTTGTCCATTTTTTCTCACAATTCTTTTTATTGAAATTTCTTCTTCATTTGTTCCAAAAATATTATTTGTGTTGTCAAACACTATCTCTACTGATGCTTCTTTTGACGGAGACGCCACTTTTGTTCCCATGAAAAGAAGATTACTTGCCTTTGCTGCTCTCATAGATTTTATACTAAGTCTCCCTAAAACAAAACAAAGTGCATCCGTAATGTTTGATTTTCCTGATCCGTTTGGACCCAAAATTACATTTATTCCCGGAGTAAAAGGAAGTTCAGTCTTTCTTGGAAAACTCTTGAATCCATGCATCACCAATTTTTTTACATAAGACATATCTGGAATAAGAAAGAGGAGTTTTTAAAATTTGATAAGGAGAATAATTACAACTATTAAAAATTCAACTGAACTTGATTCAATTTTTCAGAAGCATTTTTCCAAGTAGACCAACATTTTCTAAAAATTCCTTTGTCTTTATGTTTGTTTGCAAACTTTTCAAGGAATCTTATTGTTGCAGGATCTGCACAATATCCAGACCCAATTTCAGTGCCATATTCTTCTTTCAATTTATCCATTGCTCTTTCTCTTTCACATTTAGCTAAAATTGAAGCTGCCGAAACGGCTAAATAATTTTGATCGGCTTTATGTTCTATAACTAATTCCAAATTGGATAAATTTTTTATTTTTGGTTTTAATAAATCTGTCCAACTGGAGATACCTATTGAAGGACAATCAATTATAACTTTTATTCTTTCTTTGCCGTCATTTAGATTGTTAATTATTCTTGCAAATCTTTCAGCTTCAAACTCAGTTAATTTGATCCCAGCAAAACTTGATTCATCAATTTCGTTAGATTCACATACTACTAGTTCATAATTTTTTATGATTTTTTTTATTTCAATTTCTAAGAATTCCCTTCGTTTTGGAGTTACAAGCTTAGAATCTTTTACACCTAAACGTCTAAGTTGAATCTCATCTTTCTTTTCAATTAAACATCCACAAAGAACCATTGGACCTATCACTGGACCTTTTCCTGCTTCATCAAGTCCTAAAATTAGTTCTATCATACGTTAAAAAAGTTTGGTTGGTTTTTAATAATTTAGGAATAATCTTTTTTATTAAACTGGTCAAAAATATGGAATATCTGTAGATTCTTTCCATTTAAATTTAGAATAATATTCTTTATTTTTTCTAAGAAGATTACTCCTATGTGCAGAGTGAAATTTTTTGTTGTCGATCCATTTTGGAGGAGCCACTTTCCCCTAGGAACCTCTTTGTTCATATTATTTTTATACTCCCTAGAAATCCAAATTTCAATTGACTTGTTAAAATAAATTTTTAATGCATTGGTATGCCCTTTCCACATTTTAACTGCAGGATGATTTTTCCATCCATTTTTTGAAGTCCTCTTTAGAAGAATGTTCAAAATTTGAAAAGATTCAATTCTTTGTTTTCCAAGTCTTCGACTATCTAAAGTCTTTAATGATCGTTCAAAATCTGGATAGGGTAAAAAAGTTTGCATTTTCGTGAATAAAATAAACGCCTCGGGCAGGAATTGAACCTGCGAGCCCCGAAGGGCCCGGATTAGCAATCCGGTGCAATAACCACTATGCGACCGAGGCATGCTAAAATTAAAGAACCATTTTCCCTTATAAACATTTTGAAAATTTACAACTCAAATTCATTCACGAAGTTGATTATTGCTTTGTATTTTTCCAGAAATTCCATTCCCTTGGAAGTAAGAAATATTTGTTTTCCGGTCTTTCTTTCTTCTCTTTCTTCAATTAGCTCTTTTTGTAAAAGTTCGGCCCTGTAATCAGCAAATCTTTTTGATGAAAGATTAGACTTCCTTAACAAAGGAGTCATTTTAATATGCATATGATTCTCTTTTATGACTTTCAAAATGTCTCTCATAATTTTAAGTTTATCTCTTTTTCTCATTTTAAGAAGAACCCACGTTTTTTACAACCTTGTAAAGTATTACTAAAAATAATCCAATTGAGACCATAGAAATTAAAATTTCCAAAATTGGATTAAATCCAGAAATTAAAAGATCTGCTAAATTTAACATCCAAAAAACAAATAAAATCAGATAGATCATATGAAGATGACCTGGTTTTTTTGAACCTTTTAATTTTTTTATGTGAAAATGATTATAAATTGCTATAAATAAAAAAATAAAAATCTGAAGCCCAAGAAGAATTTTAACTTCCCTTATTGCAATACTCAATGCCGAGATTACCAAAACCAAGATGTGAATCAGAGGAATTGTAAATCTTTTCTCTTTAAGGTCTTTCCAAACTACACTATATAGTAAGTAAAAAATTGCCATAGTACTAGCATACATAAAAAAGAACAAAGTTAGAACTCCGAGAAACAAAGTTGAAAATTCTAAAATTTCATGAACCTCTAAAATTAAAAATAAAAAGCTAATAAACGATTTAAAAAAATAAGCGATTGCAAAGAAAAGAAAAGACATTCTAAAATATTTTATTCCTTGATACTTGCTAAGATCATACATCTTTTTAGTACTAAAATAAACAAGAAGACTACAAACTATAATCACAAATGAATAAATTAATTCCATTCCAAATGTGTTTGGGAAAAGTACTTGTTCTATAACTGCCATTTTAATCTTAATTTATTTGACTTTAAATATTTAAACTTGTATGGATCTTCGTTCCATTTTGCTTTTAAATAAAAATTTTCTTAAATGAGTGATTAATATGAGAAAAAATAAAAATAAAAAAATATTTGGTGCTCTTGCATTGGGCATGCTTCTCCTCAGTGGAGGTGCTTTTACTTTTCCCACAAATGACACAAATTTTCTAGCACATTCTGAAAATGTAAAATTGATAAAAAATAACCCGAATGACTTTTTAAAGAGCAATAATCTTGAGCTTAGGAAAAATTTTGATTATTTTGAAGAGATAAATAAAGAGTTTAGTGAAAAGTCGGAAAGAAAAAACTTTGCTAAAATGAGATTTCAAAAAGAATGGAAAAGCTCTATAAATGTTCAAGCTGAAATGACTCTCTTGAAAGCAATAGAAAATGAAGATTATGATCCTTGGAAAAAAGCACTTACTGATTTGCGAGGATATCCTAAAGAAGTGGGGTTTATCAGCGAAGAAGATTTTAAGATTTTAATTAAAGTTCATAAAGATCGAAAAGATTTGTAAAGTTCTAGATCAAACCCAAACTTATTTTATAAAAATAGCGAGGGCGGGATTTGAACCACGCGACCTCCGGGTTATGGGCCCGACGAGCACTCCAGGCTGCTCTACCTCGCTATATATAAAAATAGAGGGATTTGCCTGCTTTTAAAAGTTTTGATAAAGAGTAAAAATATCAAAATGTTAATAAACCCATAATTCATTTTGTATAGATGCTTTATCCCAATATATGGAATGATTCAATAAATATTCCTAAGGATTTTTTTGTGGGAAGTTTCTTCGATCTTTTTACATTAGGAATGATAATTTTGGCAGTCGTATTTGTAGTTTTGATGTATATTTATCACTCTATTGTCTGGTACAGAATCGGAAAAAAGCAAAAATATAAACGTCCTTGGCTTTCATGGATACCTTTTGCAAATATTTCTATGGTTCTCCAAATGGGAGGATTTCATTGGGCATGGATTTTCTTAATACTAATTCCAATTATTGGATGGATTGCAGTTATTGTACTCTGGGTTATTTCAATGTGGAGAATATTTGAAAAAGAAAAATCTCCTGGATGGTTTAGCCTTTCTATAATTCTCCCTCGAATTGGAGGAATTCTATATTTGATTGCAATAGGAATTGTTGCTTGGAAAAAGAAGTCTAAACCAGTTACTTCAAAAGTTTCTAAAAAAAGAAAATAATTATTTATTAATATCTCCAGTTTTTTTCCAAGAAACATAATTTTTTTCTAAAAGTTCAATTATTTGAGCTCTTTCTTCAGCTTTCCCAAGCCCCTTCCAATCAAGAATAACGAAATCAACTTCTTCTGCTGTTTTATTTATTGACTCTAAAATCATCTCTTCAGTTATTGGAGAAACATATTTTGGAATTACATGTGAAATAGCTACATTTGATTTTAATTGAACTTTATTAAAAGAGGGGCAATAATGTGGACCTCCGATACCAATTGCTATTTCGTGATAAGGATTTTCTTTCCAATTTTTTAGTGCATCTCTTATTGCTTTTGCGACAACAAAAGAAGCTCGTTTATCTTTCCATTCTTCTTCTCCACCTCCAATTTCAATGAATACACAAGGTCGATCAATTAAAGGACCGTGATGAGTAACTTCCATGGTTACTTCGTATCTCAATTCTGAATCTTCTTTATTTTTATTTAAAGACTCAAATAGATGTTTATTGAAGAGGGCTGAAACGGGACATAGTCTTCCTGACTCTCCGCCTCCCCAAACTTCTCTAAAATTTCCAGGAGAATGAATCGAAAGAGTTTTTTCGCTTTTTTCTGATTTATGCTTTGAAGCAAAAATGATTAGATCATATTCATTTATTTTTGAGATATCTAAATTTTCAGTTTTCAGCATGTCTCCATCAATTAAATGAAAATCAAAATGCCCTATGTCCATTAAGTTCATTATTATGTTTCGACTTGCTGGATCACTTTTACTTCCCACAATTAAGAATTTTTTTATCATTAAATTTCGAGGAAGTCCAGAATTATAAAGATTTTTATTCTTTTAGAAGAACTTTTACAAGAGAGTACTAGTGAAACGATGAAGATCATTACGCTTCATTCTTGCGAGATTTGTAACGTTTGGTTAAACAACCCGAAGGGCACGAGTGGAATGTAATGACCTCGTGAGTTTTTTCTTGAAAAGAAAAAATTTGGGAAATCCTGCAAGGATTTTCTGTTTAAACCCTGTTATGT
>PCVV01000020.1:19591-25844 GCA_002762735.1 Candidatus Pacearchaeota archaeon CG11_big_fil_rev_8_21_14_0_20_30_13
GCGTGGCAAGAATTTTCGTAGAAAATTCACAGAGTTATAGGTGCAATAAATTGGGGCGGAAAAACGCGAGTTTTTTTATTTTAAACGACACAAATGGCTTGAGATTTTAAATCTAAAGTTCCGTTTACAATTTGATAACTTTCGCAACCTTTACTAAATTTAGAACAAGTTCCAGATACATTTTCTCTGTAAGAAACTTCCCAATTGCCATTCTCCCTTTTCAAAAATTCTTGTGGGGGTTTACAATTACCAATACATTGGCTAGAATCCGTACATTCTTTTCCAGCATCAGAAAAAGGCAATTGGCAAAATGGATTATCTAAAAGTTCATCAGAAGGCAAAAGATATTTATGCCAAATACCTCCTTGAGATTTACACTCCTCTTCTTCATTTATTAAAGAATTTGGTTTATCTATAGAATAACCAATAAAAAATGAGGCAATTATTAATACAAGAGATATTAAGATAAAAGATATTTTGTTCATAACAAAAGCAAAGAATATAAGTATAAAAAGCTTTTGAAAAAACCCGCGTTGGGTGGGCTTTATCTTATTAGCACCTACAATTAGACATAACAGAATCTTAACCTAAATACCTCTTAAATCCCCTTCAAAGGAATAGATAAAATTATTAATGGAGTTTCTGCTATAATAACAAAAAATAATGAAACTATAGAATTTAATTCTGATGGAAAGCTAGCAAAATTAAATTCTGGGAATGTTAAAGTAGAAACTGAACTTCCTGTTGAAGTTGAAGGAAACATCATTTATGTAACCCAATCAAATGGTATAAAGTCTGAAATTAAGATTATGCCCTCTGTAGCTTCTGAAATTGCTTTGAATAGATTAAGGTTAAAAGTTTGCTCCGAGGAGAATAATTGCACAATTACCTTAAAAGAAGTTGGTGAAGGAAACGAAACAAAAGTTGTATACGAGCTTAAAGTTGAGAAACAATCAAAAATTTTGTGGTTGTTCAAAAAACAAATGCAAGTTAATGTACAAGTTGATGCAAAAAATGGAGATATAATCAAAATAGAGAGACCATGGTGGGCTTTTTTGGCAAGCTAGACTGACAAGAAATACCCTGCGAATCATTACGAACAAATTTGGGCGAACAAGTAAAACGAGCGAACACAGAAGTTTTTTTAAAAGTCATGAAGGGTGCAACAATGTCAAAAACAAAATCTTAGAGTCTTCGCGTGTGTATTTTTTTATAAGAATTGCCACCGTTTAAAATTAATAAGATAATATTTTCTTTTTTCTTAAAGGATAATACACAATTCCCAAAATTATTAAAATTATTCCTAAAATTAATGCACTATAACCTGCATATACATATTTCATGTGTTCTTCAAATAATTTTATTAAAGCGATTCCTAAAGCAAAAGAAGCAAAACCAGTTCTTACATAAGCAAGAGTATTTCTTTCATTAGCCAAAATTGTTCTCTCTTGTGCCAACTTCTTATGACTTATTAATCTCTTTTTGATAAAATTGTCCATGCTTTAACCTCTTTCTACTACATATAATCTAATTTATTTATAAAGATATTTATTTTTAAATTTCTTGAAAAACATTAAACGGCAATCCCAAATAAAATTTTATATGACGAATTAAGAATAACATCTGAATTTAACAAAGTTGAATTTTAAGGGTTGAAGCGAATCTACGAAATGGCGAGCGGAGTGTAGTCGTTAAATTTCTGTTGACCGTCGAGCCTACTAAGTTGACGAGAAAAAAATTCACAAGGTAAATCCACAGAATTTTCTTACTGCCAAAAATCAGATAGATGCTGTAGTTTTTACTTACTTTAAGACAAAATACTTTGTAGTAGATATTATTTTAGCATTCATTGGGAAAATTCCATTTGTTTTTGTTTCTTTTTTTTAAAAAAGAAAATTTGGGAGTTTTGTTATTTTTGCTTTTTTTCTAAAAGAAGTGTTTTTAAAGTTCTTTTAATTTAGATAAAACTTCTTCAACATTTCCATTATTAACCATTTCAAAATGTAATTTATTATCTAAAGATTCCCAAATGTTTCCAATTTCTTTTTTATATTGTGTTTCTTCATTTGTCATCAAATGCTCTCCTTTCCATTCCAAAGCAAAAATATTTTTCTTCTTTGTCACCGCAATAAAATCTGGATAAAATTTATTTTTCTTCCAACCTTGGATAAAAAAAGAATCTTCTTTTTTCTCTCGACACCTAACCCAAAATTTAATATTTTCTAATAAATCTAATCTTTCCACAAATTTTAATTCTTCCTTGTTTAATTTATCAATATTTTTATAATAACTTTTATTCCAATTTTGTTTTGGTAATTCGGATAAAGTGATTTTATTGGGAAATTTATCTAATTCTTCAACAACTATTTTTTTATTTTTCAAAAAACCTTCAAATCTTTTTTTAGTATAATTCTCTAAAATTTTATTTATTTCTTCATTTAAGATGGTAATAAGAATATATCTATTAATCGAAAGCTCAGAAATTGATTTTTTCTTTAGATGATATTCTATAAATTTATTTAAAAATTTTAATTTATCTTTGTGTTCTATTTCAGTAAACCTTAATTTTTTGCTTAACCATAAAATTAATTCTTCTTTGGATGCATCTTTTATTTTACGAGGAATATTAAGTATTTGCTGTGCCGAAGTAATCCATTTATCATTTTTAGTTATATCTAATTCTGCTCTTCTATCATTATCTTCATTTACTTCAAAATCTATTTCTGCATTTTGCTTTGACAATTCAAATTCTTCTCCAATCAAATCTCCAAAAGATAATTTTTCGTTTTCAAAAGACATCATAGGAACAGATAAATTTTCATCAAACATTTTTTCTACATCTAAAGGATATTTTTGCTCTTTATCTGTTACATTAATTAAATCCATCTTGCTAAATCCATTACTTTCTAATCCAGAAATAATTTGACTACTCGCCTCTTGAAAATTTTTTGCTGATGCAAAAATATAACTTTTATTTAATTTTTCATTTTCTTTTCTTTGAGCATTAGGCATCCTTAAAATTCTTCCTATAATTTGCTCTACTGCTATTTTTGAGCCGATATTTGCAACAGAAATTAAAACATAAGCAAAAGAACAATCCCACCCTTCTGCTAATTTACTAACTGTTATGATATATCTTATTTTACAATTTTTTGAGAATAAATTTAAATTTGCTAATTCATTAACATCCCTATAAGCAATTGCTATTTCTTCTTCTGGAATTTTTCTTTCTTTGATTAAGAAATCTTTAATTCTAAATACAGTAACATCTTTATCTTCCTTTTTGTCAGATTCTGCTTGAATAAGTGCAATTGGTCTTATATATTCAGATTTATTTTTCTTAGATTCTTTTTCTAACTCTATTCTTTGATTAACTCCTTTAATTAAGGAATTTTCCCATTGTGCTGTGCTTTCAAGAACAATCGGAAGTTTTACCATTTGCTCTTCTTTTAATTCGGAAGAATGAATTTCCACTAAAACATTACTTTCATCTCTTGGCGTTGCGGTATACTCAATTATAAAACTTGGATTTAAATCTTTTAGAAATTCGATAGAAAGTTTTGTTTTTGTTTTGTGTCCTTCATCTATTACAATTAAAGGATTCGATAATTTTATTACATTAGCAAGAGAATTTATTGTTGTGTTGTGTTCGTCTTTCTCTAAAAATTCATATTCTCCCAAATTCTCAAAATGGCTTAACAATGCTCCATTTTCCTGATAAACCTTGTATTTGTTTTGTATGGCTCTTTCTTTTCTAAATGCTTCTAAACTTGAAATTATTATGCATACATTATCTTCAACATCTTCTTTTCTTATTCTTAACGCCTCCTCATTTGAGAAAATTCTAACACCATTCTCAAACGCTTCATCTAAAACCTTTCTGTGCATATCATTTCTGTCTTTGAATTTTTTAAGAGTTTGAGATTTTATTGCTTCTGATGGAACAAACCACATAACAATACCTCTATCCATTTTATGTTTTAATGTAGAAGACATAATTTCAGCAACAGAATGACAACCAACTAAAGTTTTTCCTCCACCTGTTGGTATTTTAACGCAAATATTTGGAACATCAAAATAATCATTATATTTATCTTCTGTTTCAGTTGAAGAAATAAAAGCTCTTTTCGGATTTCTATTAGATATTTCTAATTCTTTAAGATAATTCTTTAGTATATCTATTGCTTTTTGTTGATATTTTTTTAGCTCTACCATTTTATTTTTTAGACTCGTAATCTTTTAAGCATTTAGTTAAAATATCTCTTCTTAAAATTAAAAATGGAAATTTTTGTCTTAATTCACTAGAATATCCAAAAGGGACAGAACAACTCAAAACCTCTTTTCCAATTCCTTTTATTAAAGAAAACGCTGGCACAAAATCCGCATCGCCTGAAATTAAAACGGCAACTTCAAGATTATCTTTTATTGCTTCTTTTACCATATCAATTGCAATCCAAACATCTATTCCTTTTTCTTTTTGAAAATTATCTGCCATGTCTAAGAAACTTGCTTCAACTAGAGGTTTGCAAACTTCACATAAATCCCAAGACTCGATAAATTCTTGTCTTTTCTTTTTTACTTCTTTTGTAGATAGCTTCTGAAGTTTTCTTGTAATTATTTTAATTCCTTGTTTTTCTAAATATCCTAAAAATGCTCTTTGGTTCTTGTATATTAGAGGATTGTCTCCCATATCTGGCATAGAGGTATACCAACGAATTTCTTTAAATTCTAAATCTTTTTCTCTAGAAATAAACTCGGACAATTTTTTTATATCAATAGTACTAGGCTTACACCATTTTTTAACATTATGATACCAATTATTTGCATCAACAAAGATAATTGCTTTTTTACCTCCGGTAGAAATATTTGTAGAAGATTTATTGAGGTACGCCTGTGGTGTCATGATAATCCTCCAACAAGAATATAAAGCCCGGCATGTCCGAAGAGATACCGGGGACTTAAAGTATTATTAATAGTCTTTTTACTTATAAAAACCTTACTATTCCCCATTTTAATAAACTTTAACCTCATAAGGAATCTGTTTAAATTGAATATTAAACTTTTTCATTTCATCTTCATCAATCATACAAAAATCAGCATAAATTACTTTTTTATTCTTTGTCTTCTTTAATTTAATTAAAAATTTCTTATCTAAAATATTTTTCATTTTTTCTTTATAGATTAGATAATATTCAGTTTCTCCATATTCTCCTATAAAATTTTTATCAATTTGTTTTTTATCTATGTTTGTTTGAGTTTCAGTAAAATAAATATAAGTTGCAAATTGATTAAAATCACAAGTTTCCTCTATTTGTCCTTTTTCATCAAATAAAGGTTTGTCTAATTCGCAATATTCAAAACCATCTTTGTAATCATATTTTTCTATTGCTCGTTTGATTCTTTCAGCTGTAATTTTCTTAGCAATATCATCTTCCATTTCAATTAAAATAAATTTTCTGTTTCCTCCATCTTCTTTATTGAGGTCGAGGACGGCGTGTCCTGTTGTGCCAGAACCTGCGAAGGAGTCTAGGATTATGTCGGATGGGTTTGTTGATATTCTTAAAAGATGCTGGATTAATTCTACTGGTTTTGGATAAGTAAAAACACTTTCCTTAAAAAGAGAGGTAATTAACTCTTTACCTGTTTCAGTCCTACCAAATCTACTATCTGCTAAAAGTGTTCTCGGAGGAACACCATCTGGGCGATAATATTTTGTATATACTTTCCCGTTTTTAAAAACTAATTTGTCATAGTCTTTTCTCACTTTATCCTTTCCCCATCTCCAACAACTTGGTTTCCCTTTCACAATTCGTGGTTTGTAAATTTTTCCATCTGGACCTTTAATATCAAAGATTAAACTATCACTTTGTCTTATTGAAGATTTATCAAGAGTAATTAATCCATATTCTCCATTTTCGTCTTTGAAAGGATATAAAGAATCAGAAAGAATATGTTGTGTATCTAAATTTATTTTAAATAGGGATTTTATCTTTGAATACACTAAAACATATTCGTGTTCATTGACAAAATTAGTAGAATCATTACCTCCTCCTTGTTTTTTCTTCCAGATTAATTCAGATAAAAAATTATTTTCACCAAAAACCTCGTCCATTAATAGTTTCAAATGTGCTTGCTCATTATCATCAATACTAACAAAAATCACGCCATCATCACTTAACAAATCCCTCAACAACTTCAAACGAGGATACATCATGCAAAGCCATTTATCGTGTCTGCATAAATCATTTGCATC
>PCVV01000020.1:25883-26058 GCA_002762735.1 Candidatus Pacearchaeota archaeon CG11_big_fil_rev_8_21_14_0_20_30_13
GGAGAATTGACTTTATCATTATAAACCCAATTTTCATTTCCAGTATTATACGGCGGGTCTATGTAAATACATTTCACCTTCCCAATATAATAAGGCATAAGTGCTTTAAGCCCCTCCAAATTATCTCCATGAATAATTAAATTTTGAGAATTCTCTCCAACAGAATAAGCTTTAA
>PCVV01000008.1:0-4028 GCA_002762735.1 Candidatus Pacearchaeota archaeon CG11_big_fil_rev_8_21_14_0_20_30_13
CATTTATGGATTAGGATTAGATGGTTCAACTTATCAAAAATTTACACAGTATGTCGATTCTTCAAATAATGTTCTTTTTGAGGCTCCAAGACCAGGTCCACAATCAACAGAGTACAATTATTCTTTTGCTTGGCGTGGTGGAGCTAGTGGTTCGGCGATGGTAATCAAAGGAAATACCCATCGTGTTGGAATTGGGACAGTTGATCCTCAAGCTAAAGTAGAAATAAATGGAGGAACTACTAATGGTGAAATTTTAAAAATTACAGAAAGTGCAACTGGTTCATTAACTCTAAATAATTCTTTATTGTTTTTACGTGCTAGTGCAATGAATAGTAGTGGTTATTACATTAAAGCCTATGATGGAAATAATGGAGCTTATCCCTTTGTAGTTAGAGGTGACGGTAAAGTTGGAATTGGAACTGCGTCTCCTATTTCTCAATTAAGTGTTGGAGGAGCAGGTATTGTCAATACTGGAATTTATGGGGATGGAAGTAGTATTGGAGTTTATGGTAATGGAAGTAGTATTGGAGTTTATGGTAATGGAATTTATGGAGTACTTGGTGTTGGAACAAGTTATGATTTTTATGCTCAGGGGACTGGAACGGACTATGGAACATCTTCTTCAATGAGGTGGAAAAATAATATTACCGAGATAAATGATGCTTTAGAAAAAGTTATGGCATTGAGGGGAGTTTATTATAATTGGAATAAAGATCGTGGTGGACAGCATGATATTGGTTTCATTGCTGAAGAAGTTGGAAATGTACTTCCAGAAGTGGTTGGTTTTGAAACCGACTTGTCTAACAAATCTAATTATTATTTAGATAAAGATGGCACAAAAAAACTTTATGCAACAGGGGTGGATTATGGGGCGGTAACTCCTTTGCTAGTTGAAGCAATTAAAGGCCTTAATAAAAAGACAAATTTATCAATAAATAACTTGACTATGCAAGTTTTTGATATTAAAGGAAATATTCTTAATTTACAAAAAGAAAATTCAAATTTAAAAGATGAAAATTCAAAATTAAAGAATGATACAGAACTTATGAAACAAGACTTATGCAGCCTTGGAATTAAGAGATGGTGTTAATTAAATATAAAAAGTTCTTTTTTGTTTAAGAAATGTAAAAGAGAGGATATATAAACTAATCTTGATACCTATAAATTAAAATGGATATGTATAAAGTAAAGTGGACAAGACTGCAGCAAAGAATTTTTAGGATTTTATGTATTAAAGCTGGGCAAAATTTTAATTTAAGAGGAATTGCAAAATTGTTGAATGTCTCTCCTACAGCTATTGCTAATTCTATTTCAGAATTAGAAAAAGAAGAAGTAATAAAAATTGAAAAATCTCAAACTATGAACCTTACGTCAATTGGATTTAATCGGGATAGCGAAGAGGCAATTAATTTTAAGAGAATTGAAAACCTAAAATTAATCTATGAATCTAAGATAGATGAATTTTTTAAAAGTGAATTTCCTGGTTGCACTATTATTCTTTTTGGAAGTTACTCTAGGGGGGAAGATGTTTTTTTTGGAGAGAAAGACGATAGAAATTCAGATATTGATATAGCTATTATTGGAACAAAAGGAAAAAATATTAATCTTGTTAAGTTTGAAAAAGTTCTCGAAAGAGAAATTATAATCAATTTTTACAAATCTTGGGAAGAAATCCATAAAAATTTAAAAAATAATATCTTAAATGGGATAATTCTTTCTGGAGGAGTTGAACTATGAATCTTCCCAAGGAATTTAATTATTTTATCAATGCAGGAATTATAAGGAAAATAAAACCAGATTTTCAAAAATCAGAATTTTTAGTCGAAGAATCAGATAGAGCTTTTAGAGGGTTAAATAAACGTTTAGATTTAATGGGAATAGATAAAGATAATGCGAATTCAATAATTAAAGATTGTTATGATCTCATGATGGAATTAATTAAGGCAAAACTTTTTTTGGATGGATACTCTTCCTCTGGAAATTTTTCTCACGAAGCGGAAGTTTCTTATCTGAAAGAACTAAATTTCTCAGAGAATGAAATTTCTTTTATGAATGAATTAAGGCGCAATAGAAATTCAATAAACTATTACGGGAAACTTTTTGATGAAGAGTATGCGGATAAAGTAGTTAACTTTGCGAAAAAGGTTTATCCTAGTTTAAAAAAAATAATTGGGGGAAAAAAATGAGACTAAAAAAAGTTTTAGGAGTTTTTATCTTTCTAATTCTCACGCTTGGAATTTTGGTATCAGCAGATATATTTTCAATTAATTCTGGTGGAAGTACTGGAATAGTGATTACTCCTTCTCCTGAGCTTGAAGGATTTTTTTTCAAATTTAATGTTGGGCCTTTTAATCCTGTACCTCTTTTAACCTCTCTTAACGGAAGAAATGAAAGTAATACAAATTTAAATTGTTCTTTTGATGTTGTTGATCAAGATAGCCCAACGTTAAATGTGTCGGTAAAATGGTACAAAAATGAGTCCTATCAATTTTTAGTTAATCACAGTTCTATTTCAAATAACACTCATGTCAATTCTTTGCTTCTAAATGGGAATTTAACTTTAGGAGATGTCTGGAAATGTTCAGTTAGTGTAAGTGACCCCTATAATTCAACTCAATTCATAAATTCAAATGATTTGACAATAATTGACATTACAAATCCAAATGTTACAATCATAAGTCCAAATTCTTCAATCAATTATCCTACCTTAGATGTTGATTTTAATGTAAGTGTTTCTGAAAATGAAAATATTTCTGCATGTTTATACAGCTTGGATTTTGATTCAAATGTAACAATGAATCGACTAAATGATAGTTATTTTTGGGATTCTCCAAATCTTGGTCCTGGGCCGCATGATCTTACTTATTATTGTAATGATACAAGTAATAATTGGGGAACTAATTCAACAAATTTTACAATTTTAAATAGTGCAGCAATTTCTATTTTGCTTTCTGATAATCTCACTTCCGAGATAAGGTGGAATGTCTTATATCTTCCGGTTAATGATCTAGATGCTGTTGGAAATAATTTGAACTCTTCTACTTGGTATATGATAAATATTTCAGCGACGAATACTTTGGTGGATTTGTATGTAAAAGCAGATGGAGATTTGTATACTGAGTCTCTTGATGTTTTGGGTCTTGGAAATGAAACTTACACTTTTAATTCAACCGATCCAACAGTTTCTGGATCAAATAAAACCACAATGACTATAAATTATTCTTTGATTGGTGATGCTTTAGGGGATAATTCTGTAATCTACATGAAATTTTATCTTGATGCTCCCTCTACTCAATCCGCCGGAATTTATTCAAATGCATTACAATTTAGAGCAGTCAGAAATGGTGAAACTCCTTAGAAATTTAAATTAAACAAAAAACAAAGTATTTAAAATTAGTTAGACAATTTAGATTATGAAACATTTTTTTAAACAACAAAAAAATTCGTTGTTGATATTAATTCTTGTAATTTGTTTAATACTTTTGATTTTTGAAAATCTAGGAAGTTTAACTGGAAATGTATCAGAAGGTTCAACTCCATCAAATGTGAGCATTTTAAATTATATTTCAGTGGACTTTAGTCAAAATCTTTCTGATGGAATTCAATTTGGAAATGTTTCTTTTTTGCCTTCGACAGACATTAATGCAACTCATAATTATGATGGAGCTGATAGTGGATCAACTTTTTATCTTTCTGTTTCTGCCGATAGCAATTCTCCAGTTGATTTTTGTGTAAAAGCAAATGAAGGTCTTACGAGTCCTGCTTTGGATGTTATTGGGTTAGGAAATGAAACTTATTCCAATTCAAGTGTAACAAATATAACTTCGCCTATTCCCGAGGCACAAGTTCCATTGACTACAGAGTATTCTCTTTCTAGCATCGCTGTTTCTGCCGGGTCAAATAAATACTGGAGATTTTGGTTGGACATCCCCGTTGCACAACCAAGTGGAAGCTATAATAATACAATTTCATTTAATGGGATAATTACTGGAACTGGTTGTTAAAAATTATACTTCTTTGATCATAAA
>PCVV01000008.1:4041-5630 GCA_002762735.1 Candidatus Pacearchaeota archaeon CG11_big_fil_rev_8_21_14_0_20_30_13
ATGAGAAAAAGAGTTGGTTCTGAAAGAAATTTTAATGTTTTTTTGGTTTTAGTTGTGACTATTTCTTTTGCTTTATTCTTTTTAGAGAGTTTTCCTATGACGGGAAATATTACTTCGGGGAGTACTACTTCTAATGTGTCAATTAGTACATATTATTCAACTTCATTAGGAACGAATTTATACGAGGGGATAAATTTTGGTGCTGTTGCGGTTTTACCCGCAACGAATGTTAATGCAACTCATAATAATGATAGTTCAACATATTCTTTAGGAACTAATTATACAATTGATGTTTCTGCCGATAGTAATTCTGCTGTTGATTTTTGTGTAAAAGCAAATGAAGGTCTTACGAGTCCTGCTTTGGATGTTATTGGGTTAGGAAATGAAACTTATTATGCTTCAAATTTAACGAATTCGACTCATCCTAGTTTATCAAATGAAATTTCTATGACCACTGGCTATGTTAAAGCGATCAATAGCATTGGTCGTGGTAATTCAAGTTACTGGAGATTTTGGTTAGATGTTCCGTCGGCACAAGCAAGTGGAAGTTATAATAATTCAGTTTCGTTTGAAGGAGTTCAGGCGGGGCAGGGATGTTAATAAAATGAAAATAATTAAAAAGAGGATTTATTTAATTTAGAGTATGGGATTAAAACAGAGCGTGATTAGTTTATCTGTAATTTTTCTTTTAGTTTTACCGATGGTCTCGGCGGGAATTGGACTTAAATGGGAACAAGAATCAGCTTTGATACCAGAAGATTCAAATGTTTGTTTGACTTATGGAGTTTATAATCCGTGGCCAAGTGATTCTTATGTTCAGATTGGTCTTTCTGATTCATTGCAGGAGATTGTTGATTCTACAGATGTAAAAGTTGAGAGCATCCCTAAATATACTTTTAGTAATTCTTCAATTCCTATAAAATTTTGTTTTAAAACTCCTTCGGTCTACAATCAAGATTGTTTAGTTTTTGGTAAATTTTTATGTAAACAAGAATGTAGTGAAGAGATGAAAATTTATTCTGGAGAAGTTGAAGTTTTTGAGGTAAATGAAGCGACAGTTCTTTCTGGAGGAAGTGGAGGTTCAGCAACTTCTATGTCAATTTCAGCTCCTTTAAGAGTTAAAGTTAAATGTATTGCCCATTCTAGAAATTATTCATTAGTCTATGCACTTGTAGGAATTATTGCATTACTTGTGCTTCTTTGGAAGATTTACAAGAAAAATATCAAAAAGAATAAAAAGTAGTCTTCGGAAATAATTAAAAAGTATTTTTCATTTTAGTTTTGATGAGAGGTTTGGAAATTAGGTTTGATAAAAAGAAATTGAATAAAATTTTATTCGGTTTGATACTTCTTTTAAATATAGGATTTATTTTCGCAATAACAGGATTTGCAATAGAACAGACTTATCCTTCAAATGTAACTATAAGGGCTTTTCAGGTGATAAGAGATACTTATGATGGTTCTACATCAAATTTTACTGGGTTAAGTGAAAGTATGCTTAGAGATATGCCTTCAGTTGTTTTAGAAAATACGAGTCATGGTAGAATTGATTTTAATGAAAATTTAGATTTAGTTACAATGGCTGGAGG
>PCVV01000008.1:5689-31295 GCA_002762735.1 Candidatus Pacearchaeota archaeon CG11_big_fil_rev_8_21_14_0_20_30_13
CTGGAATTAATAAATCTGCAAACATTTCTTTATATGGAATTACTTATTCTGTTCCATTAATTTATCATGATGCAGTTCTTTGTACAAATTGTGTTTTTATTAGTTATTCTTCTAACATCTATAAATTTAGCACACCTTCTTTGAGCGGAGTTTATTATCTTAGAGAAACTCCAAGTTCAACAACTTGCGGAAATGGAGTTTGCGAATCTGGTGAGACTTCATCTACTTGTCCTGCCGATTGTGCAACTTCTCCTCCTGGCGGAGGGGGAGGTGGAGGTGGAGGAACGATAACTCCAACAACTCCAACAACCCCCACAACTCCGACGACTCCTCCGGGATATGACTTTAAGATTGATCCAAATTTTATTCAATTACAAATGGAGAAAGGAACATATTATCAAAAATTTGTTAATGTGACAAATAACGGAACGAATCCATTAACTATTACTATTTCAATCACTGGTCTTGAAAATTTTATTTTTCCAGAAGTATTACAATTTTCACTTTCTCCAGGAGAATCAAAAAATTTAAGATTGGATATTTATGTTTCTAGTGCAAGACCGGCAGATGTTTATATCGGAAAGATTTTTTTCAGATCTTCTCAATTAACCAAGGAGGCAAATGTAATTTTACAAGTTAAAGAAGCGGATGCACTTTTTGATATTAGAACTGAAATGTTAAAAAAGTATATTCCCCCAGGAGGAAGAGTTCGAGCGAATATTAGTTTAATTAATAAAGGGGATTTAAGAAATTTTGATGTTCACTTAGAATATAAAATAATTGATTTTAATCAGAATGTTTATACAATTAAAAAAGAAGACTTTGCTATTGAGCAATATTATAACAATGTTTTCTTTTTAGATTTGCCAAGCAATATTTCAATTGGAGATTATTTGTTTTATTCGCAGGTTAGTTATAAGAATGTAAGTGCTTCTAGTTATGATACTTTTGTTGTGGAAGAAATTTCAGCAATTTCATGGTTTATTTTAATGATTATTATAATTATTGCAGCGTATTTAATTTATAGATATTACAAAGAAAAAAAATTGAAACATCAATTTGAATTTACTAAAAAATCTAAAAAGTATGAAAAAGAAAGTAGAAAGTTAAGTAAACAAATTCCAAATGAAGTTCCCAAATTACCTGATGATTTAGAATAGTCTTTTATAACAAGAAATATAAACTTCTTTTTTTGCTTGTATATATGCTAATTGGACTAGTGGGAAAACCTTCTGTAGGAAAGAGTACTTTTTTTAAAGCAGCGACTTTGGCGGAGGTTGAAATTGCTAGCTATCCTTTCACTACAATAAAAGCAAATCACGGAGTTGGTTATGTTAAGGTGGATTGTATAGAAAAAGAATTTAATGTTAAATGTAATCCAAATCATGGATTTTGTTTGAATGGAAATCGATTTGTTCCTATTGATTTAATGGATGTTGCAGGTCTTGTTCCTGGGGCTTCAGAAGGAAAAGGATTGGGAAATCAATTTTTAGATGATTTGCGTCAAGCGGATGCTTTTATACACCTTGTAGACATTTCCGGAACAACTGATTCCGAGGGAAAACCAGTAAAGAATCATAATCCTGCTGACGACGTACGATTTTTAGAAGATGAATTAAATAAATGGTATTTCAAGATCTTAATGAAAATTTGGCCTTCTTTTTCTCGAAAAGTTGATATTGAAAGAAGAAAATTAAGCGAAGCAGTTGCAAAGCAATTTTCAGGATTAAAAGTAAAGGAAGATCAAGTAAAAGAAGTTTTGTTGAAAATTAATGCTTCACCAAAATCAAGTCAATGGAGTGAATTCGAATTAAGAAATTTTTCTTTTGAACTTCGAAAAATTTCAAAGCCAATGATTCTTGCTGCAAATAAAGTGGATATTGAAAATGGTTTTGAAAATTATGAAAAATTAAAAAAAGAATTTCCAAATTTGCTCATAATTCCTTGTTCAGCTGATTCAGAGCTTGCTCTTCGTCAAGCAAGTAAAGCAGGGTTAATTGAATATACTCCTGGAGAAAAAGACTTTAAAATTTTGAAAGATTTAAATGAAAAACAAAAAAGAGCTTTAGAAGAAATTAGAGAAAATGTTCTTTCAAAATTTGAATTTGGAACAGGGGTCCAAAAAATTTTAAATACGGCTGTTTTTGATTTATTAAGATATCTTCCAATTTTCCCTGCTGGGGCAAATAAGCTAGGAGATAGTAAGGGAAATATTTTACCAGATTGTTTTTTACTTCCTCCAGGTTCAACTGCTTTAGATTTTGCATATTTTTTGCATACTGACTTTGGAAAAAATTTTATTAAGGCAATAAACGCTAAAACAAAAATGATCCTAGGAAAAGATTATAAACTTAAACCAAGAGATGCTTTAGAAATAATTACAAGATAAAATGGAGAGAAAGATAGAAAAAATAGACTTGAAAAATTTTATTTTAGAAAATTCTAAAGACCTTTTTTTAACTTTGTGTTTTACAAGTTCTTTGATTAATTTAATTCCAAAAGAAATTGAAACTCCTTTTTATTTTTCTCCAGAATATAATTCTTTATTAAAATCTAAAATTGAAAAAGTTGAAAACTATTTTGATTATAATAAAAATGGAAAAATTGATTTGGGACTTGAAATGAATGATCTTGAAAAAACTATAGGAATTAATAAAGACAGCTTAAAAGACCAAGATAATCTTGAGGTTCATGAGCTTGTAGCTTATGAAATTTTATTTCAAGCGGGAAAAATCAAATAGCTTTTAATAAATAACCATTCTCAATACAATAAAGAATATAAACAACGAGAAAGATCTATCCTTATGAAGAATGATTTGGAGACAAAAATAGGACATTCTCTTTTGAAAAATTCTGGGACGAGAATGTTAACTTTTTGTTTAGGAGTTTACATGGCTTTTGCTATTGCTACTGGAAATTTTAATCCTTTTAATTGGACCTCTCAACTTAAAAAAGATTCAGAATTGATCTCAAAAGTCGAAAAACATTTTGATCGTATGAAAGATGGACTATCAAATGATGAAAAGTATCTAATGCTTCATTTTATGGATTTGGGAGATAGTTCATACAATTATATCCCAACAATTGAGGATTATAAGAAAGCGTGGGTTAAAATAAATGCGATTAAAAATTAAAATTCATCCTAGTTCTTCTCAGGAAAAAATTTTGAAAATCTCTGAATGTGAATTTGAAGTTTGGATAAAAGAAAAACCTATTGATGGAAAAGCAAATGATTCTCTTGAAAAATTTCTGAAAAATTATTTTAAGTCAAAAGTTAAGGTTATTCATGGGTTCACTTCAAGAAATAAAATTGTCGAAGTTGAGGATTAATTTTATTAACATACTTTCATTTTATTCATGATGAAAGCTTTATCTTTAAAACAGCCTTTTGCAGAATTAGTGGTTTCTGGAATAAAAACAATAGAGCTCCGTCGTTGGAATACTCATTTTAGAGGAGATTTTTTAATTCATTCTTCTAAAATTCCAGATAATTTTTCCATGAAAAAATTTGGCTTTGAAGTTTTGCCTTTAGGGAAAATTGTTGGAAGTGCTAAATTGATTGATGTTAAAAAATATGAAAACAATTTTGAACACGAAAAAGATAAAAGCAAACATTTAGCTGATTCTTCTTTTGGAAAATATGGCTTTATTTTAGGAGATCTAAAGAGAATTGATGGTCCATTTGTGAATGGCAAATTAAATTTTTGGGAATTTAAAGATGAAATATGAATTTTCTCCTAGTCTACAGCTTTTGGCAGAAGATATTGCAATGAGAATTTTTCCCCATATAAAAATGGGAAGAGTTAAATGTTTTAGAAGTTATGGTTCTTCAACTAAACGTACAATTGCAAGATGTCATGCATTAGGAAAGCTTATGCAGCAAGCAATGGATACTCCCGCGTTTTATGCTCTCGAATTTCTTGGAGAAAAATTTAATAAAATGGATCAAGAAGAAAAAATAAAAGTGATGATTCATGAGCTTATGCATATTCCAGAAAGTTTTGGTGGGGGTTTCAAAAATCATAATGTTGTTTGTGAAAAAAATGTTGAACAATGCTATAGAGCGTATAATGAGTGTATTAAAGATGAAAAAAAAATTGATTGGTTTGACTTTCAAAGGAAAAAAAAGAAATCTTGAAGTTTTTAAGGTTCCTTTCTGGAAAGAAGGCATTGGATTAATGTTCCAGCGTCGTGAAAAAGCTAGAGCTTTGCTTTTCGAATTCAAAAAACCGGTTTCGTTTAAGATTCATTCTTTCTTTGTATTTTTTCCTTTCTTTGCAATCTGGTTAAATTCTGAGAATAAGATTATTGGTTCAGAATTAGTTAAACCGTTTAAATTTGGGATTTCACCGTCGGAAAAGTTTGTCAAGCTGATTGAGATTCCTATTAATAAAACCTACAATTTTTTGGAATTTCCGTCGATTTAAAGAAAGATTTAAATAGGAGTTTTGTTTTATTCTATTAAAATATCCCTAATGGGAATTTATAATCAATAAAAAGGAGGTGTTAAAATGGGAAAAGTTATTTTAAAAAACGCTATTCAAAGACAACCAGGACATCTTTATTATATAGACGCTAAGGGAAATGTTTGTGAAGCTAAGATGGCTAGGGGTGGCAAAAAGAAAAAGAAAGTTGCTAAAAAGCCAGTTAAGAAGAAAGCTGTAAAGAAAAAAAGATAAATTTTTTTCTAGTAAATTTTTATAATAAATCTGGGTAAACGAGGTGCTTATAGGGGTTTACCTTTTATTTTTTTTATTTTTTAGTCACTTTTTCTTTTTAACTTTTAAAGTTAATTTTAAAAGTTCTTTTTGTTTTATCTCTTAATGGTAATTGTTTTAGGTGTTGAATCAACTGCTCATACTTTTGGAGTTGGAATTGTAAAGAATGGAAAAGTAATTGCAAATAAGCGAGATATGTACACCACGGAGCGAGGGGGAATTATTCCTATGGATTCAGCTAAGCACCATAGAGAGGTCTGTGAAAATATTTATTTAGAAGCATTAAAAGAAGCGGAAATTTCAGAAATAAAAATTGATGCAATTGCTTTTAGTCAAGGTCCAGGACTTCCTCCTTGTTTAATTGAAGGAATGAAATTTGCAAAAAATCTTTCAAAAAAACTTGGAAAGCCTATTGTTCCGGTTAATCATTGTGTAGCACATTTGGAGATTGGAAGAATTACCGGATCTAAAGACCCAGTTTTGCTTTATTGTTCTGGAGCAAATACCCAAGTGATAAGTTATGCTGCAGGAAAATATAGAATCTTTGGAGAGACTCTTGATATGGGAGTTGGTAATTTTATTGATAATTTTGCACGTTATGCAAATTTAGGTTTTCCAGGAGGACCAAAAATAGAAAAATTTGCAAGAGATGGAAAAAATTATATTGAACTTCCCTATTCAGTTAAAGGAATGGATGTTTCATTTTCTGGAATTTTAACTAATCTAAAACAAAAATTAGAAAAAAAAGAGGGATCTCTTGAAGATTTGAGTTTTTCTATGGAAGAAACTGTTTTTGCAATGCTTTTAGAAACTGCTGAAAGAGCGTTGGCTCATCTAGAAAAAAAAGAGCTTCTTTTGGGGGGAGGAGTTGCATGCAATTCTCGACTTCAAGATATGGCAAAAAGAATGTGTGAAGAAAGAGGCGCAAAATCTTTTTGTCCTGAAAAAAGTTTGTTAGTGGATAATGGTGCAATGATTGCTTATTTAGGAGAGATTATGTTCAAATCAGGGATAAAATTTTCTGGAAAAAAAGCACAAGATTTAGATATAAAACCAAGACAGAGAACTGATGAAGTAGAAGTCAGTTGGAAAGATTAAATATTAAATAAATTTACCCCATAACGAATTAGAATTGATCCAAGAATGCCACTTGTAATATTCCCTAAAAGAAGGATAAAAAGAATTATTCTTTTTTTATGTCCAATTAGTCCCATAGAAATTGTTGCAATCTCATTCGGAAGAGGAGTAAATCCAATATAAGAATACAAAATTAAATTTACCACCCACTTTGGTTTCTTTTCCAAACGTTTTTCTAATTTTTGCACTCTCTCTTTAAATTTGTCTGGAGCTTTTTTTCCTGCTGAAAGTCCTATGAAGAAGATTATGGTGTCCCCAATTGTAATTCCTAGTCCTCCTGCAAGTCCCAATAAAAAAGGATTAAGACCTCCAATGGAAAGGGTAGTAAGTGCAATAAAATATGATGGTGCAGTGAATGTCGAGGCTCCCCCGATCATTCCAAGAAGAAATAAAATGTTATATCCATTTGTTGCACCTAGTTTAGCTACAATTGCTTGAGGATTAATATACTTGAACATAAAGATCCATAAGACCAAAAGTCCAATGAAGATTAAGAAAGCAAGAATGTTTCTTTTATTTTTTTTCATAATATTAATGGGAAATCATTATTTATAATTTTAATTGAAATAAATCCAATTTTCTAATCTCTTAAGAAAACTTTATAAACTGAAATTTGTCTTAATAATAATCGGATGAACACTTTTCAGGTTCAAATGAAGAGTTAACTTCTTTCGATTAATTAAATACGACGACAAATTAAAATGGACGGATATCAAATTGTTGAAAAAGCTAAGCGAACGGGAAAGATCGAGAAGGGGACAAACGAAGTAACCAAATCTATTGAAAGAGGAGTTGCTAAACTTGTTGTTTACGCAACTGATGTTGAGCCTAAGGAAATTGTGGCACACTTGCCCCTCTTATGCAAAGAAAAAGGAATTCCTTACCTTGAAGTAGATAGCAAACAGAAACTTGGGATTGCTGTAGGTCTTCCGGTTTCAGCTTCTTCTATTGCTATTATAGATGCAGGTGACGCTAGTAAAGACATCGCTTCGATAAAATAAATTATTTTAGTAATTTAAAGTATGGCAAAAAATCAAAATCAAAACCAAAAACAGGGAAAGTCTGAGGCTTCAAGAGGAAGCGAAAAAATTGTAGGCGAGGCGGTTCCGGCAACAGTCAAAGAAATTCTTGGTAGAACTGGTTTTAGAGGAGAAATTACTCAAGTTAAAGTTTTGGTTGAAGAAGGAAGAGATAAAGGAAGATCGATGAGGCGAAATGTTCGTGGGGCAGTTAGAGTAGGAGATGTTTTAATGCTTAGAGAAACTGAAATTGAAGCAAGAAGAATCAAATCAAATATTACAAAGGGGAATTATAATTAATATGCTAAGTTTAAATAAAACTTTTGGTAACTTAGGACTTTTGGATGTGATAAATGAGATTGAAAATATCCCTTTTGGAAAAATAAAGTCTTTTAGTGATTTGGATGAATTCGCAGTAAGAAAATTAAAAGAGAGATTTGAAAAAAGAGAAGATTATAAAATAACTTTTAAAGATAATACTGTAAACACACTTTTGGTGGGATATTCTGAACCAAAAAAATATTATGTTACTGCAGAAAGAAAGGGAACAAATTCTGGGGGAACTCAAAATGCCTAAATGTGTTTATTGCGAAAAAAGTTATGAGTTTCCAAGAGGATTAACTTTAGTTATGAAAGATGGAACTGTAAACTATTTATGCTCTTCTAAATGTAGAAAGAATATGGCTATGGGAAGAAGAAAAGTTCGTTGGCTTTCTACAAACTTGAAATTTAATCCGAAAAATAAGATAAAAACTAAAAAACGTAAAAAATAGGTTTTAATTAGTAATAGTTTTTATAAAACATTTAGAGGTTTATTTTTTATAAATTTAGAAAAGACTTTTAGAAATATAAATTAACTATCTCTTTTGGAAAGAATATTTAATCACTTTTCAAATCTTTTTGGGTAGTTTTTTTCATAAAAATTAGTCTTATTTTATCCTATTTTTCTTAAAAATTTTATTCAAAAATTGATTTTCAATTTTATCTTTGATTTTTGGTCTTCTTTGCTTTATCTCGTCGAGAAAGTGCATTTTTAGATATAAAGATTTATAAACTAAACCCCCTTTTTTAGGTGGTAAAAAGATAATGAATTTTACCTTAAAACGGGATTCAAAATAAGATAAAATTCATTTGAAATTATCCTTGCTTTTTTGGCAAGAAAATAACAAAAATCGTTAAAATAATCTTGAAAAAATGGCTGAAAGTGCGGATCAAAAAAAATATGGTGCAGAGAATATTCGAGTTTTAGAAGGTCTTGAAGGAGTAAGAAAGAGACCTGCAATGTACATTGGAGGAACAGACAAACAAGGATTGCATCATTTAGTTTATGAACTTCTTGATAATTCTGTTGATGAAGCTTTAGCTGGTTATTGTTCTATTATTAAAGTGATCATTCATAAAGATGGATCTTGCTCAGTTGAAGATGATGGAAGAGGAATTCCAACAGAAATACATTCTATTTATAAAGTTCCTGCAGTAGAAGTTGCTTTAACTAAACTGCATGCAGGAGGAAAATTTGATAAAGATTCCTATAAAGTTTCTGGAGGATTACATGGAGTAGGGGTTAGTTGTGTGAATGCTCTTGCTGAAAAGTTATTTATTCGAATTAAAAGAGATGGAAAAATTTACGAACAAGAATATTCAAGAGGATTACCTCAGACAAAATTAAAAGTTGTTGGGAAATGTGGTGAAAAGGAATCTGGAACTTTTGTAAAATTTTTCCCAGATCCGCAAATTTTTTCAACTTTAGTTTTTGATTACAAAATTTTAGAGACAAGATTTAGGGAAGTTGCTTTTCTTAATGCTGGTTTAAAGATTCTTTTGGAAGATGAAATAAGAGGTAAGAGTGAGGAGTTTCATGCGGAAGGAGGAGTTATGGAATTTGTTAGGTGGATAAATAAATCTAAGGAGGTTCTTCATCCAAAACCAATTTATTTTAAAAAAGAAATAGATAATATGTCTCTTGAAATTGGAATCCAGTATACTACTAGCTACCAAGAAAATATTTTTGGGTTTGTTAATACAATTAATACTATTGAAGGTGGAACTCATGTTTCAGGATTGAAAACTGCTTTGACGAGAGTTATTAATGATTATGTTAAAAAGAAAAATCTTTTGAAAAATGGAGATACTCTTATGGGGGATGATGTTCGTGAAGGAATTACTGCTATAATTAGTATAAAAATTCCAGATCCTCAATTTGAAGGTCAAACTAAAAGTAAACTTGGAAATTCTGAAGTTAAAGGATATGTAGATTCTGCAGTCACTCTTTCGCTTTCAGAGTTCCTTGAAGAAAATCCAAGTGTTGCAAAAGTTATATTACAGAAAATTCTTGATTCGGCTAAAGCTAGACTTGCTGCAAAAAAAGCAAAAGATCTCGTTAGACGTAAAAATTTATTTTCACTTGGAGGACTTCCTGGAAAATTGGCTGATTGTTCAAGTAAAAAATCAGAAGATTCTGAGCTCTATCTTGTTGAGGGAGAATCGGCAGGTGGAAGTGCGAAGAATGCAAGAAGTAAAGAGACTCAAGCAATATTAGGACTTAAAGGTAAAATCTTGAATGTTGAGAAAGCAAATATTTCGAGAGTTCTTTCTAGTGAAGAAATTACAAATATGATTACTGCAATTGGAGCTGGCGTAGGTGAAGAATTTGATTTGAGCAAACTTAGATATAAAAGAATAATAATTATGACTGATGCGGATGTGGATGGAGAGCATATTAAGACTTTGCTTTTAACATTCTTTTTTAGATTCATGCCAAATTTAATTGAAAATGGTCACATCTATATTGCAATGCCCCCTCTTTTTAGAATAAGAAAGAAAAAGGATCATTATGTTTATTCCGAAGATGAATTGAAAAAAGAAACTGCCGGAATTGAAAATTCAAATATAACTCGTTTTAAAGGTCTTGGTGAGATGAGTTCAGAGCAACTTTGGGATACGACAATGAATCCCAAGACAAGAAAAATAAAAAAAGTTTTTATTGAAGATGCCGTTGAAGCAGATCAAGTTTTTTCTATGCTTATGGGAGACGATGTTCAAGGGAGGAAAGACTTCATTGCAGAAAATGCGCATGAAGCAGCTCTGGATATTTAAAATGGATGAGAAAATATTTATTGGGCAAGCAGTGACTGGATGTGATTTTGAAAAGATTAAGAAAGAAAGTTTAGAAATTATTAATTTATTAAAAGAAAAGGGATATCATCCTTATTGCACTTTGTGTGAGGCAGATTCTTTTCAAAGTAAAACTAAAAAAGAGAAATTTAAACATGCCTTTAATTTAATTGATAAAAATGATGTTTTTTTAGCGATTGTTCGGAATGAGAACAAAAGTGAGGGGATGTTAATTGAAATTGGATATTCTCTTGCTAAAAATAAAAGAATCATTTTAATGATTAATAAAAATGTGAAGAATACTTATCTTCCTGAAATGTTTGACGAAACTATTCAATTTAAAGATTCAGAAGATTTGATAGATAAAATTAAGGAGTTGAGATTAAAATGGTAAAAAAATCAAAGATACAAACTCCAGATTGGATATTGAAAGGTAAAGAGTCCCCAAAAGTAAAAAAAATTGGAAAACTTTTCAAAGTTAGAAAATGTCCAAAGTGTAAGAAAGATGTTAGAGTTGCAATTGGAGAAATTGGAGTTTGGGAATGTTCTAAATGTAAATGGAAAGGAAAAAATCCAAATGAAGAAGAATTGGATGAGGAAGAATTTATGAAATATTTAGATGCTAAAGGGGAGGAAGTAGCTTAAGATGGAAGGGAAATTTCGTGGAGAAGGGTATGAAGAAATTGAAATTGAAAATATGGAAGAAGTAGACATAGAAGTTACTGAGATTTTTTTAACTGAGGAAGACATAAACTATTGGATTTCTTCTCTTGAAGAGCTAAGAGAGAAAAAAAGTGGAAATGTCACACTTCCTCTTGACGATGAAAGTGAATTACTGATTAACTTTGATGAAGAATCCGAGGAGGAAGAATAAAAATGGCAAAGAAAAAAGATGATGATTATGAGGAGGATGAAGGAATGAATGAAGAAGGAAACGAAGAAGAAAGTGATGAGACTCAAGTGGAACAGGATTCTGATAAGATTCAGGTTGGAGAATCTTTTATGAAATCTGCCGAACCTTCTAAAAATGAAAAAGGTATTTTTGATTCAGAAATTTCAAGTGAAATGAAAAAATCTTATTTGGATTATGCCATGAGTGTAATTGTTTCACGTGCAATTCCTTCAATTGAAGATGGTATGAAACCTGTTCAGAGAAGAATTTTGTATTCAATGCAACAAATGGGTTTGAAACCAAACACTCAAACTAAAAAATCGGCAAGGATTGTGGGAGATGTGATTGGTAAATATCACCCTCACGGTGATACTGCAGTTTATGAGGCGATGGTTCGTATGGCGCAGGACTTTTCACTTCGTTATCCTTTAGTTTATGGTCAAGGTAACTTTGGTTCAATTGATGGTGATCCTCCAGCGGCTTACAGGTATACTGAAGCAAAGATGGAGAAAGTTGCTGAGGAGCTTCTAGAAGACCTTGAGAAAGATACTGTGGAGTTCTTACCTAATTTTGATAATTCTATGCAAGAGCCAGCTTTACTTCCTGGAAAGCTTCCTGCTTTGATGCTTAATGGTGCAACAGGTATTGCGGTGGGAATGGCTACAAATATTCCTCCACACAATTTGAGAGAAGTTTGTGATGCAATTTCAGCTTATATAGAAAATCCAAAAATTACTTTGAAGGAACTCCTCGAAGTTATTCCAGGTCCAGACTTTCCTACTGGAGGATTAATTCAAGGAGATATGAAGGAATTATACGAAACTGGAAGAGGTAAAGTTGTTATTCGTGGGAAAACAAGTGTTGAAGAATCAAAGAAAAAGGATACAATTGTAATTACGGAAATTCCTTACATGGTAAATAAATCAACTTTGATTACACAAATTGCAAATTTGGTTAGAGATAAAAAAATAAAAGATGTTTCTGAATTGAGGGACGAATCAAATAAAGGAAAAATTAGAATTATTTTGGAACTAAAAAAAGGAGTAAATTCAAAATTTGTAATAAATGCTTTATACAAGTATACTCGATTGCAAGATTCATTTAATGTAAACTTCCTTGCTCTAGTTAAAGGGAAACCAAGAGTTTTGGGGTTAGTTGATGTTTTAGAGAACTATGTTGAGTATAGAAAGATAATAATTGGAAATAGAACTAAATTTGAATTAAAAAAATCAAAATTAAGACAAGAAATTGTTGGAGGTCTTTTGAAAGCTTTAGACAATTTGGATGCAGTTATAAAAATAATTAGATTTGGAAAAGATTCTTCAGAAGAGTTAAAGGCAAAATTCAAATTTAGTGAGATTCAAGTAAAATCAATACTTGAGCTTCGTTTGAGACAGTTAACTTCTTTAGAAAATGATAAACTTAAAGATGAATTTAAGGAACTTGAAAGAAGAATAAAGGAATATGAGAAAATTTTAGGAGACATGAATGAAGTTTTGAAAATTATAAAGAAAGAAGTTTTGGAACTTAAGGAAAAATATGGTGATCCTCGTAGAACACAAATTTTTAAGAGAGGGTTTTCAGAGATTTTGGAAAAAGATTTGGTTCAAGATAAAGAAGTGGTAATTTCAATTACAGATAAGGGTTATGCTAAAAGAATGGATGTTCAGACTTACAAGGAACAGAAAAGAGGTGGTAAGGGAGTTATTGGAAACAATTTCACGACGGGAGATTTTACAAAACAGATTCTCACTTGCTCCACTCATGATTATCTTATGTTTTTCACTTCAAGAGGAAGGGTTTTATGGTTGAAAACTTATGATATTCCTGAGTCTGAAAGATATGGAAAAGGAAAGGCTTTGATAAATCTTTTAGGATTAAAAGAAGAGAGGGTAACAAAAGTAATTTCTGTTAAAAATTTTGATGACTTTTTGATTATGGCAACTAAGAAGGGTGTTGTAAAAAAGATTTCACTTTCTTATTTTTCTAATCCTCGTGTTTCTGGATTGAAAGCAATTAATTTGCCTTTAGATAATTCTGATGATCTTATAGGAGTGGAAATTGTTAAAGAAGGACAAGAGATAAGTCTTGCAACTAAGGATGGAAAGGCAATTAGATTTAATTCAAAGGAAGTTCGTTCAATGGGTCGTTCAAGTTATGGTGTTACTGGAATAAAATTATCTGAAAAGGATGAAGTTGTTTCACTTGAAGTTTTGGAAACTGAAGCTATATTTACAATCACCAAGAATGGTTATGGAAAAAGAACTGCGGTTGAAGATTATAGAAAGACGGCAAGGGCTGGAAAAGGAGTTATCAATTTGAAGATAAATGAAAAAACTGGAAATGTAGTTAATGCAATTTCAGTTAACGATAGTGATTCAATAATTATAACTACAGCGAAGGGCCAAGTGATTAGGATGAGTTTGAAAAATATTAGAATTATGGGAAGAGCTGCCCAAGGTGTTAGAATTTTAAAATTGCAATCTGAAGATTATGTAACTGATGTGGTAAAAGTTCATGATGATGAACAATTGTAATAATCTTTTTATATTATTTTTTTCTATAAGAGAGATGTATAATCTAAGTAATGAAATAGATATGGTGTTAAAATTGAAGGAACTTTATACTTCACTAGTTGATAATGGTGTGATCTTTCTTGAAGGAAAACCATCTCTTAAAGGGGACTTAGAAAAATTATTCTTCTTTTCTAAAAAAGGAATTGAATTCTGTGATGAGGTTTTATATGCTAAGGATTATCCTGATGATTTATTTACAGATTTTAAACTTAAAAATGAAATTATTACAGAAGAAATTGTCAAGTTAAAAGAAAAGATTTTTCCTAAAAATTTTTAGATTAAGGGTTTTATTTTTTTGATGATTCTCTGAATAAGACTTATTTGTTCATCATCCTTAACTATTATTTGAGGTTTCCAACCCATTTCAATTTTATTGGATTTTTTGGTTAAGTCTTCGTTGATTCTAAATCCCTCTTTTTTTAATTTTCTGTTGCTTTCGAAAACTGATCTGGAAAGATAAAATGTGGTTTTTTGATTGAAATTTTTTCCAAATTGAATAAATTTTTTTTGATTTTTTAAATAATCCTGACATTTATAATCTGTAGAATTGGAAAGATAAACTTTATTATACCTAGAAAATTCTGTTTTTAAACTGAAAATATCTCCCTTCTCTAAAATTTTTAAATTGTCTAGATTTTTTCTTATGTTAAAAATTCTCTCATTTAAAGAAAAATAATTTTTTGATGGGCCTTCCCAACTCATTAAAATTTTTTTACAACTTTCATATGAATTTTTATTATTTTTTAAAAATCGAAGCATTTTTCGAAAATATTCTATTTGAGTGAAGTCATAATCAATAAGATCTGCTTTTGCACCTTTTTCAATCATTGCCAAACCTTGCTGTCCTGAACCCATAATGCCTAAAACATAATCTTCCGAATTAATTTGCATCCCTTTAATAATTGCTTCTAAATTTTCATTTGTGTAAGGAAAACTTATATAGGGAAGTTTATCTATTTCTTTTACTAAATTTTTTTCTTCTTTCGTTTCTAGCATTATTTCTAAATGTGTCATAAATAAAGATTAGGATTTAATTTTATAAACTTTTCTTTTGTATTAATTTAATAGTTACAAACAAATAATGAATAAGAAAGGTTTTTTCAAACAAAATCATTAAAAACACTAAATTCTCTTAATGTTTAATGGGTCTGTAGTATACTGGTATTATGTTGGCCTCCAGAGCCGAAGAAGGGAGTTCGATTCTCCCCAGGCCCATTTTTAGAAAAACTTGTTCAAACCATCTTTTAATTTTTCAATAAATTTTGTTGATAATGTCTTAGTCTTTTTATCGAGCGAGTCAACGTTTAATCCCATCTCTTTAATTATGTCACGAGCTTGATTTTTTGTTTTTCCGTAATTTTGGAGAGTTTTGATTATTGCGTTCTTTGTTTTTGATTCTTTTTCTAAAATTGCTTGGAGGACAAGTTCAATTTCATTTGGTTTCTTTCTTGTTAAGTGTATTAAGAATGAATTTACTCTCGGAGATGGTTCAAATTCTTTTTTATCTATTTTTTCTATATACTCTATTTTAAAATATAAGTTAGCTAGAACTCCAATTTTGCTCGTTTTTTCTTTTAGAAGTGTTGCAAAATTTTCTCCAATGATTAAAATTAATTCTTTAATTTCCTCTTTGATTGCTTTCATAATAACCGGTTCAGAAAGGGAGTATGGAATATTTGAGACAATTTTATCATATTCTTTCCAAGAAAATTTAAGTGCATCTTCAAATACAAATTTTGTGTTCTTTAACTTAAGATTTTCTAAAACTGGTTTTAGGGATGAATCATTTTCAAAAGAAGTTACTGAGTTTACTTTTTTATCGATTAGGATTGTTAATCTTCCATCTCCAGCCCCAATTTCTAATACATTATCTTTTTTTGCCAGCTTCGCAATTTCAATTTCTTTTTTTAAAATTTCTTTGTTTTTCAAAAAATGTTGCTGTTTTTCTGAAGAAGGAATAATTTTTTTATCTTTCATGCCATTTTTTCTAAGGTTTCAATCTCTTCTGATGAAATTGCACAACCTTTGTATTTAAGTGCATAAAGAATAGCGTCGAGGGTTTTTTTATCTTTTATTTCTATAATTCCTTTCTTGTATGCTAGGAACATCAATTCAGCTGAACGTGCAATTTTTATTCCAGAAAAATATTTAAGATTTTCTTTATTCAGCGTAATCTCTGTGTGTATCTTTTTGACTAATAATCTTTTTAGATTTTCAGGTTTTTCTGATAAAAGTCTTGTTGTTCTTTCATCTATTAAAATCAAATTTTTTACTCCTTTTTTTTCTAAGATTTTGCTTAGAGCCAAACAGGCTGATTCTCCATAGTCAATTAAATGAATTTCTCTTTTTTTCCTTTCAAAAAAAGTGCTATTTGCAATTTTCAAAAGTCTTTCCGATTCTGTTGAAATTTCAGCTGAAGAAATCTCAATTGATTCTGGCATTTCCAAAATTCCTTTTTTTAAAAGTTGATTTAATCTTAAAGCTTCAAGCTCAAATCTTTTTGTTTCAAGAGGATGATTTACAATCTCAAATTTAACTTCTTTGGGAATTATGAATTTTCCAGGAAAAATTTGTTTTAGCTTTTCAAGTTCATTCAAAAGTCCGTTCATCGCGATGCTGATTAGAGCACTAGAATCGAAAATTAAAACGTTTTGTTTCATAAACAGGCCTCTTTAATTTTTTTAACTAATTTTTTTTGAGTCTCAGTCAAAATTCTTTTTTCTTCTAGAGCATTTAGAATATATTTAGTTTCTTCTAAATATCTTTCTCTAAATTCAATCGATGCATTTTGCAAATCTGAAACATTGTCTAATCTATCCGCAAGTTTTATTACAAGTCCCCAATTGGTCATTCTACCCGGATCACTAAGTTTTTTTGCAAGGTATTCTTTTTTTCCAAGAAGTTCTGATTCTTTTTTTTCTGTGGTTAATTCTTTTACTAAAGAAGTAATCAACTCTCCAAAATTTTCTCTTAATTCTTTTTCTGTGGTATTTGTGTTTTCAAGAGTATCGTGAAGAAGTGATGCCGAAATGAGTTCGTTTATTTTGTGGCTTTGTTTGTGCTCTTTTATTATTTCTGCAACTTTTTCTACGTGGCTGTGATATGGTTCTCCAAGAAATTTTCTAACTTGGTTCTCATGTTTTTGTCTTGCGAATTCTTGTGCTTTTAAAATCATATAAACATATCCTCCAACATTTTTACCCTTTCTTTTTCATTTATTGTTTGATTCAATGAAACTTCAGAAATTCCAGTTTGTCCAGTATAATTTGCTAAATCATAGATAGTTATCCCCAAAAGTTTTGAAGTTTGTCCAAGAGAAATTCCGTGTTCATAGATTCTTGAAGCTTTTGTAATCTCCGATTTTTCAAAAACTTCTTCAATATATTTTTTTAATTTTCCAGAAATTTTTCCAATTGCCTTTCTTATTTGAATAAAATCTTGAGTGAATTTTTCTTCCTTATTTTGTTTTAAATCTTCTATTGAAATTTTTAAAGCCGAAGTAGTCAGAGACTCAAAATTCTTCCATCCTGGAAGATTAAAATAATTTTCCCTTTCGAGAAGTTTTCCAAGTGAATAAATTACAACTGCAATTAAAATATTACTTGAATCTTGAGTTAAAGAAGAAGTATGAACGGTTTCATTACTTAATTTTTTTAGCTTGAGGGAATCTTTACTTTTGAATGCATTGAATGATTGTTCTAAAATCCGAAGAAGGTTTTCACTCTCTTTCATTAAACATTGAAGGTAAAAACAGTTATAAAGTTTTGGAGACAGGTTTTTATATATAATATCCTAATTTTGTTTATGACAAAAGTAGTATTGGATACAAGTTTTATTTTGAGCTGTGTTAGAAATAAGCTTGATTTTTATGAGGAACTTTTGGATAAGGGGCATACAATCTTGATTCCTAAAGAGGTTAAGCTAGAAATTAAAAGAATAAGAGATTCAACAAAGGCACTTAAGGTTCGAGATGAAGCAGTTCTTGCATTAAAGTTGATAAAATCTGAAACATACAAAGAGGTTAATTGTCCAGGAAAATATGTTGATACTGGAATAAAAGCATATCTTGAAAAAAATCCAGAATTCTTACTTGCAACTGTTGACAAAGCTTTAAAAAAATCTGTTAGAAATAGGAAAATTGTGATAAGAAATTTAAAGAAATTGGAGTTACAATAGGATTGTTATGATAATTTGTCATTTAAAAAGTTAAAAAAGATACAGTTAAAAGTTTGATTTTTAGGAAAAGCTTTTTAAACCAATTTTTGCTTTAAATTTCGATTAAAATGTTTTACTTAACGGAAGTTGAAGATTATGTAAGAGTTGACCCAAAACTTTTTGGGTTGCCTACTTCGGATTCTGTTCGAGAACAGTTGGATGAGACTTATGCTGAGTATTATGAAAAAGAGCTTGGGAAAGTTGTTGCGGTTGTAGAAGTTTTGAATGTTGGTGAAGGAGTTATAATTCCTGGTGATGGTGCTGCATATTATAGATGTGATTTCAAACTTCTCGTTTGGAAGCCAGAACTTCAAGAGCATGTTTATGGAAAAGTTTCAGAGATTACTAATTTTGGAGCATTTATTGATCTTGGTTCAATGAGGGGAATGATTCACATTAGTCAAACTATGGATGATTATGTTAGTTTTAGTGAGTCAGGGAGTCTTTCAGGAAAATCAAGTGGAAGAGTCTTGAAAGAAGGGGATCTTTGCGTTGCAAGAATTGTTGCAATCTCTCACAAAGGAGATGAACCAAAAATTGGATTGACAATGAGACAACCAGGACTTGGAAAGATAGACTGGATAAAAGAAGATAAGGCAAAGAGAGAATCTGAGAATAAAAAGGTAACTAAAAAAGAAGAAGGAAAATCTAAAGAAGGTAAAGCAAAAACAGGTAAAGGTAAAAAATAATGGCAAAAATAAAAGATAAAGCATGTAAAATTTGTAAGACGATATATGAAGGAGATAAATGTCCTCATTGTGATTCAAAAGAATCAACGGATTCATACAAAGGAAAAATTTATATTTTAAATCATGAAAAATCTGAAATTGCCAAAAAAATAAATTTAAGCTCAAACGGAAAGTTTGCAGTAAAGACAAGATAAAATGGAAATAAAAAAAATCTCTGAAGTTGAAAATCCTCTCTTTTCAAGAAAAGAACTTCATTTTGAAATAAGATCTCAAGCAGTTCCAAGTCATGAAGAAGTTAAAGCAATTCTTAAGGAAAAATTTTCTTTCAATCCAGAATTATTAAGAATAAAAAAAATAAGTGGAAAATTTGGAGCTCAAATTTTTGATGTTGTTGTTAATCTTTATGGGTCTAAAGAGGAATTTAAGAGGGTTGTGAAGAAGACAAAGCAAGAAATAGAAAAAGAAAAAAAGCAAGCCGAAGAAGAAGTTAAGGCTAAAGCAGAAGCTAAGAAAGTTGCAGAAGAAGCAAAAAAATCTTCAGAAGAAATTAAAGAAGAGGATGCGCAATAATGGGAAAGAAAAAAGTAGTAAAGAAAGGAAAGAAACCTCATAAAAATAAACCTACAAGTAAGAAATATTCTATGTACAAAGTTGAAGGTGTAACTTTAAAGAAAGAAAGATTTTGTCCGAGATGTGGCCCAGGAATCTTCTTAATGAAAGCAAAGGAGAGGCTTTATTGTGGAAAATGTCATTATGCTGAGTTTGGAAAATCCGTAGTTCCTAAAGAAATTAAGAAAAAATAATTTTTAAAAGTGTATTAATTCTAATCTTGCTGAATTTATATTCGAAAGAATATTCTGATAAATTAAATTGATCTCTATGTTATGATTGCATTTGTTGTATTTTTCATAAAGATAATTTTTTATTTTCATCTTTATTTCTTCTGCGGATTCATTTGGAATCTCCTTTTTGAAATATTTTATAATAGAATTTTCACTAATCTCTGAAAATTGAATTCTATCAAGAACAATAAAAGTATCTTCAATATCGGTAACCCAAAGTTCTATGTTTTTCACTCTAATTTAAGGAGATTGAAATATATAAAATATGACTTTTATGAATAAGAAACCTAGGAGATTCTTCAAAGCCAAATAAAATTAGATAGCTTTGCGTCCTCTCCTGGGTAAAAGAGGTGATTCTAAAAGATGGTCCCAATACTATTTAAATCTTTCTGTTCTGTTACTCTCATGAAATGACATTCCTTCAAATAAATTTCTAAATTTTGATAATAAATTTATAAAATAGGATCCCTTATTTTTTCTTATGAAAGAGGGGATGAAGCCGAGTGTTGGACAAGAAGAAGTTCATAATCTTTTGTTTAATCGTGAGATTGGTTGGAAAGAAATCATTTATGATTTGATAAATACAGATCAACTTGATCCATGGGATATTGATATTACTTTGTTAACTCAAGGATTCTTAGAAAAAATTCAACAATATGAAGAAACAGACTTTTTTGTTTCGAGTAAAGTTTTACTCGCGGCGGCTTTGCTTTTAAGAATCAAATCAGAACTTATTTTGAGTCAATATATGAAGAGTATTGATGATATTCTTTTTGGAGAAAAGGAATCAAAAAAGAGCGTTTTAGAAAGAATAGAGCTTGATGAAGAAATTCCTGAACTTGTTCTTAGAAGTCCTATGCCTAGATTTAGAAAAGTTACACTGAATGAACTTATAGAATCTTTAAACAAAGCAATTATAACCGAAAATAGACGTATAAAAAAAGTAATTGTTGATAATAACGCTCTTCGTGAGTCTGGAATTAGTTTACCTAAAAAGAAGTATAACATAAAAAATAAACTTTTAAATTTGCATTCAAAAATAATGGATCATTTCGAAAAAAATAAATCCCATAAGAAAGTTCCTTATACCGAAATTGTTGGGATTGGAAGAGAAGAAAGGGCGCTTTCATTTTTTCCTATTTTGCAGCTCGAGAATAATGGTAAACTTTGGCTTGAACAAGAAGCCCATTTTGAAGAGATACATATATGGCTCAAACATATTTTTTTGAAAGAAAATCCAAATCTATATGCAGATCTTAAAGATGGAGATTGGAGTGAAGAGACCATTGAAGAAGGTGAAATTTTAACAGATGAAAGCGAAATTTTTGGTCCTGAAATTGAAATTTCTATTGAAGAAGATTTAGAACAAGAGTCTTTATAAGCGGAATTTTTTTTATTTCTTTATGATTAGTAAAAAATTTGAAAAATTAAATCAAGTAAAGGAAGATTTGAAAGACTATTATGATCATAAATGGAATCTTTTTTTTAGAGATTTTTCAGCATGCGGTTTGGGAGCAGTGATAGTAGCGACACCTTTGTATGCTTTTTATGAAAGTGTTTTACCCAAATTAATGAGATCTCTTCCAGATTTTATGCAAGTTTTAACTGAAATGAGTTCTGATGAATCTAAAGTTTTGAGATGGAGTCTTTTACCAGTTATTGGAGGAGTTGCTTATTTTGTGGATAAAGGAAGAATTTTTAGTAGAAACTATTTTAAGAAAAAATCTTTTGGAAATCATGATGGAATGTATAACTCTGTTTTGGGTCCTTTAACAAATTCAGTTCCTTATGGAATCAAATTTGGAGGAGATTTATCCAAGGTAATTCCTACCACATTAGGTACTCTTCCGTTAGCATATTTTGTTGGAATAATCGAGGGTTTTTTTACAGATACTATGAAAGATCTTCTTGGTTTTGAAAATACGAATCGATTACCAAAAGTTGTTCAAAATTTTTCACAGAAAACAAAACTTGGGCTAGCTGGTTTAATGGTTGCAAGTTCTTTAGCGCTTACACACAGAATTTATGAATTTTCAGATTCTTTCGAATCAAAAAGAGATGAAACAAAAAAAGAGGTTAAATTAAATAATCTTGAAAAATTTAGTTTAGAAAAGCCTCCTTTTGAATCAAAATTAGATTCATTAATTCCATTTATTACACAATGTGATGGAGTTATTGTTGATACCCCTAAATTTATTCGTAAGAAATAAAAACTCTTTATCTTTGATTTTAATATGAAACTTGGTGTGCTTTTTTCAGGAGGAAAAGATTCAGTTTATGCAACTTATCTAGCGAAATGTGTTGGACATGAAATTATTTGTTTGATCTCGGTTCATTCAAAGAATAAAGAAAGTTACATGTTCCATACCCCATCAATTGATAAAACCAAAATTCAAGCAGAAGTTATGGGTTTACCTTTAATTATTGGAAAAACAGAAGGTAAAAAAGAAGATGAACTTGAAGATTTGAAAAATCTAATTCAAAAAGCTAAAAAAAAGTATAAAATTCAAGGAATTATAACTGGGGCGATAAAATCAGTTTATCAGGCTTCCAGAATACAAAAAATTTGTGATGAGCTTAAAATAGAATGTGTTAATCCTCTTTGGCAAAAAGATGAAAAGGAATACCTGAAAGAGTTGGTCGATAATAAATTTGAAATCATTTTGACTGGAGTATTTGCATATCCCTTTAGTGAAAGTTGGGTTTTTAGAAAGATTGATAAAAATTTTATCACAGATATTATGGCATTAAATGAAAAGTATAAAATTCATCCTGCCGGAGAAGGAGGAGAATTTGAAACCTTTGTGACAAATTGCCCTTTATTTTCTCGTCCTTTGAATTTTGTAGGTAAAAAGATAACTTGTGAAGGGGCAAATTCTTTTAGAGGGGAAATTGAAGTAAAATAAATACCTTCCCCACTAAAATAATTTTTATAAACGAGTCTGTTTTGTTTTAAATTAATGAATGATAATCTTTGGGCAGAATTTGGAAAAAATATAAATCTTGTAAGCAATTTTAGATATTTTCCTGAAGAATGGAGTTACCAGAAATCAGATGAAAAATTTGTTGATTTTGCCAGAGAATACAAAAAAGATTTTAATTCAAAGGAAGATTTCCAAAGTTTATATTCGTTAGATTCTTTTGATACCGATTTTACTGGTTTTTATAAAATTCTTAAAGGAGAGATTCGTGTTGAAACTGAAATTCATCCTGCAAATTTTGTTTTTTTAAAGAATGGGAAATTAAAATATTCACAGAAGAAATCGAATAATCAACCAGAGATTACTCTTGCTAATCAAATATTTTATGATGGGCCCTTTTACCTTATAAAAGAATATTCCTCTATTGCTAACTCTCAGGAAGAAGATCTTCTGAATTTTGATGGGGATCTAAATCCAAGTTATACTGCAATTGAAAGTGTTCCCAGGTTATTGTATGTTCAGCGTGAAGGAAAATTTTTATGGAAAAATGGATTTTCATTAAGGTATTCTCAGTGGAGTTTGAAAAATTCAAGTCTTTTTTTATACAAAAAAGGAAGTTCTTATGTTTTTGGAGAAGCAAATTTAAATCCTGCAAGTATCACTTCTCTTTTTTATTATCTTGAAGAGATAAAGAAGAATCCCTATGTTTTCAGTGATTTTAAAAATTTTAAAAGAGTTTTTGGGGATCTTGAATTTGATCTTCATTTACCCATTTTTAATTCTAGAAATAAAAGAAAAATGACTTTGAATTCTATTTTTGATAATTTGAAAAAGTAAATAACTAATTTTATCTTAAATTTTTTTCTATCAAAATATTTTTTTTGCTTGGCAAGATATTTAATTTTTTGTAAAGTTTACTTGCTTTGGAATTAAGATTTACAATTCCCATAAATTTTTTATATCCCTTTTTCTTGTAGATTTTAAAAATTTCATTTAATACAAATGTGCCAATTCCCTCATTTTGAAATTCTTTTTTTATTGCAAATTCTTCCCAAAATGCAACTTCTCCTGGACACATAAAATTTTTATTTATACATGCAAATCCTATCACTTGTTTTTTAAATATTACGGAGTATAAATCATAGAATTTTAGGAAAAATCTCATTTTATTAATTGATTTCTTTTCTGTCCAATTTTCATTATATGGAGGTTTTGAAAATTCATCTCTGTAAATTTTTGAAATTATCTTCAAATCTTCTTTTTTTGTTTTTCTTATGTTTATTTTGTTCATCTTTTCTGATCCAATGAGAAAGAATTAAATTCATTCTTTGTTTATTTTATTTTAGGAAAGAGAGATTTATAATAGTTTTTGTAAATTAAACATTTTTATTTTTAATAGTTTCAATTACTCTTGAAGTCTTCAAATTGTTTATAAATAAGTTTCAATTAAGTATTTTATGACTGAAAATAAGTATATTATTATTTCAATGGATGATCCAAAAATAAAACATTTGGCAGATGTCTTAGGAAATAAAACTTCTAAAAAGATTATTGATTATTTAGCTGAACACAGTGAGGCAAGTGAAAAAGATATTGTGGATGCTCTTAGAATACCTGCAAGTACCGTTGAATACAACATTGGAAAACTTCTTAAAAGCGGTTTTGTGGAAAAAAAGAAAAACTTTTTTTGGAGTAAGAAAGGTAAAAAAATTGTGATGTACGAACTTTCGAATAAGTCTATTTTAATTTCTCCAAATAGGGGAACAAGCGAAAAATTGAAATCGCTTCTTCCAGGATTTATTTTAACACTTACTGGAACATTTGCGGTTTGGGTTTTTGATACAATAAAAAGTGGAAATATTCAAAATAATGTTGCTCAAGATTATGTCATTCAAAATTCTCAAAAAATGATTTTGGAAAATGTCCCAGAACTTTCAAATGGGATGTCAAATGTGATTCAAGCTAATGCGGTTTGGGGATGGTTTTTATCTGGGGGAATTTTAGCTTTGTTAATTTTTGCAATGGTAAATTGGAGGAAATTATAATTTATGAAGAAAATTAATAAATTTTTAATTTTAACTTGGTTAATTGATTTTGCTTTATTTTGGATATTATATTTGTTTATGAAAAATAATCTTTGCATTTATATTGGTTGGGAAGTTGGACCATGTATTCAGGGAGAAATTTATGTAATCTTATTTTATCTCTTATTTATAATTTTAATCTTGATTTTAATCATACTTTTAGTCTATAACTTAAATATAAAATTAAAAAGGAGGATAAAAACATGGAAAGAAACAATTCAATAATTATTACTTCAATAATTTCAGGAGTTATTCTAATTGTTGCTTTAGGGTTTTTGTTAGCTTTTGGGCCTGCTGGGAGTTCAACTCAAAATACAGTAAACGTTCAAGGGACAGCTACGATTAAAGCAATGCCAGATTTAATTGGAGTTTATATAAACATTAAAAACTTAGCAAAAACAAGTGCAGAAGCTAATGATCAAAATGCAATTATTCTTAATAAATTGATAGATTCTCTTGTTAAAGAAGAAGGTCTTAGTCGTGAGGAAATTGTGACAGAAAGTTTTAACATTTATCAAGACTATAGTTATAATAACGGTGTTAGAAAAGACAATGGATACAGAGCAGTCCATATGCTTTCGGTAAAAATAGATGCTAAAGATTCTGAAAAGGCTTCAAGAGTTATTGCAATCGCGTTAGATTCTGGAGCTTCAGTGAGCAATATTAATTTTGAACTAACTCAAGAATCTCAAAATAAGTATAAAGCAGAAGCAATGAAGCAAGCTTCAGAAGATGCAAGAATCAAAGCGGATGCTGTTGCAGAAGGATTGGGTAAAAAAGTTGGAAAGCTGGTTTCAGTAAGCGTGAACGATTTTGGATATTATCCTTGGATGGCTTACGGTGCTGTTGCAGATACTTCAACTTTGAAACAAGTAGAATCAAGTATTCAACCTGGAGATCAGGATATCTCTGCAAGTGTTAGTGTAGTTTTCAAATTAGAATAAATTTATTTTTTTTAATTTAGGAAGTAGACGTGAAGTCTATCTTTTTAAATATTAACTTCAAACTTTCCTTTCATAGGAATTATTTTTAAATTAATTGGAGTTTCAAAAGAATTTTCTTTTTTCCATTTAGACAAATTCTCTTTGACTTCTCCAAAGAGTTTTTCTAGGTCTTCAATTTTATGTTCACTCATTCTTATAAATATTTCAATTTGGGGTATTATAAGATTATTATTAATTATATTTTCTTTAGGTTGGAATGAGATAACTATTCGAGATATTGGTTTCATTATTGCTTTAATTGCAATTTATTTAAATGGAAAGGATGAGTTTTGTTTTAATTAAATTTATAACTTTCTTCTTCTTTGTTTATTCATGCAAGTAATAAAGTCTTCTGGAGAAAAGGAAAAGTTTAGCGGAAAGAAAATTTATTATTCTATTCGTGAAGCAGGAGGTTC